>JAJRTX010000056.1 GCA_021545665.1 Zetaproteobacteria bacterium
ATTGTAGGTCAAATGGTCTATGCTTCGCTCAGAGGCGTATGAGTGTGATCAGTACGGTCTGATTAGAATTGACAGACTTTTGGTTTTGGCCAAAATGACGTTCAGGCTTATGGTGATATTATTGTAAAAGCTTGAGGGCCACGGATGGCCCAAATCAGATATGTTCCCTGGTCTTGTGGAAGGTGATGTCCGGCCACTGTTCTTCGGTGTAATTCAGTTTCCAGGCACTGGGTGCAAGATAGGCGAGGAATCCGTCTGCATCTTCGGCAAGGCTGGATTCAAACAGACGGCGAAATTCAGTCAGCTTCTTTTCATCATCACAGGTGATCCAGCGTGCCACTTGAAAATCCGTGCCCACATAATCGGCATCCACCTTGTATTCCGCCTTCAGGCGGGCGACGGTAACATCAAACTGCAATACGCCGACGGCACCAAGGATGTAGTCAGCGCCAACTACGGTTTTGAATACCTGTACCGCGCCTTCTTCAGAAAGTTGCACCAGACCTTTGTGCAGTTGTTTACGCTTCATCGGATCACGTAATCGAACGCGGCGGAACATCTCCGGTGCGAAATTTGGGATACCGGTGAATTTGAGCTCTGCTTTTGTGCTGAAGGTGTCGCCAATCTTGATTGTGCCATGGTTATGGATACCGATAATGTCACCGGCATAAGCTTCCAGTACATGAGCGCGATCCTGAGCCATAAAAATCGTCGCGTTGGGTACCTTTACATCTTTGCCTATGCGGTGATGGCGTACACTCATACCCTTCTCAAATTTACCCGAGCAGATGCGAAAGAAAGCGATGCGGTCGCGATGGGCCGGGTCCATATTGGCTTGAATTTTGAAACAGAAACCGGAAAAATCTTTTTCCTCCGGATGCACCGTGCGTTCCATGGCTTCACGCGGCTCGGGGGATGGAGAGAACTCTACAAAGGCATCAAGCAGTTCTTTAACACCGAAATTATTGATGGCAGAGCCAAAAAAGACGGGGGTCTGCGTGCCGCTGAGGAAATGATCAAGATTAAACGGGTCGGCTGCTCCCTCAAGCAATTCAATATCATCGCGCAGTTCAGCTGCCTGTGAGCACAGTAGTTCATCCAGTCTGGGATCATTCAGATTGTTGATTTGAATGGTTTCAAAATCACTGGATTCAGCTCCTGCCTTGAACAG
The DNA here is from genome assembly GCA_021545665.1 of Zetaproteobacteria bacterium. The sequence continues at coordinate 1,172 of JAJRTX010000056.1, forward strand.
TTTTAATTCTTTTTTGTATAGATTGTAAACGCCCCTGAATGCTTTTCCCATACCAATTGGCCATGACAGAGGCGCGCATTCAATCTGTAATTCCTCTTCAATCTCGTGGAGAATATCGAGAGGTTCCAGACCTTCTCGATCCAGTTTGTTGATGAATGTGACAATGGGTGTGTTACGCATGCGACATACTTCCATCAGCTTCTTGGTCTGTGGTTCCACGCCCTTGCCTGAATCAATCACCATCATGGCCGAATCCACAGCGGTCAGAACTCTGTATGTATCCTCGGAAAAGTCCTGATGGCCGGGGGTGTCGAGCAGATTGATTTCAAAATCACGGTAATTAAATTTCATCACTGAAGAGGCGACCGAAATGCCGCGTTCCTGTTCAATCTTCATCCAGTCGGAAGTGGCATGACGACTGGTCTTACGCGCTTTAACTGCTCCTGCCATCTGAATGGCACCACCAAACATGAGTAATTTTTCCGTCAATGTCGTTTTACCGGCATCCGGATGCGAAATAATGCCAAAGGTGCGGCGCTTTTCGATTTCAGCTTTCAGACTCATCATTACCTCGTGGATTTATATCAGGCGGCGCAGTGTATAGAAGTCGGCAGGTCTTGTGGATGTCAATGTGATCAAATGTAATTCATCGCCCCTATTGTCGACAAAAACCGCAACAGAGGTGTTCATGAGAAAATATATTCTGATATGGGTAGCTATATTGCTTCTTTTGCCATTGACAGTGCAGGCGGCACAGGTGATTGAGTTGACGCAGACTGGCTGCCAGTTTCTCGAATCAGAGGGCGTGGATCATGCGTTTGTTACGCACTCATCGCATGATTGTGAAGCCATTAATGCCAGAAGCGGAAAAAAGCGTTTGTCTCTAGCCAAGTCATTGCAGCTTAGCCCCGGCGAATACATCTTTCGGGTGAGAAATCGGGATGTACCGTATGAACTGGGATTCTGGTTGCGCGGTGCAGGTCTTTCCAGACTGACATTGCCGACAGTATCAGGCGGCGGTATTAAAACCGGCGGTGTTCGGGATTATGTGGTGACACTGAAAGAGGGGGAATATCGATATTCCTGTCCACTGAATCCTACACCTGATTATACTCTGGTTGTTAAGTAAATTTTCCCAACCGCTGCTGATTATATTATGGCTCAACTACAGCTTTGAGGCTGTTGGGATTTAGTGAAGAGGTTTTCATGCTAAAGCGTATCGCACCATTGTTTATCCTTATCGCTGTACTGGCTTTGTTTTTTGTTTTTGATCTGGGCCAATTTCTTAGCTTTGACGCATTGGCGGAACACAGGGCTTCTTTGCTGAGCTGGGTGGATGAATATGCTGTTCTGGCTCCTGTGGCTTATCTTTTGCTCTATATTGCAGTTGTAGCCTTTTCTCTGCCGGGAGGCCTGGTAATGACGGTCAGTGGCGGGTTCCTGTTCGGATTCGTTGCCGGTGGTATATATGCTGTCGCCGGTGCGACACTGGGGGCAACAGCCTTGTTTCTAATTGCCAAGACATCCATGGGTGATTATCTGCTGGCAAAAGCAGGAGGTACGATTCAAAAGATGCAGCAGGGCTTTGCTGATAATGCATTGAGTTATCTGTTTGTGCTGCGTTTGATTCCAATTTTCCCGTTTTTTCTGGTTAATCTTGCTCCAGCCTTCCTCGGCGTACCTTTACGGATTTACCTTATTGCCACCTTCTTCGGTATTATGCCTGCAACATTTGTTTTTGCGCTGGCAGGCTCAGGACTTGGAAGTGTGCTGGATCAGGGCAAGGACATTACAGTATCAGGTATTTTTACGCCGGAAATCATAGCTGCTTTTTCAGGACTGGCCCTGTTGGCTTTACTTCCAGTGGCTTATAAGCGATTCGGACGCAAGAAAATTTCTGTAGAAAATGCTGATTAAAAAAGGGGCTATATGATCTACGTTGATATTTGTGTTATTGGTGCGGGTTCTGGCGGTCTCAGCATGGTTGCGGGTGCAGCGCAGATGGGTGCAAAGGTGGCATTGGTTGAAAAGGGGGAGATGGGGGGTGATTGCCTGAATACCGGCTGTGTGCCATCCAAATCGATGCTGGCATCAGGCCATGTGGCCCAGAATATGCGGGATGCTGATTTGTTTGGTGTACAGGCGTTTGAACCGAGAACGGACTGGGCAGCCGTACACCGGCATATCCACGAAGTGATTGCCGCGATTGCTCCGAATGATTCACAACAGCGTTTTGAGGATTTGGGCGTCACAGTTATTCGTGCAGCAGCACAATTTGAAGACAGGC
>JAJRTX010000057.1 GCA_021545665.1 Zetaproteobacteria bacterium
GACGCCGATGCTGCTTTCAACCAGAATATTGCCGCCGTGACTGCGAATAATGCTCATCGCATAACTGAGCCCCAGCCCGTTGCCGGGCTTGCTGCGACTCTGGTCGGAGCGGTAAAAGCGCTCGAAGATATGCGCCAGATCATCTGTAGAGATGCCAATGCCGTTATCACGGACGTGCACGAGCACTGAATCCTGATTGATTTCGCCAGTCAGGCAGACTCGGCCTCCTGCGGTTGAAAATTTCAGGGCATTATCGATCAGATTGGAGATTGCTCGTTGCAAGCGGGCCTTGTTGCCTGTCACAGGCAAGCATGGGTCGGACAGATCAATCGTGAGCATGATGCCTGCATCCTCGGCAACGGGTAAAAAAAGATCGTGGGCCTCATGCAATACTGCCGCCAGATTGACCTGCTCCTGTTGCTGTTCAATCAGGCCGGCATCAGTCTGGGCAATCTCCAGCATGGTGTTGATCATTTCACCCAGCTGCTCCGATTCCTCGACAATGGTCGCCAGAGCCTCCGCCTGGGCGCTTACCCGCTCTTTGTCGCTGAGATAAGCTGCTGTCAGACTGGTTTCGGCCAACCCCCGAATACGGGACACGGGCGTACGCAGATCGTGGGCAATATGGTTGCTGACATCGCGCATCTCTCCCAGTAACAGTTGAATGCGATCCAGCATCGCATTGAAACCATCGGCCAGTTCGGACAACTCCTGTCCCTGCCCTGCCAGTTCAACGCGGCGATCCAGTTTGCCTTCACTGATACCAAGGGCGGTGCGACGCACCTGCTCAACACTACGAAAGACAGTACGCAGTTGCAGCCAACCGGCAAACACGCCCAGCAGCGCCATCACCAGCAGCGAGAGTGCAAACACCGTGCGCATCCGGTGCATTTGAGATTCATATTCGGTCAGTGAAAGTCCGACTTCTATCCATCTGGAACCCGCCACAGGCAGCGCCAGTAACCTGACCGGGCCACCAGGCATATCTGCATCGATATCAAACCATTGCATGTTACGCCTGGACTGATCCGGCAAGGGGATGGGGAATGCCCATGTTTGAGACAGTTGTTCGATTTGAATCCGTCCCTGTTTATCCAGTAAACGGGCAAAAAACACATCCTCTCCATGTGATGCTGTTTCACTGTCAATTTCTATCTTCAGGGCCGCCATGCCACCAACTTTCAGCTGTTCTGCAAACTCCTGGGCGTTATCCTGCAAATCAACATCGACAGCGTGCAACAGCTGATGGCTGACCATGTAGTAGGCAATCACAAACACGATCAATGCCAGAGCGCCAAAAACCGAGGCATGCCACAGGGTGAGACGCAGACGCAATGTCTGAATCATGGCTTGCGATCCTCCAGCACATAACCGATACCACGCACAGTATGAATCAGGCGGCAATCAAAGGGGCGATCTATTTTTTCGCGCAATCTGGAAATACGCGCTTCGACAACATTGGTTTGCGGATCAAAATTGTAATCCCAGACATGCTCCATGATCATGGTTTTGGACACCACGCGCCCTGCATTGCGCATCAGATATTCCAGCAGGACATACTCTTTTGGCTGCAGTTCAATCGGATTTCCGCCACGAAAGACCTTATGACGCTGCAAATCAATGTACAAATCCGCCACGCTCAGTCGGGCCGGTTCAACCAGTCCCGTTGCTCGCCGATGCAGGGCATCCAGACGCGCCACCAGTTCGGAAAATGCAAATGGTTTAACCAGATAATCATCACCGCCGGCTCGAAGCCCCTGCACCCGATCATCCACCGAATTGCGAGCACTGAGCACCAGAATCGGCGTAGTCACGCCCTTTGCGCGCACAGCATGAATGAGTGACAAGCCATCCCTGATCGGCAACATCAAATCGAAAATAAACAGATCATACGGAGCTGCCAGGGCCAGACTCAGGCCCAGTTCACCATCCGCAGCATGATCAATACATGCGCCTTCCTGCTCCAGCCCGCGCCTGATAAATTCAGCCTGCCGCTTGTCGTCCTCGACTAGTAAAATACGCATGAGGTCAATAGTGCGCTAGCCTGATTCCAGGGGCAAATAATTTACAAAAGTCTCAATCCTGTTACGAATCTGATCCCTTACCCGAACAAACTCGGCCATAATTTCATCTTCGCTGCCGCTGGCCCTGGCCGGATCATCAAAAGGCCAGTACTGTTTTTCACAACGGACCGGAACAGCCGGGCAACTCTCATCTGCATGGCCACATACAGTAACCAGAAGATCAAGCTCATGTAGAATCGATGGGTCCAGTTGTTCGGATTGCTGGCCGATGATATCCACACCGACCTCTTTCATCACAGTAATCGCGCGTGGATTCTTGCCGTGGGCGACAATGCCTGCGGAGTAGACTTCAAAACGATCTCCCCCCAGATATTTCAGCCAGCCCTCGGCCATCTGTGAACGACAGGCGTTGCCCGTACAGAGAAATAAGACCTTCAGTTTCATGATGTTAGCATATCCCCCTTTCATACCAAACTTTGCTCCGATTCACAATAGAAACCACCGTTAACATCACAGGTACTTCAACCAGTACGCCAACCACTGTAGCCAATGCCGCGCCTGATTCAAATCCGAACAGTGCGATCGCGGCAGCGACAGCCAGGTCAAAAAAGTTGGAAGCCCCGATCAGGGCAGATGGCCCCGCAACACAGTGCGCTACTTTCCGTTTCCTGTTAAGCCAGTAGGCGAGCATGGAATTAAAATAGACCTGAATAATAATCGGAATCGACAACAGCAAAATCACCAGCGGTTGAGCAAGGATCTGTTCACCCTGGAAACCAAAAAGAAGCACAACAGTGAGCAGGAGCGCAGCCATTGATATGGGGTCCATTATGTGCAGAACGTCATCCAGCTTGCCCGCTGCGATCAGGAATTTTCGGCCTGCATAAGCCAGAAGAACCGGAATGACGATATACAACATAACCGATAGAAACAGGGTATCCCACGGCACGATGATGGAGGCGACACCCAACAGCAAGCCGACGATTGGTGCAAAAGCAAAAATCATAATCATATCGTTCAGTGCCACTTGAGAGAGCGTGAATTGCGGGTACCCGCCCACCAGGCGTGACCACACGAACACCATGGCTGTACAGGGAGCTGCTGCCAGAAATATAAGACCGGCGATGTATTCAGGAATTTTGTCTGCTTCGAGAAATGGTGCGAAGAGGTATTGTAAAAAAATCCATCCAAGCAGTGCCATTGAAAATGGCTTTACCAGCCAGTTGATGCCCAGGGTCACACCGACCCCTCGCCTGTGCTCCCATACCTCATGCAGGGATGAGTAATCGATTTTGAGCAACATCGGGAGAATCATCGCCCAGACCAGAAGCGCAACCGGCAGGTTGATATGGGCTATTTCCATCACACCCAAGGCATGAAATGCAGATGGAGCCCAGACTCCCAGACCAATGCCGGCAACGATGCAGAGGAACACCCAGACGGTTAGATAACGGGCGAACAGGCCCATGGATTGACTTTCAGATGACATTTGCGCTCCATTTCATTAATAAGTGGAGCACAGTATATCCGCTTATGCGGATATGTAAATTAATAGTGCGATCTTAACAAATGGATTCTTTCAGGCTTGCAATGTCACTCTGGAGCTGTTTATCAGAAACAGCACTATTTCTAATAAGATCCGAAATTGCTTCCACATGAGCATTGGAATTGAGCATGCGGTAATAGACCCATTTCCCTCTGCGCTCTGCTTCCACCAGGCCGGAATTCCTTAGCGTATTCAAGTGCCTGGAAACTGTACTTTGAGGTAGAGAGAGCACATCGGTCAGATGACAAACGCATAACTCGTCCCTTTGCGTAAGCAGGTGAGCTATCCTCAATCGCACGGGATCGGAAAGGCCTTTAAATAGATGAAGTAAATCCATTGCAGAATATTAACCATTTCTAACTTGAATTACTTCCAATAACTACTTTTGCCAAATAGATCCCCAAAAGACTAATTCAACAAGTTATCTTTCATATCCCGAAGAATTGAAACTCTGCCACTGATGACTACTACAAAAATAATCAGGCCAATGATTATTGCGTATATTTAATTTCATGGCCCCTCACCCTCGCTAATATCCTTTTTTATACGCTCAAAATCCGCTTTATCGATCTCACCTCGCACATAGCGCTGCTTGAGAATATCCAATGCCGACTCTTTTTTTCGACCAAAAAGCCATTGCACAATCAATACCACCCCGGCAATGACCAGCAACCAGAAAAAGAGGGGAAAGAGCATCATTCCCCATCCACCCATACCATTGTTCATCATATCCATCATCATATTTCATCCTCCATTAGCATAACAGAGGGTGGAGCCCGGAATGACTCCACCTCCAACCGGCACGGCCTTTTGATCCATACGCGCCAGATGGTATAAAGCCGTGCCTTTAATTTTACATGTATCAGAGTACCCTCTTAATGCTGCTCAATATGGGCATGTGCCTCGCGAGCATCGAGTTCCCGTGTCCCATTTCCTGTTCTTAAAAAATAGCGATCCACTTTTCCATCACGCACATAAACCGGCACATTTGAAGCCTCAACAAAGATGCGACAAATATCTTTCCCTTTAATCACGTAAAATGAACAATGAACCTGCGCGCAAAACTCGCCACCCAGACGTGCTTCCGTGAGATCATTAATAAACAACTCGAACCCATCTCTATTTTTGTGTTTGAGAGTTTTATAATCGTCCTGCAATCCTACTACCTCACCGACATCGGAAACACCCACCAGCAAGCTTCCTCCCTTATGGTTCATGAATCCTGCAATTGATTTTGTAATCACGGCTTCCAGTGCCTTGTTGGCCCGTTGCTGCCGAAAGTCCCAACGCACGGATGATTTAAATTCCAGACGTTCACTCTCTCCCGAACTGATCAGTGAGGGCAAGTCTTCGGATAACTCATGCTCCAGATTCAGTATGCTCTGATGCTGTCGCAACAATGTCAGATGATAAAATGCAAAGGCAAGCCCGATACTGGCTCCGATTAATGCAAACGCAAACGTCATGGGCAGCATCTCAACGGCAAAAGCAGACTCAAAACGATATAGAAAAAAAGCCCACAGGCTATCAGCATCCGTAATCAACCTATCTCTAAATTCAAACCAGTAGACCGCCTTGGTTAACGGATGCAGCACAATGATTCCCATCGCAGCACCAATCACGCCATGCAGGGTGAATGTACGGTAGCTACTACTCACAGAAGCTACGCTGATCCCGTTTTGGCGATTTTCATCAGAATATCCTTGGACTCACCAAACAGACAAAGCGCATCACAATGCTTCCTGAGATCGGAAAACAGTATGTAATACATAGTTACTTCAGCAGCATGGATGGATGGTCTGCTCATCTGAAAGCGCACTTCCTTTTCCCGCCCATCGGGAATCACAATGTATAGCGATGTGATTGAATCCGGGAACGAATGATGCAGATCCATTAAGCGCAATATGCCAGAATAGATAGACGTGCTTTTCTCAACTTCAAATGCCGCCACCACCCGATGACTCTTCCGTTCAAACCAGAGCACATCAATCAGGCGAATAGTTTTTTCCGCATCCTTACTCAGCGGGAGCTTTGGGAAATGCGGCATACTCATTGAGCCCAGAGATTTCCCGGCATGGCATCGGGACGGATCATTGCTGGCACAGATCACATCATATCCCAGTTCACTGCCAATCCTGAGTAAATGCGCCTGCATTTCAGAGTGAAGGCTGTCCTGTTCCTTTTCCTCCATTACCTCTTTGTGGCGCTTCTTCAGGGTTTTTTCGATCTTTTCGCGCTCAACGTCTGTCAATGCATGTTCATTACCGACAAGCATCCTGTTGATGCCAATCTCGAATAACATACCTGCATCCGCACCCAAATCAGAATACAACAGGTTCCTCTGCTTCTGATTGACTTCGAGTATAACCGTGCGCATAGCCAGATATTCAGACCAGGAACCCAGCTTCCTTTTCTCACCGAACAAGCGGTTAAATCCGTTTACAATTGCTGTATTGAATGGTGGAAAAATCGTCGGGTGCAGAAAATAAAGAATATTCGCTACAGCAGGCC
>JAJRTX010000058.1 GCA_021545665.1 Zetaproteobacteria bacterium
CATGTCGCCATGCCACGACGAAGCTCATCATTGTCCATGCAGGGGAGATCATCGTGGATCAGGGAGTAGGTGTGCATGCTCTCAACACTCATGGCAGCAGGCATGACAGATTCGAAATCACTACCACCACATGCCCTGTAGCATTCAAAAATCAGAGCGGGGCGAATCCGCTTGCCGCCAGCCAGTAGTGAATAACGCATCGCATCCCAGAGGCGTTCAGGCACTGCGCTGCGTTTCGTGGCAAGCAGTTGCTCCAATGCACGGTTCAGATGCTCCGCATGCACTTCAAGAAATGAGATGTCAGGCACTACTGTTCGCTATCTTGGTCGTTGAGGACTTGCAGGCGTTGTTCAGCATGGTCAAGCAGGGCTTCACAGTGTCTTGAAAGTTGTACGCCTGATTCAAAGGCCGCAACGCTCTCTTCCAGTGGCAATTTACCGGACTCCAGCTTCTCTACCAGTTCGGTCAGCTGTTGAAGAGACTCTTCGAAAGAGAGCTTTTCGATCTCCGGTGATGTTGGATTTGTTTTACTCACAACCCGCTCCTGAATGAAATGATCTGGCTATTGTAGACTGCTGCCATGCATGGTCAATGGACGGCCACAAGGCTAGCCTTTTGAGCATGTCCAACACGATTCCAGATGACACTGCGATCAATGTGATTCGCCATGATCTTCAAAGCTACCCGGAATCGGTTTGCGAGCAGGAACATATCGTGGCTGAGCTTCTTGCCGGCAGGCGGGGGAGCACCCTTGTTCTCACTGAGCACCCTCCTGTTTATACGCTGGGAACTTCGGGCAGTGACGATGATATTCTGACCCGGAAGATTGATGGTGAAAGCATCGAAGTGTTTGAGACCGGACGTGGTGGCGAGGTGACCTACCACGGGCCGGGGCAACTGGTCTGTTATCTGATTGTCGATATAAGCCGTGAACAGGACCTGCACAGGCATGTCTGGCGGCTTGAGGAGATGGTGATCCGAACGCTGGCCGGTTTCGGTGTTGAGGCCGATCGTGATAAGCGAGGTATTGGAGTCTGGGTGGATGGGTTAAAGATTGCTGCGGCAGGGGTGCGTTGCCGGAAGTGGGTCACCTATCATGGCATTGCACTGAATATCAATCCGAACCTGAAACATTTTACCGGAATTATTCCTTGTGGGATGCGGGATGCACCGGTGGCTTCGATGAGGGCGCTGGGCTTAAGCGCATCGCGTGACGAGGTGGAGATTGCGATAGCACGCCATGCAGAAGAGCTCTTTGGAGCTTGAATTGGCTTTGTTCTGAACGACTGCTTCCGGCCAAAAGCGGTCATTGAATTAATTAAAGATGATCTAAATTAGTAACCTGATTAGTGTCTATCGTTTTGACGGCAGTCCGATTTTCTATTGGCAAATATAATTGAATTTATACATCAAATTTGATACTGAGCTATAACTTTTGCCTTTATTTTAGTCGATGATGTTTGGGGATGATAATTAACTTGAACAATCTGCTTACCTTGAGCTTTTAAATAATTTTCTACACCCTGATTATGAAGTTTTTTCCCCCAGTCTTCGCCAATAACAAAAATATCAGCCCTAACTTCCTTGCAAACAGCAATATAATCCAGTTCATGGTACGGAAGTACAACATCCACACAGCGAAGGGCCTGAAGCATTCGTATACGTTGCTCAAGAGGAATGGCTGGAATATTAGGCTTATACAATTTGACAACTTCGTCAGAAGCAACACCAACTGCAACAGTATCTCCTAAACTGGCACAGTATTCTAATAAGGCAAGGTGCCCAACATGCAACAAATCAAACGTACCTACTGTATAAACAACCATTCTTTGATAATCCTTTGATAGTATTCACTTCGCGGCTAAAGTAGCAGACTTCAAATAGCGGACTTCAAATTAAGTAAAATAGAAATAAATAATTTCAAGGAAACATGATGCCGACTGAAACAACTGGGCCTCAACAGCCTACCATACTATCTTATGTAAAAGATATTCCGAATCTTTGTTCCCTTGCAGGCTTGGCTTGTACAATACTTGCAATCTACTTTTGTATTATAGGTGTTTATGCGGCTGCCATGATTGGCATGATCTGGTCTGTTGTTTTTGATTGGGCGGATGGACTTGTTGCAAGAAGAATGAAGGGGCGAACGGGCAATGACAGTACCTTTGGCGGGCAGCTTGATGTATTGATAGACATCGTAAGCTATGGCGTTACGCCGGCCATTCTTCTTTTGAGCTATGGCGAATTTTCTCCTATATTTCTAGCAGGCGCATTTCTTATGGTTGCGGGAAGTGCGATACGATTGAGTTATTTCAGTACGTTCGGTCTTGCTGGTGGGACAAAGTACACAGGACTGGCTCTTGACAACAACAACATCTTACTCGTTTTCATCCTTCTGTTTGCAGGCTTTTTTGATAAAGATACTTTTGCTATTATTCTCTATGTTAGTTGCCTGATTATTTCAGCTTTGAATGTGTCACAGATTAAAACACCAAAACTTTCTGGGAACCCGATTAATGTTGTTATTCTCGCAATATATACCCTTGGAATAACCGCCATATATGGTTGGAAGCTTTTATAAGGCTTGTGGCTCGTTAATATGTCTAACTATTGTCCATTATTACCCTCCTGTATACTCCTATATTTTCCTTGATATTGGGTATTAAGGGGTAACCAAGGAGCGTAAATTACTTTTCTTGAATGCATTATAGACTAACCTTACAAGATTTCTGAATGTCCGCTTTTGGCCGAAAGCAGACATTCGCACTCATTTATCTAAGTAAGATAAATCACCTCATTCCAATGGTGCCCAGTTTTGTCCTGCTCGGGGAGCCAAGTAGGACTCGAACTGAGTACGTAACGAATGTCCTGAGTTGGTCGAAAGTCGGCGTTCACTGATTAAATCCAAGTAATATTTCCTGCTTCTCCGTTCCGTTGATTGCCAATTTATGCTATGGATAGATAAGAGGCGTAAAGCATGCCACTGTCTGAAACCATTTTTATTACTGTCTGCCTGTTGGCTGTAGCCGTTCTGGCGGCAGCAGTCTGTCGCCGGGTACCTGTGCCCTTTAGCGCACTGCTGGTGGTGCTGGGAATATTGCTTGGCTGGCTGGATCAGACATGGGCACCCCTGGAGCCGCTACAGGCTTTTCACCTCTCTCCTGAACTGGTTCTGTTTGTATTTCTCCCAGCCTTGATTTTTGAATCGGGGTTTAATCTTGATGACAGGCAGCTGTTAAAAGATATTGTGCCGATTTTTACGCTTGCAGTGCCTGCTCTGCTTCTCTCTACCGGCCTGGTTGGGCTTGGTCTCTGGTGGTTGCTTGATATGTCGCCTGTTTATGCGCTGCTGTTTGGCGCGCTGATTTCAGCTACTTACCCGATTGCAGTGATTGCCCTGTTTAAGGAACTTGGTGCACCTCTCAGGTTGAATGTGCTGGTTGAAGGTGAATCGCTGCTTAATGATGCAACCGCACTGGTGGTGTTCAAGGTTCTGTTGGGGATCGCCCTGGTTGGCACGATGCAGTGGCAGCATGTGGGGGCTGCAATAGGTGAGTTTGGGCGCGTCTTTTTCGGTGGTGCGGCGGTCGGTCTGGTTATCGGTATGTTGCTTAGTGAGGCGATGCGGTTTCTTCAATCCCGAAGTGCGGTAGTCACACTTACTATCGTGATGGCTTATGCCGGTTTTATTATCTCTGAACATATGCTGCACATGTCTGGTGTGATGACTGTGGTGGTCGCGGCAATCTGTCTGGGTGTCTGGGGACGCAGCAGAATGTCTCAGGAGGTGGCGGAAACGGTTCGGGATGTCTGGGAGTTTGTCGCCTATGTCTGTAACGCACTGCTGTTTCTGCTGGTGGGGCTCTCAATAGAGCCAGGTTTTCTGATCCAGCATGGCTGGGCCATCATGGTTGCTATTCTGCTGGTACTGCTTGCACGGGCAATCACCATTCACGGCATGGTTCCGCTTGTGACCCGGTGGTTTCGCTTGCCCGATATTGGCAGGGCAGAACGGCATATTATGTGGTGGGGGGGTCTGAAAGGCGGTCTGGCGATTGCTATGGTGCTTTCGATCCCCGTTGGCATTCCGGGCAGGGATATGTTGCTGGCGATGACGGTTGGTGTGGTTGTGTTTACATTGCTGATCAATGCCTCAACGATTCGTCCATTGATGAAAATGCTTGGTATGGACAGGCTTGATCTGTATGAAGAGGCTGAGTTCAATGCAGGGATAAGGCGGGCAGAGCAGGGTGCAGTATCAGTGCTTGAGGGGTTCCGTAAAGTCGGTGTACTGTCCAAGGCGGCCCATCATAATATTACAGGCGATATTCACCAGCTCCTGAAAGCCGGCAGGGTAAAGGTTGAAAAGCAGGCACGTGAGAGAAATGCCTACCTTTCACTTCTGCATACGGAGTTGGAAACGCTCGATATGCTATATGAGGCAGGCGTCATTCCTCAATATACCCGAATGGATATTCGCCAGCAGGTTCAGAGCGAGCGTGATCAGCTCTGTTCGGGAGCTTCGCTGGAGATGATTTCAGAAACAGGTGATCAGAGAAGTATGTTTGGCCGGGTTGAACAGTACCTGTTGAGCAAGGTTCGGGAGCTGGACTGGCTCTCTCATCTGCTTATGCGTTATCAGTATATGCGCCTCTCCCAGCATTTCCGCCGGGATGTTGCC
>JAJRTX010000059.1 GCA_021545665.1 Zetaproteobacteria bacterium
GCCGATTGAACCGGCGCTGCGCTCAATGATTACGGTGCGCGTTTCACAAATCAACTGGTGCTCTTTCTGTGTTGATATTAATTCAGCTACGGCAGTCAATCGCCATGTGGGTGAAGAAAAGCTGGCCGACCTGGCTTGCTTTGAAGATAGCGGTCTGTATTCGGACAGAGAGAAGGCTGCGCTCGCCTATGCCGAGGTTGTCACTCATAGTGATCAGGATACTACAGAAATGCTCTTTGAGCGTCTGCGTTGTTATTTTGATGATGATGCTATTATTGAACTGACTGCTCTGATCGCCTTCCAGAATTTGTCGAGTAAATTCAATGCATCACTGGCTGTTGCGCCACAGGGCTTCTGCAATATTGCGCCGCAGCCTGAAGTGAAAGAGAAAGAACGAACCGCGAATAGACGCGAATAAAAAAGGTGCAGAACAGGTAGGAACCAGCTCACGCAAAGACCACAAAGAATAGAGATTGATTCGTGTGTATTCGCGGTTCAAGGGTCATAAATAAACTGACGGAAAAAGGAGGAAGTAATGAGCAATGATTATGGTATGAGAACAGTATATGATGGTAATATAGAAGATGCGGAAGCTGCCATCACCAGTGCCCTGATGGATAAGGGTTTTGGCATTCTGACCCGCATTGATGTGGCAGCAACGCTGAAAATGAAAATTGATGTAGACCGGGCACCTTATGTGATCTTAGGGGCATGTAATCCGAAGCTGGCCAATCAGGCGCTGAATCTGGAAACAGAGCTGGGTTTGATGCTGCCGTGTAATGTGATCGTATATCAGGATGAATCAGGTAATACAGTAGTTTCCATTATCGATCCGGCAGCCATGGTGGCTATGATTGATAATCCTGAACTGGAATGTCTTATACAGGAAGCAAGGCCATTGCTTGAGCAGGCACTTAAGAGCCTTTGAGATGACATCTGTTCAACGCAGCAAAGACTGGCTAAATTTATTCCCGGTGCTGAATGAATTTAGCGATGCCGTATGGATTCAGGATGCGTGCAAGGCAAAACGTCTGCAAGTGGAAAAGGGTAGTATCCTGTTCCGGGATGGTGATGCCTGTAAGGGTTATGTACTGGTGGCTTCCGGTTCGATCCGTGTACAAAAAGTCGACCCGCAAGGTCATGAGATTCTTCTTTATCGTGTCGAAGAAGGTCAGAGCTGCATGTTGACAACCACATGCCTTCTTGGCTCCCGGAATTATCCTGCCGAGGGGGTTGCTGAGACAGATGTGGATCTGATTATACTGCCACTGGATGTCTTTGACCATGCTCTGGTCGGTTCTGCCGGTTTTCGGCGTTATGTCATGGCCAGTATCGGTGAACGTGTCTGCGATTTGATGCTGTTGCTGGAGGATGTCGCTTTTGGCCGCATGGATGTGCGTCTGGCACGCACGCTGTTAAAAAACGGGAGGAAGGATGGTTTTGAGCTTGAGAGTACGCATAGGCAGCTGGCTGTTGAACTGGGTACGGCGCGTGAGGTAATCAGTCGTCTGTTAAAGAATTTTGAACGTAAAGGACTGGTCGAGTTAAGCCGTAACCGGATCACATTATGTAACATCAAGCGGCTGCATCAGGTGGCCTGTCAGGATTGAGTAACAATGTCACTGAAGTGCACAAGAGAAGCCCCAGAATAGCACCTGTCAAAACGACAAAGGAGATAGATATGAAAGCAAATGTTGGAACTATGGATCGAGTATTTCGTCTGCTGGCCGGGGCGGCAGCAATTGCCTTTGGCTATATGGGTGGACTGGCATCGCCGTGGAATGCAGTGGCAATTGGCGCAGGCAGTGTGTTTGTGCTGACGGCATTCATTAAATTCTGCCCGCTTTATGTGATTCTCGGGCTTGATACCTGTAGTTGTAAAGCTGCAACAGAATAAAAAAGAATATGAAGAGGATGCCCAATGCAATGGGTGTCCTCTCATGTAGCAGGATAAAAGAAAGGGCAGTTTACTTTCCTTTATCCGAATCATAATGCACGGGAGAATTCCCGAACAAGGAGAGTAGTATGGCACACGTAGTTATTATGGGAGCAGGAATCGGGGGCTTGCCTGCTGCTTATGAAATGAAGGCAGCCTTGAAAAAATTAGACGGGGAACATGAGGTGACCGTGGTTTCCAATGTGGATTACTTTCACTTTGTTCCATCCAATCCATGGGTTGGTGTCGGTTGGCGAACACGTGAGGATGTTTGCTTTGAAGTCGGCCCTTATCTGAATAAAAAGGGTATTAATTTTATCGCCAGTGGCGTAAAAGAGATCCATGCCAAAGAGAACAGGCTGTCGTTGCATAATGGACATGATCTGGATTATGATTATCTGTTTATTGCAACCGGCCCACGTCTGGCTTTTGAACTGGTTGATGGTCTGGGGCCGGATGGGCACACGCAATCGATTTGTCATGTCGATCATGCAGTCGAGGCATATAATGCTTTTGAAACGTTCTGCAAAGATCCCGGCCCGATTGTGGTTGGAGCGGTTCAGGGGGCCAGCTGTTTCGGCCCGGCTTATGAGTTTGCCATGATTCTCGATACCGAACTGCGTCGGCGCGGCATTCGCAATAAAGTACCGATGACCTTTGTCACGGCCGAGCCCTATATCGGCCATCTGGGTCTGGGCGGGGTCGGCGATTCCAAGGGAATGCTTGAAGCCGAGATGCGCCAGCGTCATATCAAATGGCACGTTAACGCCAAAACGACCAAAGTTGAAGATGGAAAGATGTTTGTTGAAACCGTGGACAAAAAAGGTGAGACAGATGAAACCTTCGAGATTGATTTCAAATATGCCATGATGCTACCGGCCTTCCGTGGTATTCCGCCCGTCGCTCAGGTGGAAGAAATGTGTAATCCAATGGGCTTCGTAAAAATTAACGATTTCCAGCAGAATCCGGAATACAAGAATATCTATTCAGTCGGAGTCTGTGTCGCTATCCCGCCAACTGAAGTCACACCTGTGCCATGCGGTACGCCGAAAACCGGTTATCTGATTGACACCATGGTGACAGCTGCTGTTGAAAATATCTGTCATGATATCAAGGGCGAAGCACCTCAGAAGTGTGGCACATGGAATGCCATTTGTCTGGCTGATATGGGTGATACAGGTGCTGCCTTTGTGGCTCTTCCGCAAATTCCGCCACGCAATGTGCAGTGGATGAAAAAGGGCAAATGGGTGCATACGGCCAAGGTGATGTTTGAGAAATATTTTATGCGTAAAATGAAAACCGGCGTTTCCGAGCCGTTTTATGAAAAGGCGTTTTTGAAGGTGCTCGGTATCAACCGTCTGGATGGAGAGTAAGACGCATGCCTGAAATTATTGCCAAATATCTGGATGGGGTGGCATTTCGCGTAACACACCGGGGTCATTCGATTGTGATGGATCAGCCTGTTACGAATGCAGGAGAAGACTCCGGTTTAACACCGCCGGAGCTTTTCGCTTCTGCTCTGGCCGGTTGCGTGGGTTATTATGTGGCCAACTATTGCAGGCGGGCAGGTTTATCGATGCAGGGTTTACAGGTCAGCTGTGACTGGGCCACGGATGACAAGCCCAAACGCATGAATCCGATAAGTATCAGCATAGAACTGCCCGGCCTGCCTGAGAAAAGGAGAAAGGCGGTTGAGCGAGTGGCTCATTCCTGCCTGCTGCACGCAACGTTGACGCATCAGCCCGATATTGAAATTTCACTCAATGCTTGAGTTTGTTTTTTTTGATTCGAGACCGAAAGCCATTTTTCTTGGCCAATTAAAGGAAGTCGGACTTGTATTCGAATGCAGGCAGAAAGGCGAAGAACTGCTGGTATTGTTGAGCGATGATATTGAATCCGACAGCATAGACCAGGTCGAAAAATTTTATGAAGCCACTTTGCAAATGAGTGAAGAGCTGATGGCTGAGTCGGAAGGAGTAGATCACTTCAGTCTGGCCGGGGTTGAAGTGAAATTAAAAAATGGGCCGGTCATGGCTACTGTGGATTCAAAGTTGCTGGAAAAACTGTTGTCCGTGCTCAGTTTTGATGAACTCGGCCAGTTTGTCGATTCCATTGCCAGAGCAGCTGAAGAGCCTGACTTGCGTCCGCTTTGCAAGCGCTAAAGACCCAGGAAACAGTAACTATCCTGAAAGTGTTCTATCCCGTCATCTATGTTGTTTATGGCGTCTGTCAGGTAACTCTACTCAAGTTTGGTTTGAGTATAGTTTGGGGCAGGCAATGAAACTAAAGCGGTTTTTATTTTACTATTCCTTTGCAGCCATGCTGCTGGTCACACTCTGTTATTCATATTATTCCCTGTCCAGTGATGATCTGCTGCGCCAGGCGGAAATGGCGGATCAATCACTGGTTCGACAGGAGAAGCTGTTGCTGGATGATCAGTTTCGTTTTTTTGCTTCCGACCTGATGACCTTTGCCGATATGCAGGAGTTAAAGGCCGGGTTCAAATATTCCAGCAGCACCGCATTCAACGATCTGGCCGAGAAATTCAAATCTTTGCTGGCAGTGAAAAAATATTATGAAAAAATTCGCTTGATTGATCTGAAGGGGCGGGAGTTGTTACGAGTGGATTATCGGGGCGGCAGGCCGATATTAATTTCGCCTGAAGCGTTGCAGGATAAAAGCAGGCGCTATTATTTTACCGAGTCGGCAACACTGAAACAACATCAGATTTATATCTCGCCGATGGATCTGAATTTCGAGCAAGGTGAGTTTGAGCAGCCACTGGAGGTAAGCATTCGTCTTATTACGCCTGTTGTCGACGCAAGCGAAGTTAAACAGGGGGTGCTGGTGTTTAATGTGCTGGCTGATGTAATGTTTGAGCGCGTTGTTGCCATGCATGGCAAGCAACAACGGCACAGCCATTTGCTCAATAAGAATGGAGACTGGTTGTTCAGCGGTAATGAGGGCGAAGCATGGAGTTTCATGTTTCCCGAACGCCGTGCCGAGCAGTTCAGGGACAGGTTTCACGAGGCCTGGTTATCTATACGCGGACAGGAACGCGGACAGTTTCGCGATGCTCAGGGCATGTTCACCTTCATAACAATCCGGCCACTGGAGGCTGCCAGACAGGCCTTGCCGGAGGCCTTGGAACAACAGGCCGGCGGCGATATAAATGCCGGATCGCCGTTATGGAAGCTGGTTGAATATCGAAGCGGCAGTGAAATGGCTTCCATCACCGGGCCGCTGGCTAGCCGCATTGCCAGTTATACGCTGATTTTTCTACTACTGCTTGCCGCACTGCTTTGGAAGCTGGTATCTCATTCTGTCAACAGAGATGTTGTAGTCCGGCATTTGCGTGATAGTGAGTACAAGTATCGCCGTCTGATAAGCGATCTGCCTGATGGTGTGGTCGTGTTTGTTGATGCGAAAATGGTTTATGCGAATAATGCCGCCCTGCGTCTCTTTGGTCTGGAGGATATCAGTGCAATACTGAACAGACCTGTACTTGATTTTGTGCATCCGGAGAGCAGAGCTCTGGTGACTGACAGAATGCAGGCTGTGCTGGACGGACAGCCACTTGAAGCCATGGAGGAGCATTTGCTTACGGAGAATGGATCAAGTCTTTTTGCACTGATAACGCCGAAACTTATTGAGTTTGATGGCAAGACGGCCATTCAGTTGGTGATTCGTGATATCACCGAACAGCGCATGACTGAAGGCGCTTTGCGTATTTCCCGGCAGCGACATGAATTGTATATGAGTCAGACCAATATGGCTGTGATTGAATGGAATACTGATTTTACCGTTGCCCAGTGGAACCATGGGGCGGAAACAATTTTTGGTTATCGTGCAAAAGAGGCTATCGGCAGGCATGCGACTGAATTATTACTGTTTGCTGATCAGCGACCAGCGATAGATGCGGTCTGGCAGCAACTGATGGCAAATCGGGGAGGATGTCACAGTATTAATGATAATTTCACACGGGACGGTCGCACCATTACATGCGAGTGGCACAATACGCCGCTGGTCAGAAAAGATGGCACAGTGATCGGAGTGACATCGCTATGTACTGATATTTCCGAGCGCCAGCGCCAGCATGATGAACTCAGCAAGCTACAGATGGCTATTGATCAGGCTGGCGAATCCATTCTGATTACCAATGCCAATGCCATAATCGAATATGTCAATCCGGCTTTCAGCAGAATTACTGGTTATGCCGTTGATGAGGTGTTGGGGAAAACGCCGGCCATATTGGAAAGCAGGCGACAGAACGATTCATTTCATAAGCATTCCTGGCACGAAATCGCGTCTGAAAAAGTATGGGAAGGTTCGATGGTGAACAAGCGCAAAGATGGAACTCTGTATCCAGTTCTGATGTCGGTAGCGCCGATTTTTGATGCAAATGGCAGTATTACCCATTTCGTAGCAATTCAGCAGGATATGACGGCGCATGAGAAATTAGAGGAAAATTTCAGGCAGGCCCAGAAAATGGAGGCGCTGGGTACGCTGGTTGGCGGCATTGCCCACGATTTTAATAATGTACTGGCCGGCATGCTGGGCAGCCTCTATCTGGTTAAGAAACGGACGGCATCCAATCCCGATGTACAGGATAAATTGAAGGGCATTGAGCAGGCAGGTTATCGTGCGGCGGAAATGATCAAGCAGTTGCTGGCTTTTTCACGAAAACAGGAGGCTGAGCTTAAACCTGTGCCGGTGCAGCCTTTTATCAGAGAGATATTAAAGCTGGCGCGCTCATCCATCCCTGAAAATATTGTCATCCTCCATGAACTCGGAGAGCGGGATTATCATATTCGGGGCGATGGATCGCAGATGCAGCAGATGATGCTCAATCTGCTGGTGAATGCTTCGCATGCGCTTGAGGGCAGGGCGGAGCCAAAGATAACTGTTTCCTTGCGCACCTTTGAACCGGATGAGGCTTTTTTGCATGTTCACCCGGGCATGGAGGGTAGTCAATTGTTGACTATTGAGGTAGCTGATAATGGTTGCGGTATTAAAAAGGAGCACCTGAATCGGGTGTTGGAACCTTTTTTCACCACCAAAGAAGAGGGCAAGGGAAGCGGACTGGGATTAGCGATGGTTTTTGGCAGTATGGGAACCCACGGCGGGGTTGTTGATATAGAGTCTGAAGAGGATGAGGGAACCCGGGTTAAGCTCTATTTTCCATTAAGCAACCATGCTGAGAAATCGGACAAATATTTATCTGAAGAGATGATTTGTGGCAAGAGTGAAATTATTTTACTGGCAGATGACAATGATCAGGTGCGAGAAATTATGGAAGAGTTACTGGTTGAGTTTGGCTACCGGGTGCTGGCTGCCGCAGACGGCAAGCAGGCATTAAAACTGTTTGCCGAACATCGACAGGAAGTTGGCATGGCCCTTCTTGATATTGTCATGCCTGTCATGGGCGGGGTTGAGGTGGCCAGACAGCTGCGAGAGATGCAGTCTGATTTGCCGATTCTGTTTCTCAGTGGATATGAAAAGGCTTCGTCTCCCGAAGAGTACCCTTCGCTTCAGGATATCAAGGTGCTCGGCAAGCCGATTGATCCGGCGCTACTTAGTCATCATCTCCGTGCTTGCATGGATAATGCCGGTTGATCAATGTAAGAATCCTTTTACGATTCAAATTGCGAATGTAATTGAAGGGTATGATATGCGACCTTTCGGCAAGCGCCGGATTGCTCTGAATAATGAAATAAATGACAGGAGATACGAAATGAAATATGTAAACCAGTTAATAATGGTGATGACGTTGCTTATATTTGCTTCCACGGCTATAGCCTGTGGCCTGAGTGAGAAAGTTGATGGTTATGAAAATACGAATACTCAACATACATTCCAGCACTGGCAAGCCGGTGATAAATCACCAGTGCCATTTATGTTGCTCGATGTGCGTACGCCTGATGAATATGCAGCGGGCCATATCAAGGGTGCTGTACTGATTCCTGTGCAGGAACTGGCGCAAAGAGTTTCAGAGGTGCCGAAAGACAAGCAGGTTTATGTTTATTGCCATTCAGGAGGGCGCTCTGCCCGTGCTGCTGGTATTCTGGTCAATGCCGGTTACACAAGAATTGAAAATGTAGTGGGTGGTATCGTGGCCTGGAAAGATGCTGGTTATCCGGTGGAAGTGGCACCTTGAAACTCACTGTTTTTCCATTACTAAATGGTTCTTTAGATGTTAGAATTTGGTGGATATAAGGAGACTCTAATGATTATGATAAGAGATATGTTGGCAATATTGTTTGTCATGATAATGGTACAATCCAGTGCATTGGCGGGTCAAACCCCGGAGGGAATACCCGATGACATGGGTGTGCTTCCAACTGCGGTGCCTGTTCCGGCTGACAACCCGATGTCGGAGAACAAAATTGAGCTGGGTAAAAAACTGTATTTTGAACCGGCAATATCCAAAAGTGGTAATTTCTCCTGTAATTCCTGTCATAATCTGGGCACATGGGGCGTGGATAATCAGCAATTCTCCATTGGCCATAAATGGCAGCGGGGTGGACGTAATGCGCCGACTGTGCTGAATTCAGCCTTCTGGAGCGCCCAGTTCTGGGATGGGCGTGCGCCTTTGCTCGAAGATCAGGCCAAGGGGCCGCCACTGAATCCGGTTGAGATGGCCAGCACCGATGCAAGGGAAGTAGAATCCCGCCTGAAAGAGGCCGGTTATGCACCTTTATTCGCAGCTGTGTTTGGCCCGGATTCACTAAATTATGATAATATGGCAAAAGCCATTGCTGCCTTTGAACGAACATTGATTACGCCGGATTCAGCTTTTGATCTTTATGTTCGCGGTGAAGGTAAGATCAGTGCAGCAGCCAAACGCGGCATGGAAAAGGTGAATGATATCGGCTGCACCTCCTGCCACTCAGGGCCGCTGTTCACCAATAACAGTTTTCAGCAATTTTCCTATGGCATTGATGATGGAAGAAAATCTGTGACCGGAAAAGATGAGGATGATCACCTGTTTCGTGTCCAGTCGTGGCGCAATGTGGCAATGACTGCACCGTATTTCCATGATGGCACGGCTAAAACACTGGCCAAAGCTGTACGCATCATGGCCAGCATACAACTGGACACAAAGCTCTCAGATGCCGATGTGAATGATATTGTCGCATTTCTGGAAACACTGACCGGGAAAGCACCACAAGTGAGCTTCCCGCTATTGCCCCGGCCTTCAGGTCATACGTTGAAATGGAGTGACTGATCTATAATTGAAAAACTTTTCATTTGGCATCGAGCAGTATTCTTGATTCTGCTTTTGCAGGTTTCCTATCTGCCTGCGATGTCCTGCATATCTTCTCCCCGATATTGCAGGGCTTCGGCAATATGGATTGAGGTAACGCAATCTGAACAGCCAAGGTCAGCGATAGTTCGGGAAACTTTCAAAATCCGGTGATAACTGCGTGCTGACAGGGAGAAATGCTTCATGGCCTGATCAAGCAGTTTCAGGCCTTCAGCATCAGGTTTGGCAAATGTCTCGATTTCTCCTGTGCTCATTCGGGCATTACAGCGCCCATCACCAAGCCGCTTATATTGAAGCTGTCGTGCTGTATTAACACGACAGGCAATGCTGGTGGATGATTCTCCGGGTTGCATGCGGGCCAGTTCCTCGCGTTCAACCGGTGGCACCTGGATAGTTAAATCAAACCGATCCAGAAGCGGGCCGGAAATACGCCCCATGTAACGCCTGATCTGGGACGGTGAGCATCGGCATGCTTTAGTCGGATGCCCCAGATAACCGCAAGGGCAGGGGTTCATTGCAGCGACCAACTGGAAGCGGGCAGGAAACTCAATCGTATCCGAAGCTCTGGCAATACAGACGCGGCCGTCCTCCAATGGTTGCCGAAGCGTTTCCAGCACGGCCCGTTTGTGCTCAGCAAGCTCATCAAGAAACAGAATACCGTGATCGGCCTTGGATATTTCACCGGGTTTGGGGTTGCTGCCACCACCAACAATAGCGACATCGGAAGCAGAATGGTGTGGTTGTCGCAATGGAGGACGTCTGCTCATGGGCTGGCGAGAAGTGTCGCCTGATATGCTGTAAATGCGCGTGACTTCCATGGCTTGCTGTACAGTCAGCAAAGGCATAATTCCCGGCAGGCGCTGTGCCAGCATACTTTTGCCAACACCGGGCGAACCGGTCATCAGTAAATGATGGCTACCGGCAGCGGCAATCTCCAGAACACGACGGGCTTGCTGCTGTCCGCGAATATCGGCCATGTCTGCAATGTCTTCTTCAATTTCGGTCAGTGAATTGTTTATTTGAGCAATCGCGAGCACCTTCTTACCAGCCAGATGTTGAGCCACAGCCAGAAAATGATTGGCAGGCAACACCGTGATGCCTTCAACTGCTGCCGCTTCATCGGCATTGCCCAGCGGCAGAATCACGCTGTCGTATCCCTGAGAACGGGCGAATAGTACCAGAGGTAATACCCCGCGAACCGGATTCAGGCGGCCATCCAGCGCCAGTTCACCAATTAGAAAGGGGGGTGCTTCCTGATTATTATTTCTCGAATCCAGTTGGCCGGATGCAAGCAGCAGGCCAATGGCTATCGGCAGGTCAAAATGTGAACCATCCTTGCGCGTATCCGCCGGAGCAAGATTGACCGTAATCCGACGCAGTGGAAATTCAAAACCGGAATTAACAACGGCGGATCGAACGCGCTCTCTGGCTTCACGAACCGAACCTTCCGGCAACCCAACCAGACTCCAGCATGGCAGACCTCTGGAAAGGTCCACCTCAACATCAACAGCTTCAGCATCAAGTCCCCTCAGGGATGCACTACATAATCTGGCCAACATAGTTTGAATTGTAGACCATAACTTGTCCTTTTGCTCAAAACACCTGTTTTCCAACTATGCGAACGACCATCTTCGGCTAATTTCTAAGCTAATTAGCCAGCACTAAATTAGATATTGGGCTTGTCGGAAAACGATGCTATCTGGTAGTGGTTTAGATCGTTTTTAA
>JAJRTX010000060.1 GCA_021545665.1 Zetaproteobacteria bacterium
ACCAATAAATCTAATCATTCTTTTCATGGTGACTCACCTCCTTGATTATGGCTCTGCCTTATCAGCAAAGTCCGGTAAGGATAATCCACGTACCTCAAGGGTGGTGAGTCATCCCTTTCAAGAGGGAGCCATGATGTCTAAGGGTGGTTTGTTGAAAAGTGACCTCATTGCAAAAACGATTTGATGAGCGTGAAGGGGCTGGGTTGCACTCCGTCACTCCGTCATCAAAACTAATGGGGTTAGACTCGATTGAAATATAAAAAAGCTTACAATTTAAGTCGAAAGTAAGATATGGCTGAGCTTCGGGATGAGGCACTTTTGCTTCGACGGATTCCTTATAGCGATACCTCGCTGATTTGTCATTTTTTGACTGCGCAGCATGGGCGGATTACTTTGATGGCAAGAGGGGCAAGGCGACCCAAGAGTCCGTTCAGGGCTTCGCTTGAGCCGCTTTATGCTTTGCAGATTAGTTGGCGGCCTGGGCGCACCGGCATGGGGGGGCTTGCTGACATTCAGCGTGGACAGAGGCTTTTGGAGCCATCGCTATCGTTGGATGGGCTGGAGTTATTGGCTATTGTTTCGCGGCTTTTTCAGGAGGGTGATCCGCACGGATTTGAGGAG
Organism: Zetaproteobacteria bacterium; assembly: GCA_021545665.1. The sequence continues at coordinate 622 of JAJRTX010000060.1, forward strand.
ACTCATGCTGCATTGAAACTGCTGGCGGAACGCAAGCAGCAGGGTTTGCTGGTGGCCGTATGGCATCTGCTTGCTGCGGCTGGCTGGCTGGGAGATTTATTGCATTGCTGGAAGTGTGGCAAAGAGGCGGAACAAGCCATGTTCTGGCAGCATGCGCATCTGGTTTGCGAATCTTGTGGAGGGGGGATGAGTGTTTCGGCAGGATTGCGAAAATCAATTGTCGGCGTGCTCTCCGGTAACAATATACGACTCAGTGCAGGCGATGCGGATACATGGTGCGAAATGGTTCGGACAGTGTTGAAAGAGCACGGCATCAAGCCCACAGACAGCTTTAAAGGATAGGTTAAGCTTACCGCAGAGTACGCAAAGGTACGCAGAGGAAACTCCAATGGTACAACCCTGATAAACAGGCAGATGATGCGCGGTACCCACTTTAAATGTTTTGTTTCTACGCTGCGTAACTTTGTGTCAAGGTGAATCGGGCTTGCGAGAGAGATAGCACCCTGCGGCGAAAGGTTTTGATTATTTTTTCAAGGAATGAAACATGATAAATCTCGGTGTGAATATCGACCATATTGCTACCATTCGGCAGGCGCGGGGGACAGCTTATCCCGACCCTCTGGATGCGGTGCCGGTTTGTCTGGCGGGAGGGGCTGACAGTATCACGGCGCATCTGCGCGAGGATCGCCGCCATATTCAGGATCATGATATTGAACGGCTGGCAGCTATGCCAGGTCTGCATCTGAATATGGAGATGGGGGCGACTGATGAAATGGTGGCAATTTGTGAGCGGCTGAAGCCGGTCGCCTGTTGTCTTGTGCCGGAAAAGCGTGAAGAGCTGACCACCGAAGGCGGGCTGGATGTTGCTGCCCACAAAGAGAGGCTGACTGGCGTAGTTGCGCGTTTGTCTGCAGCGGGGGTGCGCGTATCCATGTTTATTGATCCGATTCCGGCGCAGATCAGGGCCAGTCGCGAGATTGGCGCGCCAGTGATTGAGTTGCATACCGGCCATTACGCCAATAATCAGGATGAAGCACAGGTCAAAGAGCTGCTTGCGATCACTGATGGCGCAAAGCTGGCTGCGGATATCGGCCTGATCGTGCATGCCGGGCATGGACTGACGGTGGAAAATACCCCGGCGATCTGCGCCATTGCTGAGATTGAAGAGTTAAATATTGGCCACGCCATTATCGCTGATGCCGTATTCAAGGGATTGCAGCAGGCGGTGGCTGATTTCAGGATGGTTATGCACAGATGATTATTGGCATTGGCGTGGACAGACTGGTTATAGCCCGGATTGAACGATCTCTGAGCCGCTTTGGTGATCACTTTATTCAGCGCATATATTCTGAGGCCGAGATAGAACAGTCGCAGGCTAAAGCTAATCCGGCGAGACGATTTGCCATGCTGTTTGCTGCCAAGGAGGCGGTTGCCAAGGCGCTGGGGACGGGTTTCAGGCAGGGTGTATTCCCCTGTCATATTGAAACCATTCATCTACCTTCAGGTAAGCCGGAAATTACGCTGCATGCTGGTGCTAAAGCTGTTGCCGATAGGCTGGGTATTGGGCATGTTCATCTTTCATTGAGTGATGATGATGGTATTGCCATGGCGTTTGCAGTTGCTGAGAATATAGATAACAGTCTGCATGACTAAACTCTCAATGGCTCCGGCGGCTGGCCTGTTTATCTGGTGCTGTATAATTTATTGGTTATCTGATCAGTCGGTGTTACCAACACCAATAGTATTTGATGGACAGGACAAGTTGATTCATGCCTCGGTTTATGCTGTTATGACATGGCTGTTCTGGGATGCATTGAAGTTGACATTGTCGGACAGAATTGGCCTGCTTGCGATTCTGACAATAGTTTTTTGTTCGGCCTATGGGGGCAGTGATGAATGGCACCAGTCCTTTGTGCAGGGGAGAGATGCCAGTGTTTATGACTGGCTGGCAGATACAGCTGGGGCGATTTTGCTAACCGGATTACTTTGGAAATTGAAACATACAGTTATCCGACCATGAATGAGTGCGCGGGAGGAAAAGTGAATACAACACGAATTTTAACTTCATCCCAGATGGGCTGGGCCGATTCAGCAACAATAAAAGCTGGCACTTCCAGTGTCGAATTGATGGATCGGGCCGGACGGGCTATAGCCCATGCAGTACAGGCTCATATGCCGGATTATGGTCGGGTGGTGATTGTCACAGGGCCCGGCAACAATGGCGGCGATGGTTTTGCAGCATCTATTTATATACGCCGCAGTAATATACCGGTCACTGTTGTAAGTCTGGTTCCATTTGAGAGGATTAAAGGAGAGGCCCGTATTTATGCAGACAAGGCTGTGGCAGAAGGAGTTAAGGTTCGGGTTGCATGCGGGGATAGCACCCAGGAGCTGAACCGCTGGCTGGTGCGGGCTGTGATGGTAGTTGATGCAATATTCGGTATGGGCCTGAGTAGAGAACCTGATGGAGAGATGGCTTCAGCTATTGCGGAAATTAATCAGATAGGGCGTCCTGTTTTGAGTGTGGATATTGCCAGCGGTCTGGATGCTGATAGCGGGGTTGTGCTGGGTGCTGCTATTCGTGCTGACCTGACCCTGCCGATAGCTGCCAGCAAGTGGGGACACTGGCTGGATGAGGGACGTGATTACAGCGGGAAAATACTTGCAGCAGCAGCGATTGGTATTACTGAATCCAGCATATGCGAATCATGGCTGGCTGTTCAGGGCTGTTTAATTGGTTGTCAGGAATCCTGTTTTAACAGTGCCTGTCTTATTAATGAAGAATTTCTGGATGTGGTTTGGCCACAGCGGCCCCGGATGTCACATAAAGGCAGTTTTGGCCATATCTGGATATTTGGCGGTTCAGTCGGTTATACCGGTGCTCCGGGTTTGGCTGCTCGCGGGGCGTTTGCCGCAGGGGCTGGCCGAGTCAGTATCGCTTGTCCGGATTTGGTCTGGCCGGTTATTGCTGCCAGCAATTGTGAAACTATGGTGCATCCGGAATCTTCGGCTCCCTGGCAGGATGCAGACTGTGTTGTAGCAGGTCCGGGATGGGGTCTTCAGCAACAGGAATTACTGACGACTCTGCTGGCAGGGGATAAACCACTGGTATTGGATGCTGATGCCCTGAATATGATTGCAGATAGTAATGTTTTGCGGGAAAAGCTGACTCAAAGAGCTGCCATGACAGTGATTACACCGCATCCTGGTGAAGCCGGACGTTTGCTTAATGAGCCTGTTTCCGAGATTCAACGGGATCGCAAGCGATCCATCCTGCGAATGATGAGAAAGTTTGCCTGTTGGGTTGTTCTTAAGGGTAATGAAACCCTTATCGCTTCTCCTGAAGGTGATATTTATCTTAACCCATTTGGTTCGCCACGGTTGGCAGTTGCCGGCTCGGGTGATGTGCTGGCCGGCATGATCGGGACTCAACTGGCTGTAGTGGAGAGTCGTAAAATTGATACAGGTATATTAATCTCTGCTACAGTTGCTCTTCATGGCATGGCAGGAGAGCAGGGTGACTGGTTCCTCATCAGTGAACTGGCCAGAGCGGTGGCTTGCTTACGACAGAATATCGAAAGTGGATGCGAAACGGGGTATTGTCAGCAGTGAGCGAGCAGTTAAAAGTACCCAAAAGACCCTTATCCCCGAGACTGTCCATCTATCGCTGGCAGCCAGCCATGATTGCCAGTATTGCCCACAGGGCCAGCGGGGTCGTCCTATTTCTTTTTGTACCACTCTATTTATGGCTCCTGCATGGCATGACAGGCAGTCCTGAAACTTTTGATCTGGCTTACCAATGGCTGCATTCAGGGCTTGGGAAGGTTGCATTGTGGATTGTGGGGACAGCACTGATCTATCATTTCTTTAATGGCATCCGCTTTATTGTTCTTGATGCCGGTTTTGGTGAAAGCCGCAAGAATATGCGTAGTAGTGCCAGAAAAGTGATTATTGTTGCAGCTGTGACTGCAGTTGTCCTGGCAATATTGTTATGAAATTGAATAAAGAACCCGGCGCTGCCCACAGCGGCACAGAAGACTGGTATCGACAGCGTTTGTCAGCGGTGGTTCTGGCCGTGCTGTTGCCATTGCCATTTTTTCTGCTGGTTTCCGTTTATATCGGTTCGATTGATCAGCAGGGGTTGTTTAATATTCTTGATCAGTTTGTTTCCCGGATTCTACATACGATTCTGATTATTGCTCTGAGCGTACATGCCTATTTGGGTATGAAAGTCATTCTTGAGGATTATATTCATCCTGTTGGCTGGCGTGTCACCCTGATTGGCAGTATGTTACTTATCATGTCCTGTGTGGGTGTCTGGTGGCTGGCCATTATCTGGGCCTGGGGGGGGTGAGAGATATCTTATTTATCAACAGAGAAGGTTGAGCACCATTTCCATGATGTTGTGATTATTGGTGCTGGCGGTGCCGGTATGCGCTGTGCGTTGCAACTGGCAGACGCCGGGCACAAGGTAGCTGTGGTCAGCAAAGTGTTGCCGACCCGTTCACATACCGTAGCCGCACAGGGTGGCATCAATGCCTCGCTGGGCAATGTCAGTTCGGATCACTGGCACTGGCATATGTATGATACAGTCAAGGGTTCCGATTACCTTGGCGATCAGGATGCAATTGAGTATATGTGCCGGGCTGCTCCGTTACTGGTGCGTGAACTGGAGCATCAGGGGGTTCCGTTTTCACGCCTTGATGATGGCAAGATCTATCAGCGGGCTTTTGGTGGGCAGTCTCGTGAATTTGGCGATGGTGGTCAGGCATCACGTACCTGTGCAGCGGCAGACAGAACAGGACATGCTATTTTGCATTCGATGTATCAACAAAATATGCGAGCCGGAACTCATTTCTATCAGGAATATTTCGCCCTTGATCTGATTACCGATGAAGAGGGTTGTCAGGGTGTGATGGCTTGGGATATTGCCGCCGGTGAGTACCATCTGTTTCAGGCCAAGGCGGTAATTCTGGCTACCGGTGGTGCCGGACGTATTTTTAAAATGACTACCAATGCTTATATTTGTACAGGTGATGGCGGTGCGTTGGTTTCGGATGCCGGATTGCCACTGGAGGACATGGAATTCTACCAGTTTCATCCAACCGGCATCGCCGATGAAGGCCAGTTGATGAGCGAAGCTGTACGCGGCGAAGGTGGTTATCTGCTGAATTCAGAAGGCGAGCGTTTTATGGAACGTTATGCGCCGACAGCCAAAGACCTGGCCAGTCGTGATGTGGTTTCCAGAGCTATTGCACAGGAAATTCGCGAGGGCAGGGGCTGCGGCCCGAATAAGGATCATGTATTGCTTAAACTGGATCATCTGGGTGAAGAGCTGATTCTTTCCAAGCTGCCCAATATTCATGATCTGGCTTTGCGATTTGCCGGTCGAGATTGTATTAAAGAGCCGGTTCCGGTGCAGCCGACGGCCCATTATACTATGGGTGGCATCCCGACCAACCGTTTCGGCGAAGTGATTTATAACGAGGGAGAAAACAAGGATGTGGTCTTTCCCGGGTTGTTTGCCATTGGCGAAGCTGCTTGCGTATCGGTACATGGCGCTAATCGACTGGGTGGTAATTCCTTACTGGAAATAGTCGTTTTTGGCCGCGCCTGTGGCAATCAGGTGATGAAAAGATTAAAAAAATACCGTTACTATCCTTCTCTGGATACGCATTGCTGGCAGCCGGGGGTAAAACGCGTTGAACGTTGGCTGGATTCTGCAAAAAGTAACAAAAAAAGCCTGCGTCTCGTAGATATACGAAATCGCATGCAGGTTATCATGCAGGATCATTTCAGTGTTTACAGAACTGATGAAGTGATGGCTAAAGGGGTTGATCTGATCGAACAACTGGCTACTGAAG
>JAJRTX010000061.1 GCA_021545665.1 Zetaproteobacteria bacterium
ACCAGTTCACGCAGGTCGACTGGTTTTTCCAGATAATCCGCTGCACCTTTGCGCAGAGCATCAATGGCATTGTTTTTATTGGCATGCGCCGAAATCATGATCACCGGGCATAACGGCTGCTGCTTGCGGATAAAAGTCAGAATCTCCATACCGGATTTTCCTTCCAGTACAATATCCACCAGAGCCAGATCGACAGAACTATCGAACAACTCAAAAACGCCTTCATAATCAACTGCCTCAATAACCTGGAACCCTGCATGTTCCAATGCCTTGCGGTAAATACTTCTGACTACACTCTGGTCATCGACCAGAAGAATTTTGACCCGGTTCTTTTTTGCCTGCTGTCCACTCGTGACCATTATTCCAAGGCTCCCTTTTTGCCCTGCTGTACATGGGAACACGCTCCCAAAGATACATCTACACTCTACTGTAGAAGGCAAAAATATCAATTACACTTTAGAATCAAAATGTCCAGGACTGATACTGTCGCCACCATGACTTGTATTCAGACTATTTGAACAGGAGTACTCCTGGCAAACCCTCGCTCCTGCATAAATTTCATAAAACAAACGCTAGTCATCAGAAAAGGACACGCCTAAGGAGATGTTGATTTATTCCTGAATATTATATGTGATAATCGAATGATTCCATCGACAGGAGAATTTCCATAGTCAAGCAATCAAGTTTTGCTGAATTTGAGTATCAATCAAAGAAATGTCTGACACGCCGAGAGGTGCTTCTGAATGAAATGGAAGCAGTGATGCCATGGGCAGTTTTGATGGCAGTCATTGAGCCGCACTATCCAAAGCAGGGCAAAGTTGGTCGGCCACTGAAAGGACTGTCATGCATGCTCCACATTCATTATATGCGACACTGGTTCAGCTATTCTGATCGTCAGATGGAAGGCGCTCTATGAAATTGAAAGCATTCGCCGCTTTTCTGGCTTTAGCAACGTTACCGAATTACTACCGGATGCAAGTACCATTCCGGATTTTCGGTATCTGCTTGAAAAACACGAGTTGACGCCTGTGTTACTTGAAGGAATCAACAAGCATTTGCAGGAAAAAGGATTATTGGTATCGAAGGGTAGCATGGTCGATGCAACAATTCTCCATACACCCAGCTTCACAAGGAATGCAGATAAGAAGCGTGACCCTGAAATGCACCAGACGAAGAAAGGCAACCAATGGTACTTTGGTATGAAGATTCATGTTGGGGCAGATGTAACCTCAGGTGGTGTACACAGTGTCACTGTTACTGCTGCGAATGGGGCTGGTGAAACATCTATATATTGCGAAGAAAGTTGGCTTCTTGAGGGACAAGTCCACTCCCGTTTTGCCAATATGGGCGGATACTAAGACCTTCATAAATAAAGTCAGTAGCGTTATGATTGCAAGATGAAATGCAAATGGGAATGTGATGGCAGGAAACTAAACCAGGAGTCAAAGGAAGCCTTACGGCTTCGAGGCGTCCAGCAGATTCCGGACGGCAAGATACCAAAAATAGTTGCCGGATCCTTTGAGATGTATGTCCGGACTGTTTACAAATGGCTTATGACGTATCACTACGGTGGATGGGAAGCACTAAAGTCTAGTAGCATATCTGATCAGCCGCCGAAGCTCAGCGGAAAGCAAATGCAGTGGTTGGCGAAAACAGTGAATGACAAGAACCCATTGCAACTGAAGCTGGTGAATTCATTGCTTGCTAATCCGGATAAAGGCCCGGCAAAGCAACGGATTGTTTGGCTGCTCCGGGCTGCGACGCCCTGAAATCAGCTTTTTGAAATGTTTGTAGCAATTCGGCACCGCACCAGATTTTTTTGCCGGATGCATACAGGTATTTTTCCAGGCTTGTTATTTCCCGGGCCAGATCCGTTTCACATTGACAAGCCAGAGCTGCAAGGCTGTTGACTGAAAAACCAGGCCATTGAAGATGCGCAAAACTGAGCAAAGCCAACTCACAGGCTTTGGCATCACCCTGCTGACAGGCAAGTTCAACAGACTTTTTAGCCTGTTTTAGATTCGAGACCCGCTTATCATTACCACCAGTATTCTGAGCCTTATCCCGCTTACGCGACATCCAAAACCAGCCTAGTGTCAACAGCCAGCCTGTAGATGCCATCAAGGCAAGCCACTTCCAGCCTGACTTATCAGACACGGGGTTGTCCGACATCCGGGCAACAGGCGGTTGTTTTACCTCAGGCTCGACCTGATTCACAGTCAATGTCGCAGCCGAGGCAGCCGCTGCAACTACTTTGAATGTTCTTGGTGGCAAGGTTGCCATTTCTTTACGGGCTGTTTTCGTGTTCCACCATGGAATATCAATCTGCGGCAAAATATAGGTTCCGGGCAGCATTGGCATAATGGCAATTTTCTCCTGCCGAGTCCCGACCACTCCTTCAAAGCTCTTATCATCCGATATTTTTGATTGGTCAGGATATACCTTAAGGTTATCTGGTAACATACTGCTAATACTGGGCAGCTGGCTCGAAGATAAACCTTTAGAACGCAAGGTTAAGGTACGTGTGACCGGTTCGCCTACTGTAAATGTGGTGACAGCAGGCCAGTCTTCAATCAACTCAAGATGGGTAGCTGGCAACCATTCGCCACCATCCCAACCGGATGGCATGGCCGAAACATTCAGAGTAAGTGCATTGGAACGCACGCGAATCGGTTTGGCTGATTGGAAAAACGAAGAATTAAAACTGGAGTTGCGGACAATAATATTGCCATCCAACTGAACCGGATCGATTTTAATCTGCCCGGACTGTTGCGGAAACAGAGCATATCGTCGTTCCACCACCTGCCAGATGCGTCCGTTACGGTTAGTCTGATAGTTGGCATCCTCACCCAATCGTTCAATGATCGCATTGGCTGGAGAAGGCTCGGTCAGTTGCGCCTGATTCAATGCTGCCGCCTGGAAAATGCGAACGATAATGATGGCCTGCTGCTGCACCAACACCTGTTTTGGCTCAACAGACATATCTATCCAGATTTCCCCACTCGGCCCTCGCTCAGAATCATTTCTGTCAGTAGCTTTACTGACCTGAACAGTTATCGGCTGTGTTGTAGCTGAACCCACTATCATGGCCGGAATGGTCAAAGCTCCCGAATGAAGGGGCCGTAAATGAATCATCCAGGTAGACTTGCTGCTCATCAACCCATTGATCAGGCTGTATGAACTGCTGTGGTTGCGGGAAAGCACTTCAAAATCCTTTTCTAAAACTGATGTTTCCGGTTCACCACTGTCGTCGCCGCTTATTTCAACAGAGAGCATTAATGTTTCCAGTTCGCTGAGATTAAAACGATCCACCTGTACTTTCACTGCCCCGAACGCAGCTGTGCTCCACAGCGTCAACATAAAGAATATAAATAATTGAATTTCTCTGCGTCCTCCGCTCCTCTGCGGTGAAAATATTCTGAATACCTGCAAATTATTTACCATGCCTGCCCTTCCTTACTTGCCTGCTGCTGACCACGCTGTCTGTACTGATAACGAAATTTACGTCTGAGCAATCCACCTGGATCATCAGGAATACGACGCAACCATTGCTGCTGAGACTGCATCTCTTCTGCATCTTCCTTATTTATTTCCTTTTCTTCTGCGGCTGCTTTTACGTCCTTTTTTTCAGGCTCTGCTTTGCTCTGCTCTGTGTGCTCAGCAGACTGCATAGCCTGCTGTTGCCGTTCTTTTTCTTTTTTAGCATCGGCCTCAGCCTTCTTTTCCTGCCCGGACTGCGATTGTTTTTCATCATTCTGCTGTTGCTGCTCATCTGACTGCTGCCCGGGCCGCTCTGAATTCTCGGACTTATCACCCTGTTTATCCTGCTGTTTTCCACCCGACTGTTGCTCAGACTTATCACTTTTATCAGATTTATTTGATTCTTTCTGATCCTTCGACTGGTGCTGATCAGACTGCTGTTTCTGCATTATTTTTTTAATCAGATCACGATTAAATTTGGCATCTTCGTGTCTCTTGTCTATTTTCAGCGCCTGTTCATAGGCTTCAATCGCAGCTTTCATATCGCCTGACTTTGCCAGCGCATTACCCCGATTATAATGTGCATCTGCCGACTTAATAGCCTTCAAAGTCTTGGCGGATTCCTTAAATTTTTCTGTGCGATATAAAGCAGCGGCCTTCCATTCCGGATTTTCAAATTTTGCCGCCGCCTGCTCTGATTGTTCCTGTTTAAATAGCATCTCCCCCTGCTGATCCGGCGTCTGCCAGACATCTTTCCATTCAAAAGCATAAGACAAATCAGGTGAAAATACTGGCAGTAGAAATACCAGCAACAGTACGCCGCGCCGAAAAACCGGCAGCAACAGAGGTAACAGGAGCAATACCAGCCATGGCCCCTCCTCTTGCCACTGATCACTGTGAAAATCCTCCATTTTCACCTTCTCGCCCTGAACAGAATACAAACCGGGCAGGCTTTTCACATCCGCATCGTCCACCCGAATAGGCTGATAGATTCCGTTCCCTGCATTGGCCAGTGTTTGCAACGCGGCTGTCTGCAGGCGTGGAATAACAATATTTCCGGAGCCATCTTTCAGAAAACCCCCACCCTGCAACGGGATCGGCGCGCCTGTTTCTGTGCCAACGCCCAGTACACTGAGTTGATGCCCGGCCTGAACCAGATTTTCAGCCACAGCTACTGCATCCGCATCAACGCCATCGCTCAACAAAACCACCGAACCGTGATGAATGACACCGCGCTTAAACATGTCTGCAGCACGCTTCAGTGCGGCTGAGGCACGGCTACCCTGAGTCGGCATCATCGATGGATGCAAAGCTCCTAGCATGGCAATAATAGCTTTGTTATCAGTAGTCAGCGGCACCACATCGAAGGCTGAACCGGCAAACACGATCAGGCCGGTTTGTCCTTCCTGACGGAGATTGAGGATATCCTGCAATTTCTGTCTGGCGCGAATCAGCCTGTTCGGACGCATATCTTCAGCAAGCATCGACTGAGACAGGTCAAGAATAATAATCATGGCAGACTGAGTCTGATAAACCGGCTGTGGCAACTGTTTCCAGGCCGGCCCTGCCAGCGCAACCACGGCTGACACACCGGCCATCATCAAACCGGCCAGAGCCAGCCTGGAACGTTTTTTTCGCGTGGACTCTCCGACCAGATAAGTCAGCAGTGCCGGATCACACAAAGACGACCATCCATCATTTTCCCTTTTCTGTCGCCACAGCAGCAACGCCAGCAACAACCAGAAAGGAAACAGAATAAGCCACCACGGACGCAGCAAATGAAAATTACTCAGGATTTCCATATCTATTTCCATTGTGCAGGTTCAGGCAGCATGAATGCCATCAGAGCTATCGTTAACAGCAATGCCAGCGCCAACGGCCACATAAACAGGGCATGATGCGGGCGAAAAATATCCTTTTCCCGTTCCACCGGCTCCAATTGATCAATCAGGCTGTAAATACTGACCAGCTCCCTGGTATCACGGGCGCGAAAATATCTGCCGCCTGTTTGCTCGGCAATAGCCGTTAACGCTTTCTCATCCAGTTGTGCTGACGGATTAACCTGCCTCTGACCAAACAGTGAACGCACCGTCATGGCATCTGCACCTATGCCAATAGTATAAATGGTCAGTCCATATTTGCTTGCCAGCTCGGCTGCTTTTTCAGGTGGCACAGCTCCGGTCGTATTTACCCCATCGGTTAGCAGGATCAGTACCTGATCCGTTTTTCTATTGCTGTTTTGGCCATCGCTCTGTTGCAATCGTTTGACCGCGAGACCAATAGCATCGCCAATGGCCGTTTCCTTGCCTGCTAAACCAATCACCGATTCATTCAGTAGAATTTGCACGGTTTTTCGATCAAATGTCAACGGCGTCTGCACATAAGCTTGTGAACCAAACAGAATCAAACCGATGCGATCCCCTTGCCGCAGCTCAATAAAGGCATTGGCCACCGCCTTGGTGGCTGTGAGCCTGTCCACGCGGCGACCCGATAATTCGAAATCTGCAGTCTGCATGGAACCGGAAATATCAACAGCCATCATCAAATCACGGCCACTGACCGGCAACTCAACCGCATCCCCATGCCACTGGGGACGTGCTGCAGCAATCAGCACCAGCAACCAGATCAATGCCGCAACGAACAGACGAACATTTTCTCCCCTGCTCTGTTGAATCGCTGATGAGACAGGTAATTCTGCAGCAAACGGCACGAAAGCAACGGCCTGCTGTTGCCGCACTTCCGGCAGCATAAGGCGGATCAACAAAGGTAAAGGCAGCAGAACAAAAACCCACGGTAATAGCCACGATATTGATACAAACGAGTCCATATTCATCGCTGTGCTTCAAGCCAGCCGTGGCACAATCTGAAAGCAGCTTCGATATCAACATGGCTCTCAGGCCGATATAGAGCCTGAATTAATTGTCTGCCTGCTCCATTATGAAATTCATCCTTATCCCACTGTTCATCCAGCCACAACAGCCATTTCTCACCGGTCAAACCTGCGACATCGGCCTGATTCGCAGACAATCGCATGGCAGAGCGTCGCAACAAACGGGATAAATCCGACGCAATTTTTTTTGGATTTCCTCCGGCCTTCATGGCATACTGCAACTGTGACAGTTCAGCCAGAGCAGCATCAATAATTTCCATGTGTGAATAGATTACGGGTTTATTCTTCAATACCTCAGACCTGCGTTTCCACCACATAACGGCAACAACAAGGCATACCACAATCAGCAACAGCAACCACCAGCCCACTGCCGGAGGCCACCACGATATAGCTTCTGGCAAGTGAATGTCACGCAATTCGGACAGAGGATCAGCATTCATCGTGTGATACCAAATGTAGCCTGTAATCTTGCATGCGGATCATCGGTGGTTGAACATTCAACAAGAAAGAAACCGGGCAACTTTGCCAGTTCCCGCAAATAACTACGTCGCCTGACAAAGTGCCCTGCATGTTGCTGGCGTGTTTGCCTGTCTGCACTATCTATCTGGCTGGTTTTATATCCATCAGAAGCCAGTAGCGAGCCAACATTCTGCATATCTACTTCAAAAGGATCATAAATAAACACAAAAATAATATTATGATGTGGAAGCAACTGTTTGAGCTGTGCCGCGCAGGTATCATCCAGACCCCGGCCATCACTGATAATCATGATCAGGCTGCCTGTACGAGCAGCATGACGGGCTCGCTGTAGAGTTAATGAAAATGAAGCCCCTCCACCAGCCTGACGGCTTCCCCATTGTGTATGATTAACGATACTGCCAAGCAGTCGCATCACACCCCGTTTGCCTCTCATCGGCTTTATGACATTGCGCATTGTCTGTTCATCTGCATCAAACAACAGACCCCCGATACGATCACCCTGATGTGCTACACTCCAGGCCAGCAAACTGGCACACTCGGCAGCAATGACTGCTTTGAGCGCGCCGCGCGTAGCAAAAAACATGGCTGGACGCAGATCAACTATCAGCAGGGCGGGCCGTTCACGTTCTTCGCGGAACAGCTTGGTATGTGGTTTGCCGGTACGTGCTGTAACGCGCCAGTCCATGCTGCGAATATCATCACCCGGCTGATACGGACGCACTTCATCAAACTCAACCCCGCGCCCCTGAAACCGCGATAAATGGCCGCCAGCCATCAGTGCACGCGGATAACCCTGCCGCAAACGCAAAGTCGCAGCCGGGCCCTGCAATTGAATCAGGTAACCAAGCTCAGCTTTTAATGGATCAGGACGTTGCAGTTGTTTCTCCTTTTTTATTAGTAAAAAATTAAAAATATTTTTACCGCAGAGGACGCAAATAATGCAGAGTAATACAATAATTTAGACCACCACAGACGAACAGAAAGTACTCAATATGATATCGTTTTGAACTCCATTATAGAAAGTCTTTTGCTTTTCCTCTGCAGTGAATGTTTTTAAGGTACGGCAACACGTTTGAGCAATTCTATAATCACATCATCACTTGAAACACCTGCAGCTTCGGCTTCAAAACTCAGCAGTACGCGGTGGCGAAGCACATCAGGAGCTATAGCCTGGATATCTTCGGGACTGACATAATCACGTCCGGCAAGCCAGGCATGGGCACGCGAACAGCGATCCAGCGCGATGGTAGCGCGTGGACTGGCTGCATATTGAATCCAGCGATCCAGTTCGCTGCTGTATTTTTCAGGCTGACGCGTCGCCATGACCAGATGAACAATATAATCTTCCAGCGATTCAGCCATATGCAATTTCATAGTCTGACGTCGCGCAGCAAACAAATCAGCCTGACTTACAGTCCGGGTGATATGCTTGCCCGGCTGATCAAATTCATCTCTGGATAAATATAAAATCTTTTTTTCTGTCTCCGCATCGGGATAATCAATACGCACATGCATGAGCAAACGATCCAGCTGTGCCTCGGGCAGCGGATACGTGCCCTCCTGCTCAATCGGGTTCTGCGTCGCCATCACCAGAAACAGTTCAGGCAGCGGATGGGTGATTTTACCCACGGTAATCTGGCGTTCGGCCATCGCCTCCAGCAAGGCCGCCTGCACCTTGGCCGGTGCACGGTTGATTTCATCAGCCAGAATCAGATTATGAAACAGCGGCCCGGCCTGAAAATGAAATGAACCATCCTGAGGCCGATAAACCTCGGTGCCGGTCAGATCAGAAGGCAACAGATCAGGCGTGAATTGCACGCGATGAAAATCACCTTCAACGCCCTCCGATAACACCTTGATCGCCCGTGTTTTAGCCAGCCCGGGTGCACCTTCAACCAGCAAATGTCCGTCGGCCAGCAGAGCAATCAGCATCCGGTTAATCAATGTAGACTGCCCTAGAATCTGTTTCTGGATATGTTCATTCAATTGAAAAATGGGATTATGCATATGTGTTCTCCGTCAGGATGAATTCAACCTGCCCTGATCTCAAAATCAGTTGCAAAATATTCAGATCATAAGCCAATAACTCTACAGCGAGGACAAACCCGTCATGGAATGGGGTGCATGATGATTCCAAGCGCCTAAATTTCAACTCTGACATATACACCCTACATCCATATTCAATGTCGATTCTTGGCTGTACATTGATTGCTATACAATGTAGGATGTCCTACATGATTCATTAAACAGGAGAATATATGCAGCAACTAGTTCCTATTCGCGATATGAATCAACACCTGTCTCGTTATATTGATATCGTTGAAAGTGGCGGTGATATCATCATTACCCGTCGAGGAAAACCCGTTGCGCGACTATCCGCAATCGCTCCATCCCATACCTTAACCGAAGAACAGCAAGAGGCGCTGCAACGCACCCTGGACAGGATGAATTCAGGTCACCCTCTTGGTGGCGAACCGTTTGATCGGGACGCATCACATGAGCGCTGAACGTTACTGTCTGGACACCAATATACTGATCTACAGCATCGACAGTCAGGCTGGAAACCGCCATCAGAATGCCATGAAACTCATGCAGAAAATGATGCTCAGCGATTGTGTTCTGACATTACAATCACTGTCTGAATTTTTCAGCGCGTCCACACGCAAGGGGAAAATGCCGAAACAGGAGGCGATCGCGCAAGTCGGCGACTGGATGACCCTGTTTCCTGTCGTCAATGCTGTACCAACCACGCTAAATATGGCAATGAACGCGGTTCAGAAACACCAGTTCTCTTTCTGGGATGCCATGATACTGGAAACAGCGGTTCAGGCCGGAGTAACTCTTTTATACAGTGAGGACATGCAGCACAAACAGACCTGGAAAGGCATGGTCATCGAAAACCCTTTTTAACCGGCAAGCAGAATAACTGGCATTGCTCTGGGTTCACCAAAATACAGGCTTGCATCACCAGTTATTATTGTTGATGGCATGCTACAGGCTGCCAGAAGCAGAGATCGACATCATTCTATAAGAGCTGCTGCCAATGCCATTTCTCGTGAATCGATAGAGACTGACAGCTAGGTGTCGGATGAAAATAATCAACATTTATGGAAACTGCTGACCGCCACCCTATGCGATATTGATTACCGGCGATCAATTATTACTAAAAAAACCCACCCGATTTCACCTACGTCATCACTGCACAATCTTTTCTTGCCTTGTCAAAACCGGGTGAACAACAGGGTCTTATGAATGCCACTTGGCGGCTCAGGAATTAATCTCTGAAGTTGGTAAATGAGAGCGGTCGATCTGTATCCATAGTCCTCACCAGGGCCATAACCGCCTGCAAGTCGTCACGTTTTTTGCCGTTTACGCGCACCTGATCCCCCTGAATGGAAGCTTGTACTTTCATTTTTTTATTTTTTATTTCCTTGACGATTTTCCTGGCCAGTTCGATGCTTACACCCTGCTTGATCAAAATACTCTGCCGCTTGCAGCCACCACTGGCATCTTCAGCTTCATTATATTCCAAACATGATGGTTGCAGTTTTCGCCTCACCAGTTTGGCACGCAGAATCTCAGTCACCGTGTTCAGTTTATTGATGTCATCACCAATCACTATAATGTTGTTATCAGTTAATTCGATACTGGCCTTACTGCCTTTAAAATCATAACGCGTGGTGATTTCCTTAATCACCTGATTTACTGCATTACTCATCTCCTGCATATTTGTTTCACTCACAATATCAAAGCTGGGCATCTTGCTGGACTCCTGAAAAAATAATTTCAAAAACAAATTCTGCCGCTTACGGCTTTGACAAGCAATCCGCCAGACTTAAGCATGCGTGCAGAGGAGTTCACCGTTGCCAAAAGCATTTAATCATGATTTCTCAGATCAAAGCCCCTCCGACCCGGACAACTCATCTGTGTTGCCTGGTCGGCACCGTGTGCCTTCACCCGGCTGGTTTCCCCTGTTAGGAGCAGTGCTGGGCTTTATTTTCATTCTGATTCTGATTAGCACAGGAGGTAACAATGTTGATGCTAACTCAGCAAGACAACACGAAGAATGGCTTCCCCCGGCTTTAACTAAAATTACTGATCAGCCTGTTGAAGAAAGTCTTTTAAATTCTCAATCAACAAGACTGAAGTCTGGTGATAATACTATTTCAGCACTGGGCAGACTGGGCTTTAATGCCTCGACAAGTATTAACATCATCAATGCGGCAAAGAAAACTTACAACCTGAAAGATATTCATGCAGGGCACCTATTTAAACGGCATGACAGTACAGACGGTATAGATGTTTATTATAATATTGATGGAACAGGCCGCTTGCATCTGCATCAGATAAAAGGCCAGCATGAATGGCTCGCAGAGATAGAAAAACGTGAGATATTCAGCCGCCAGCGTATAGTTTCCGGTGTTGTTCATGACAGCCTTTTTAGAGCTGGTGCCGATATCGGGCTTGATCAGCGTACGATTATGAATCTGGTAGACATCTTTGCCTGGGACATTGATTTTGCACGTGACATGCGCGATGGCGACACCTTCAAAACATTGTATGAAGAACGTTTTGATGATGAAGGTAAACCGCTGGAAAGTACAATTCTTGCCGCTGAATTTACCAATCAGGGAAAAACCTATAAGGCAGTACGCTATGAACAGCTGAATGGCAAAGTAGGTTATTTCACTCCCGGCGGAAAAAGCATGCGTAAAGCTTATCTGAAAGCACCGGTAAAATTTTCCCGCATCTCATCACGCTTCAGACTAAAGCGTAAACACCCGATTTTGGGTTATACCCGTGCTCATCGTGGTGTGGATTATGCAGCTCCAAGCGGCACGCACATCCATTCTATTGGTGATGGCAAGGTCATTTTTGTCGGCTGGAAAAATGGCTATGGGCGTTTTATTCTGATTCGTCACAGCAATCACAACCATTCAACAGCTTATGCTCATATGCGCCGCTATGCACGCGGCATCCGCAAGGGCCAACACGTCAAACAGGGACAGGTTATTGGCTATGTTGGCATGAGTGGGCTGGCTACCGGTCCACATCTGCATTTTGAGTTTCGTTCCCGTGGCCGGGCCGTCAACCCGCTTACTGTAAAACACCCACCTGCAAAACCGGTGGCAAAAGCAGAACGGACACGTTTCCATGAGCAAGCCACACCTTTGCTGTCTCAATTAAAAAATTCCACATTACAACCGACCTGGGGCTAATGAATACCACCGCAATACATACAGATCAGCAAGCCTGGCTGGATCAGGCCAAAGATGTACTGGACATCGAAATAGCCGCTCTGGAAGCCCAGCGTCAGGTGTTGGGTATTGAATTTGCACTGGCTGTTAAATCAATTCTGGATATTGAAGGGCGGCTGGTTGTCGTCGGCATGGGTAAATCCGGCATTATTGCCAAAAAGATTGCTGCCACTTTTGCATCTACAGGTACGCCTGCTTTTTTTGTTCATGCAGCTGAGGCTCAGCATGGCGATCTCGGCATGATTACCGGAAACGATGCTGTTCTCGCCCTGTCGCACAGCGGAGAAACATCTGAAGTTTGCGGCCTGTTACCGGAAATTCGGCGGCGTGGTGCAAAAGTTATTTGCATTACAGGCCAGAAGAAATCAACGCTGGCACAGCATGCTGATATTGTACTGCATATCCCCGTTACGCAGGAAGCTTGCCCGATGAATCTGGCCCCCACAGCTTCAACAACAGCCTCCCTTGCGCTGGGCGATGCACTGGCAGTCGTTGTTCTCAAACAACGTGGTTTTCATGAGCAAGATTTTGCCCGTGTTCATCCGGCAGGAAATTTAGGCCGTAAATTATTGCGCGTAGTTGATATTATGCATCAGAATGAAGAATTGCCTATGGTTGCTATCAATGCCTCACTGCGCGATGCGATTATGGTGATGAGCAGTCACCGGCTCGGGATCACCGGCATCATAGACAAAACGAAATTGGCAGGCTGCCTCAGTGACGGTGACCTGCGCCGAATTCTGCAATCGGGTCATATGGAACTGGATGCGCCTGTGCGTGAACTGATGCATGGTAATCCCAGGCGGATCAGCAGCGGCAAGCTGGCCAGTGAGGCCTTACGGATTATGGAGGAGTATAAAATTATGGTTTTGTTTGTGATCGACGATCAACAGCAGACGGTCGGCATTATTCACATGCATGATATTCTACAGGCCGGTATTGCATGAGCCGGAAAACCGGTTTCGATTTCCCCCGTGACAAGGCGTCTGATATCCGTATGCTGATTCTAGATGTTGATGGTGTGATGACTGATGGTTCGATTATTATGGATAAACATGGTGATGAATTGAAAGCGTTTAATGTGCGTGATGGTCACGGCATCAAGCTGCTGCAACGGGCCGGGATTCAGGTGGCCATCATTACCGGTCGTAACTCTGCTGTTGTTGCAGCCCGAGCCCGCGATCTCGGAATTAAATATGTAATTCAGGGCTGCCTGAACAAAGCGGAAGGCCTGACTAAACTGGTTGCCAGTACCGGCATTCGTGCTGACCAGTGCGCTATGATGGGTGATGACGTTCTCGATCTGCCGCCTATGTACCAATGTGCCCTGAGCCTTACCCCGTGTGATGCACATCGGTCGGTTCTGGCTTACGCAGACTGGTCTTCTGATTTTGCAGGCGGGCGCGGTGCGATCAGGCAGGCTGCCGAGGGAATGATTCTGGCTACAGATGCATGGACATCTGTGATTGAAGATCGATATAAGGTTTCGCCATCCGATTGTGGCTGGCAGAATTGAACAAGGAAGAGATGCCTGACCCGAACATTACAACCAACCAGCAATCATGACACGACACGCATGGCGGATAGCAAAATGGACCAGCCTTACTGTTTCAGCAGGTAGTGTAATTCTGGCCGTCATTTTGATTGGGATGGAAAGCCCTGCTGAGTTGACCACCACAGAAACAGACAAAGAACAACCACAAACCAGAGTTGAAAGCCCGGTGCTTGTCGAGCGTAAAGATGGACAGATTGTCTGGCAATTGCGCGCAGCGGAGGCCAGACAACAACTGGATGGAAGAATGCTGTTGAGCAATCCGAGACTTTTACTGTTCACCAAAGATGAACGTGAAATTCCCATTGAGAGTGACAAAGCCTGGCTTGATCCTGTAAAACGAAATATTCATTTTCAGGATAACGTAGTCATTCATTACGAATCCTGGGATTTATATACTGAAACCATGATCTATGAAAGTGGCACAGATGAAATGTATATGCCGGAGGCTTTCAGGATCCAGGGTGAAACACTGCGTGCACATGGAAAGGATTTACGCTTGAATAGACAGACTGAACAGGTCACAGTAGATAAAGGTATCTGGATCGAAGATAGTAACCCGCAATGGCAAGGAGTAATACCATGATTATGCGCATCATTATAACGTTAGCATTGATGCTGCTGCCGAGTTTTTTGTGGGCAGGTACCATGCAAATCGAAGCAGAAAAAATGACTTTTTTTCATAAGGAAAACAAGGCTGAATTCACCGGCAATGTACAGGTAAAACGTGATGAATTTATCATGAACTGTGACCGTTTGGTGGTGCATTACAGTGAAGGCGAAAATACTCAGATGGAATCTGTTGATGCCTTTGGTCATGTCACCATGATTCAGGGCGATAGAAAAGGCCATGCTGATACTGCCAGACTGGATCAGAAAGAGAATACTTTGACGCTAAAAGGTCATGCCGTACTTGAACAACCCGGTGGCCGCATTGAAGGTGAAACAATTATCCATAATATGTCCAGTGAGAAAACCGAAGTGCATCCGGTTAAAGGCGGCAGAACTCACATGACAATTGAGACGGGTGACAAAGGCAATAAACTACTACCGGCACCGGGGAAATAAGTGTCTACAATCCATCATTTATCAGCGCGGGGACTGAGCAAATCCTACCGCAGAAAGACTGTGGTTTCCGATGTTGATATTGATGTCTATTCAGGTGAATGTATAGGCCTTCTGGGCCCCAATGGTGCTGGCAAAACAACCTGTTTTTATATGGTTTGCGGACTGGTTCCCGCTAATACCGGAAAAGTGTCGCTGGATGATCAGGAGATTACTCGTCTGCCCATGCATATCCGTGCCAGGAAAGGTATTGGTTATCTACCTCAGGAAGCCAGTATATTTCGAAAGCTCACTGTACGTGAAAATCTGCTGGCTATTTTTGAAACACTAAAATTACCAGATACTCAAATTGAAGAAGAGATGGAAGAATTACTGATTGATCTGGGCATAGAAGGCGTTCAGCATCAGAAAGCCTATACTCTCTCCGGTGGTCAGAGGCGACGAACTGAAATTGCCCGCGCACTGGTTTCCAAACCTCGTTTTTTACTGCTGGATGAACCCTTTGCCGGAGTTGATCCGATTGCAGTTGAAGATATTCAGACCATTATCGCTGAGTTACGAAGTAAAAATATTGGCATTCTGATCACAGACCATAATGTGCGCGACACCCTTTCTATTTGTGATCGGGCTTATTTGATGAACGAAGGTGAAATTATTGTGCAGGGCACATCTGAAGAAATTATTGCTCACCCGGATGCACGTCGCCTGTATCTGGGTGAAAGTTTTTCCATGTAGGCCATGAGACTATGGCAGTATTCGTGACGCCAGTCATGGCCTGATGATACACTAAAACATATCATTGCCCCGGAAACAGATGAGATACATTCTATTCGGAAATTCAGGAGAACACGTTACATGAGTTTACCTGCTGCAAAAAAAGAGCAGATCATTGTCGCCATCACTGGTGCATCTGGCGCGGCCTATGGGCTTCGGCTTGTTCAAAGGCTTGCCCAGGCAGGCGTTTTTCAACATTTGCTATTATCTGATACTGCCCGGATAGTGATTAAACAGGAAACTGACCTTGATCTGCCGACCGTCCCTGAAGACAGTGCCATTACACTTGCACATCATCTTGATTTTCCTGAGAAATTGATTAAATGCTATGGATTGGAAGACTGGTTTTCACCTGCAGCATCAGGCTCCGCTGACATCAGGCAAATGGTTATTATCCCTTGCTCCATGGGTTCCTTGGCCCGCATTGCAAGTGGTGTCTCTGACAATCTGATCGACCGTGCTGCCGATGTTATGCTAAAAGAAAGCCGACAACTGATTCTGGTGCCCCGTGAAACGCCATTATCAACCATTCACCTGGAAAATATGCTGAAACTGGCTCGCATGGGCGCACATATTATTCCGGCTATGCCGGGCTTTTATCATCGCCCGCAATCATTGGACGACATTATAGATTTTCTTGTAAATCGTGTTCTTGATCATCTTGAAGTGCCTTATTCCGAGGTTCAGCAATGGGGCATTTAACTCGCCAGCAAAATAGAATATTTATCCTGCTGCTATCGTTATGCTTAAGTGGCTGCGCAGCAGCAACAGCTATCGCAGTTGTTCCGGGAGCATTATTTGAAGCTGTTGCAGACCAGTTTGTTGGCGAAGAGGAGAGCTTCTCCAGTAGTATGAAATCAACACTTGTAGCCACACAGCTGAGCTTGCGGAGTATGAAACTTGATGTGGATGTACTTGAAATTCAGCAGGAGGGAGGATATGGCATAGCCTTCGGTGATGCTAGGCTGGACGGTTCAATCACTCTGAAAAAACAGACTGCGCGCCTGACCACTATCTATGTCAAAGCCCGGGGCACAACACGTGAAGAATCAGTGGAACGTGCAATTATTGAATCCATACGCACCAAAATAAAATCGATCCCCCGGAACAAGCGTTTCCAAAAAGCCGGTTATCATAACCTGCGTGAAAAACCGACCATCAAATCGACACATCTGGGCTGGTTTCGCCCCGGCGCACATCTGAAAGCATATAAGAGCGGCACGCAAGACTGGTTGAGAATTAAGCTTCCATCAGGAAAAACAGCATATTTGAAAGGCTCAATAAAAAGTAAAATCGTGCATAAGGCAAAGCTCTAAAACAACAATGGAGAAATAATATGACAAACAATAAACAGCCACTGGATGATATTGCAGAAAAAATTTCCGGGGGCATCCGCATGCTCGGCGGCCTGAAAGAAGGCGCAGAAGCACAGGTGCGCAGTGTAGTCGAAAACACCCTGTCTCAATTCGATATAGTCACCCATGAACGCATGCAAGTGCAGGAAGCCATGCTGACCAAAGCGCGCAATGAATTGCAGTCACTCGAGACCAGAGTTGTAGAACTCGAAGCCCGACTAAAAGAACTGAGTAAATAAAACTCTCACGCCATGGCTGGTTTAGATGCTGGAGAAGTTGACCACCCTGTCCTTACTTGCCCCGAATGACTGCGGACACCCAAAATTGAGTATTAGCTAAAGGTAAGTTCCAGCCATGAATAGACATTTGCTGACAAGCAAACAAATTAATATTTCTGCTGAGATCAACTGAGCTTATCGACCTTCTGTTCTGGCAAGTTTCACTTATCCCTGACTCACATTTCTATCAAATTAATTAAGAGGAAACTCATATCAAGCCACGTAAATTAGTAAGCAACTCCAATTCAGTTCCAGGTGACTTAGGAACCCAACGGATTTTACGCAACTTCGACAACAGCGATTTCGTCAGCAGCACGGCATGGCCTTCACCAGCCAGAATGACCTTTCTCGACAATGAAGTATTCGGTTTTACGAGTTCATCCAGACGTTCAGCCTCGCTTATTACCAACGTTGCATCCCTGCCGTCTACAACAGATTGCAAAAACGGATTGCGCGTAGCCACAGCAATCTTCTTCTCATTGACCGGCTGTGGCCATTGAGCGCCACCCCACAACCAGACACCATTCACATCTGGCTCTCCCCTCTGCTGCCGATGTTCAGCAGGATTTTGGTGCAGCAACATCTGGATTTCAGCCAATAAACGTGTGAATCGACCTGCATCAGAACCTTTCGGGTGGCAGTTTGGCAATTCCTTTCCGGAAATTTCACCAAACCGGATCGGTTCAACATCCATGCGTTCACAACAGCTCAACAGCAGCGCAGAGCCCACCGGAATCAAAGTCATACCCTCATGTTGCAACAGGGGATTCAGGATAGCGCATAACCAGCCCACATCTTGCTCTGTCCAGGGAAACAATCCTTCCGGCAGCAGGCGCACAGTGTCGCGACCCAACTGTGCATGGAAAGGGGAAGCTACCCAGCACTGCTTCGTTTCACCGGGCATTTCAGGGCACCGGCTTGCCAGCAGAGCCGCTGTACTCACAGATTGCAAAGCAGCAAACCAGCCCAGTGGATTTTTATCGGCGCAATTGAACCACTGTTGCCTGTAAGAGCCCAGTTGTTGCTGCCATAAAAGAAGATCAGGATGGAGTGAAAGCCCATCTTGATTCTGAATCAATGCCTGACTGACAATCAGTGTTGATACGCTCACACTCTTCCTAAGACTCCAGAGCTCTACGCACCGCATCCTCGGTGGCATCAATGGTAATCGGCGTGGGCACGTTTTTCATGGCTGTTTCAGGGTCTTTCAGGCCATTACCGGTTAAGGTGCAGACAATGGTTTCGCCAGCTTTGAAGTGCCCTGCTTTGTTCAGCTTGATCACACCCGCCACAGATGCCGCTGAAGCCGGTTCACAGAACACGCCTTCCATGCTCGCCAGCATGTCATAGGCTTGTAGAATTTCTTTATCGGTCACGGCTTTAATACAGCCTCCGGATTCATCACGTGCATCTTCGGCCTGCTGCCATGAGGCCGGTTTGCCAATGCGAATGGCAGTGGCCACGGTCTCAGGATTCTCAACTGGCGCACCATAGACAATGGGGGCAGAGCCATCGGCCTGAAAACCAATCATTTTAGGCAGAGACTTGCTGATCCGCTTCTCGTGATACTCCTTATAGCCCATCCAGTAAGCCGTGATGTTTCCGGCATTGCCGACCGGCAGGGCATGGTAATCAGGTACAAAACCCAGCTCATCAATAATTTCAAATGCGGCTGTTTTCTGGCCCTGAATACGATAAGGATTAACTGAATTGACCAGTGAAATCGAGCCATCAGCGGAAATCTCGCGCACCAGCTCCAGCGCATCATCAAAATTGCCACGAATCTGAATCACCTTGGCGCCATAACGCATGCCCTGGCTCATTTTACCCAGCGCAATCTTGCCATCGGGAATCAGCACATAGGCTTCCATGCCGCAATTGGCCGCATAAGCCGCAGCGGATGCCGAAGTGTTGCCGGTTGAAGCGCAGATCACTTTGCGTGAACCGGCATTATAGGCCTGCGTCACCGCCATGGTCATGCCACGATCCTTGAATGAACCGGTTGGATTCAGGCCCTCAAACTTGAGAAATATTTTCAGCTCGGGATTAATGGCATTGCGCAGATTCATCGATTCGTGCAACGGGGTATTGCCTTCGTAAAGGGTGATGACAGCATCATCCTTGCCTATCGGTAAAAAAGCACGGTAACGGTTAATGATTCCTTCGTATCTGGGCATACTAAGCCACCGCCGATTCTTTGCGCAGAATCAGCACATCTTCGTCCACAGCTGTCAGGCCGATGATCCGGCTAATTGCCGCCTGCAGATTTCCTTCAGTGGTTCCATGGGTCAGCATAACAATTGGTACGGCATGGGTGGCATGCCTCTCCTTCTGACTGAATGCTTCCAGACTGATGCGGTGGTCGGCCAGAATTGAAGTAACTGCAGCAATCACACCCGGTTCATCCTTGACCATCAGACGCAAATAGTACTCACATTCAACATCAGCCATCGGCAATGTGACCAGCTCACGACGCTCCGCGTCAACAAAACCCATTGGCGGCGCAAGATGGCTTACGCCATCGGGGTGAACGCGGGCTATATCCATGATATCAGCCACCACAGCCGATGCAGTTGGCCGCTCCCCGGCACCGCGACCGAAATACATGGTGTGCTCTACAAAATCACCCGAAACCTGCACAGCATTGTAGGAATCAGAGACCTGGGCCAGCTGGGCGGTGATCGGAACCAGAGTCGGATGAACGCGCATCTCCACCTGATCGCCGTGCGGTTTGGCAATGCCAAGCAGCTTAATGCGGTAGCCGAGCTCTGTTGCTGATTCAATGTCGGCAGCGGTAATTTTGCTGATGCCCTCGGTGAACACTTCATCAAAACGAATCTTCGAGCCATAAGCCATGGCGGCTAAAATTGATAATTTATGCGCTGTATCAATGCCATCGATATCAAAACTCGGATCGGCCTCGGCATAACCCAGCTGCTGCGCCTGACGCAACACATCGGCAAAATCTGCGCCTTCATTCTCCATTTTGGTCAGGATAAAATTGCAGGTACCGTTCAGAATGCCGTAAACAGATTTAATCGCATTGGCTGCACAACCTTCACGCAGTGCTTTCAGGCAGGGTATGCCGCCACCCACAGCCGCTTCAAAGCCGACAGCCACGCCCTTTTCAGCGGCCAGCGCAAACAGCTCCTCACCATGCTTGGCGATCAGCGCCTTGTTCGCCGTAACGGCATGTTTGCCACTCTCCAGTGCTGTGGCCACAAACGAACGGGCCGGTTCATAACCACCAATCAATTCAACCACCAGATCAATATCATCAGCGCTCACCACATCAGCCGCATCATCGGACAGACGTACGCCGGACAGATCCAGACCACGATCACGATCCAGCTCGCGATCCGCAGCCGCCACCAGGCGCACACGCTTACCCAAACGCCGGCTTATCAATTCCTGCTGCTCAATCAGAATACGGGCCACACCTGTGCCAATCGTCCCCAGTCCCAGCAGCCCTACTCTCAACTCAGTCATATTAAACTCTCCATTTTTCACCACGAAGATCACGAAGAAAGCATGGCTGAATCACTTCGTGCTCTTCGTCCGCCAGGGGATATTCTCTTTCGCAACACCCCAGGGTGCCTTCTCTCTCGCAAGCTCGATTTACCTTGCCGAAATTCACCTGATGTACTTCGTGGTAAATCCAGTCAGCAACCAGCGTTCAGGAACTGGCGCATGCCGCGCAAAGCCTGTCTGGTCCTGTGTTCATTCTCAATCAATGCAATACGCACGTAATTATCACCATAATCGCCAAATCCGATGCCCGGAGATACCGCCACGCCGCCCTCTTTGAGCATGCGCTTGGAAAACTCCAGCGAACCCATGGCTTTGAACTCATCAGGAATCTCAGCCCAGACAAACATCGTTGCCTTGGGCTTCTCAGCCATCCAGCCCATTTTATGCATGCCATCAACCAACACATCACGGCGCGACTGGTACATCAGGCGAATCTCTTCCACGCACTCCTGCGGCCCGTTCAGCGCCGCACATGATGCGATTTGCAAGGGTTGGAAGGTGCCGTAATCCAGATACGATTTAATCTTGGCCAGCGCCGCCACAATATCTTTGTTGCCCACCATAAATCCCATGCGCCAACCCGGCATATTGTAAGATTTGGACAGCGAATAAAACTCCACCGCCACATCTTTGGCTCCGGGCACCTGTAAAATGGACGGGCACTGATAATCGTCAAAACAGATTTCCGCATAGGCAATATCGGAGATTACAATGAGATCATTTTCACGGGCGAAATCCACCAGCTTGGTATAAAAATTCAGATCAACCACCTGCGCCGTTGGATTGGATGGGAAATTGACAATCAGAATTTTCGGGCGCGGCCAGGAATCTTTTACCGCCTGCTGCACATCCTCGAAATAATCACGCCCCGGCCCCATCGGCACATGACGGATATCAGCCCCGGCAATAATAAAGCCATAAGGATGGATCGGGTAAGCAGGATTCGGTGTCAGAATCAGATCTCCGGGCGAGGTGATCGCCACCGCCAAATGCGCCAACCCCTCTTTGGATCCAATGGTTGCAATAGCTTCTGTTTCCGGATCCAGATCAACATCAAATTTCCGTTTGTACCAGGCACAAACAGCACGGCGTAAACCGGGTATGCCTTTGGAAACCGAATACCTGTGATTGCGTCCGTCCTGCGCAGCCTCGCACAGCTTATCAACAATATGCTGCGGCGTTGGCTGATCAGGATTACCCATGCCCAGATCAATAATATCTTCGCCGGCATGGCGCAACTCCATCTTCAGTTGGTTAACAACTGCGAACACATAAGGAGGAAGACGTTTTATTTTTTCAAATTCGCGCATGAATCAGGTAGAACTCCAAGGAAAAACTGAACTATAACAGGATTGACGAGACTACGAAGCAGCCTGTTTATGGTCAAGGAAGGTTAAACTAAACCACTACCGGCTGATGCCGGTAGGTTTCCTTTCGGAGTGTAACTCCAAATACTGAAGTATGATGTCGTCAGTAATATTTCCGCTGGTGGTCGAAAAATACCCTCGCGCCCAGAACCGTCT
>JAJRTX010000062.1 GCA_021545665.1 Zetaproteobacteria bacterium
AGCCTTTACCCGACGAAGCATTGGATGGAATTGATACGGTGTTTCACCTGGCCGGGAAGGCTCATGTATTAAGCTCGGACTATCACGATGAAGCCGAGTATTTTCCCATCAATATTTCAGCTACGCGTAAACTGCTGGAAGCGGCAAAATCTGACGGAATATGTCGCTTTGTTTATTTTAGCAGTGTCAAGGCTGTCGGATATAATACAGAGACTTGTTCTGATGAGACTTGTGAGAGTCTGCCGGACAGTATGTACGGGCGTAGTAAACGTATGGCAGAGGAGCTGGTGTTGCATGGCGGGTTTGTGCCTGAACCTGTGGTGATCCGGCCTGTTATGGTTTATGGCAATACAGAAAAGGGAAACTTGCCGAAAATGATTCGGGCTATTCGAAACGGGCGGTTTCCCCCGCTCTCCGACACTCGAAACAAGCGATCCATGGTGCATGTTGATGATATTGTACAAGCTGCATTACTGGCAGCCAGGCATCCTGCCGCTGCAGGTAATATGTACATCGTTACTGACGGGCAAGCTTATTCGACGCGTCAGATGTATGTATGGATTTGCGAGGCGCTGCAAAAACCGGTTCCTGGCTGGCAGCTACCATTTACGGTATTGAAAGTGCTGGCGATGGCGGGGGATGTGATTGGAAAAATACGTGGTCGAAGATTTATATTTGATACTGATGCAATGGAAAAGCTAACAGGCTCAGAGTTTTATTGCTCGGAAAAAATTCAGAATGAACTGGGCTTTAAAGCAGAACACCACCTGAAAGAAACATTGCCTGAAATTATTCGTTATTTGGAACGAGGCCGGTAAATGAAGCGGTTATTTGATTTTTTTCTGTCTCTGGTTGTCTTGATATTTGCAGCATTACCGATGTTGATTATTGCGGCACTGGTAAAATTGACATCAAAAGGGCCTGTCTTGTATTGGTCTGATCGGGTGGGGCGTTACAACAAAATCTTTCGTATGCCGAAGTTTCGCAGCATGAAGGTGGATACACCTGCGGTTGCCACGCACCTTTTGCAGGATCCAAAAGCGGTATTGACGCCAATCGGTGATTTTTTGCGCAAATCCAGTCTGGATGAGTTGCCTCAGTTATGGTGCGTGTTAACGGGGAAAATGAGTTTTGTCGGGCCGCGTCCGGCATTGTATAATCAGGATGATTTGATTGCACTGCGCACCGAGAAGGGCGTGCATGTGTTACCTGTGGGAGTGACGGGTTGGGCGCAGGTGAACGGGCGTGATGAATTGCCGATTCCACAGAAGGTAGCTTTGGATGTGGAATATTTACAGCGCCATTCTTTGGGCTTTGACATATATATTTTATGGTTGACCTTGATCAGGGTGCTTCGTCGTGATGGTGTTTCACATTGATGTTTTTTTGTTCCATATGACAAATCAGGCAGGGTTGGTTGATGTTATTGCCAGTTATTAACGGGTTTCTTTGTATTGCTGCCCTTGTATTCCCGTTCTCGGTAGCGGCAACGAACGCAGGTCTTGGCATGGCGCTGGTTCTTGGCATTGCCTCCGGTTCGTGGTGGTTGGGCGCGAAGCGGTGCTGGAATGAATTTCGTATACTAAGCATTATTTTTTCGGCTTATTTTGTACTTTTTCTGGTCGGCTTGCTCTGGAGTCATAATATTGATTGGGGTATGCATATTGTGGGGCGGCAATGGTTCTGGTTGCTGGTGCCGGTGCTGGCGGTGACGCTGTCTGAGGAGAAGTGGCGAAGATATTTTTTGTGCTCTCTGTCTATCGGTTTATCACTTCACCTGGCTTTCTGTGTATTGCAATCGTTTGGTTATGTGCAGGTCACAACGGATGGCTCGAGTGCGGATAATGCAACAGGGCATATTGGTCATATCGGGTTTGGCTTCGTATACGGGGTTTGGGCAGCATGGCTGCTGTTTGCAGGGTTACGTGCAGAAGGGAAACTGCGCTGGCTTTGCTGGGCTCTGGCAATCTGGGCGTATGTGATGATCTTTGCTGCCCAGGGACGCAGTGGTTATATCGTGGCTTTTGCACTGGCGATAGCTGTAATTATAAAATGGTATGCGGGTCGTAGCGACTGGAAACGGGTCGTATGGATTGTCGGGTTGGCTTTTGTATTGCTCAGTGTTGCATTGGCCTTGGGGCCGGCAAAAGAGCGCATGCTGGGTACCTGGAATGTCATAACCGGAGAACAGCAGAATGAAGTGGGATTCTGGCAAAATTATGCAGAACAAGCTACGAACCAGCGTATCCTGATGTGGAAAACCACGCTGGATATTTACCGGATGCACCCTGTACTGGGTGTCGGGACAGGAGGTCTTCCGGGTGCAGTAGCCGCATTGAAGGCAGAAGGGCTATCGGCATCGAAATTTACCTTTGTACATCCGCATAACCAGTATTTGCTGGCGCTGGTTCGCTGGGGGCCTGCCGGTCTGGCGCTGTTGTGCCTGATGCTTTTTTACTGGATGCGCGAAGGCTGGCAACTGGACTGGCATGAGTCTGCAACTGCGCCATTGATTTTTCTGCCTGCATTGGCCCTTGCGATTCATGGTTTGAGTTCGACTGCTAT
>JAJRTX010000063.1 GCA_021545665.1 Zetaproteobacteria bacterium
ACTCACCTCCTTGATTATGGCTCTGCCTTATCAGCAAAGTCCGGTAAGGATAATCCACGTACCTCAAGGGTGGTGAGTCATCCCTTTCAAGAGGGAGCCATGATGTCTAACGGATGAAATGATATTCGTTGCTGATTGATATGGGTGAACGCTTAAGACAAGGCTCTCATTTGCAATAGGGTTTCTAGCTTTTTTTATGGGTCATCATATATACAGTACAAGACCAAACGACTACAACAGCGAAAACTGAAAGGGAAAGTGCCGCAAGCGGATCAAATGCAGCCACATATGTTCCGGTAATAATCAGCCAAAGGATCAAAAATACTTTCCCACTTATTCCTTCGTAGGCCAATGGCATCATAGATTTTGTAACCCGCCAGATAATGAAGAAACTGGCAACTGAAATTAAAGTTGCTGTAAGTATGTCAAATTCATGATGAAGGCATACATGATAAAGTGCAGCGGTAATCACCAGCCATAGAATGATGCCAGTAACGGCTACTATATTAGAAAACGAACCAAAGGACATTGTTAGTACTCCATTGCCTCTATTCAAATTGAGAGACTAGAAAATACCTCCCTTCCCATGGCCGCGAACCGTAGTTTAATATATTCAGAAATAAGTGATTTGTATCATGATTTTTTCACGTTATTAAAACACCGGCTAAACAGAGGATCAGAGTTTTACCCCAATAAAAAGGCACCCCCGAAGGAATGCCCGATTTTGTCCTGAACTGGCTCCTCGGACAGGACTCGAACCTGTGACAAGCGGATTAACAGTCCGCTGCTCTACCAACTGAGCTACCGAGGAATAAGGGCGCGAACGGTACGGAGCAGCACTATCCCTGTCAATATGTTGCAATCAGGGTTTTTACCGTTTCTATTCAGCTTTAATGGAGGTCTGTTTATTGCTATTTTACGAAAGTGCTTAAACAGCAAATGAGGTAAACCGGGAGAAAGGAAAATCGGAGCTTGTTCAGGCTCGAACGCTGACATTAAACAGGCGTTCATATTCCTCCAGAGCATAGCGATCTGTCATGCCGGCAATGTAATCGGCAATAATTCGTGCCTGTCGTTCCGGATTCATAGCATATTCCGATTGCACCTGCCGCAATTCCAGTTGCTGTCTTTCCGGCAGCATGGCGGGATTGTTCATATAAGCTTCAAAAATTTCAGAAATCACCCGCTCTGCTTTGCTGGCCATACGGGCGACGCGGTGATGCTTGTACATATGTTTATATAAGTAACGTTTCAACTCTGCATTCATGTGCCGAACCGGGCGTGAAAAAGCAACCAGCGATGTTGCCGCTGCGCGAACATCATCCAGGTTTTGTACATCTGCCTCACCAATCCTGCGACCAGTTTCCTCAATAACATCAACAATGAGAAAATTGATCATCCGACGTACCGTTTCATTCACTTTCAGGCGCTCGCTGACATCCGGGAACAGAGCCTCAACATCAGAAAAACGGGCCGAAAACAACTCAAGCTGATTCAGCCCTTCAACAGTCAGCATGCCCGCGCGACAGCCATCATCGATATCATGATTATTATAGGCGATTTCATCCGCCAGATTGCCAATTTGTGCTTCCAGCGTCGCCTGCTCATGTAGATTGTAATGGGCCAGATCATGATTTTTCGGATCATCATGCGCCGAGTGGTGCTTAACCACACCTTCGCGTGTTTCATAGCTCAGGTTCAAACCGACAAAGGCTGCATATTTGTGTTCGAGTTTTTCGACAATGCGTAGTGATTGGCGATTATGTTCAAAACCACCATAAGGTTTCATCACCGTATCCAGTGCATCCTGCCCCGAATGTCCGAATGGCGTATGGCCAAGATCGTGAGCCAGAGCAACGGCTTCAGCCAGATCTTCATGCAGACTCATGGAACGGCAGATTGAACGAGCAATCTGGGCCACTTCAATGGAATGTGTCAAACGGGTACGGTAATGATCTCCCTCATGGTTAACGGATACCTGAGTTTTGTATTCCAGACGCCGTAAGGCCGTGCAATGAATAATGCGGTCTCGATCCCGCTGGTATGGGTTGCGATGTGGTGATTCAGCCTCATTAAAAACCCGGCCACGCGAATCTTTAGTCCGGCAGGCATAAGCAGCAAGAGTGGACTCATACGGATTGTCAGCCACCAGGACTTAAATCCCGGACTGCATCATTGCTATCGCCTGTCTGGCAGCAAGACAGGGATCTTTTGCCTGTAGAATAGGTCGGCCAACCACGAGATAATCAGCACCCGCTACAATTGCCGATTTTGGATCAGCCACGCGTTTTTGATCCTGAACATTCTGAGAACCCCAGCGAATCCCGGGGGTCACGGTTATAAAGTCGTGCCCACAAGCCTGTTTAATAGCTGCAACTTCATGAACACTGCATACAACTCCGTTCAGACCAACATGCTGTGCCATTTTCGCCCGCTGCAAAGCCACCTGTGCCGCCTGATCTTTCGGCATGGCATCACTGGTTAATACGGTGACAGCAATCAGTTTCATGTCAGGAAAAACTGATGCCGATTCAGCCGCTGCAGCAAGCATCTCCTGCCCGCCACCGGCATGCACATTAAGCATATCCACACCCAGGTTGCCGGCACTTTCTACCGCCTGTGCCACAGTATTGGGAATATCATGAAATTTTAAATCCAGAAATACTTTATGCGTGTTTCTGATATCACACACCAGTTCCGGCCCCTCAGCCACAAACAGACGTAATCCCACTTTAAACCAGCCAACAGCATCACCAAGCATATCACGTAGCGCCAGAGCTTCATCACGATGATTCACATCCAGCGCTACCATCAAACGATCACGCATATGGACACCCTGTAAAGATTCGGGTTTGCGAGCGGCTCATTTTATATATCCTCATCACTTTTGGGATGCAAACTGCCCCATGTATGGCACTGTGGGCACTGCCAGCGCATTGCAACCACCTCTACCCCACACTGTTCACAGGCGAAATTTTTTGCCCTCTCACGCCATTCTCGGGCAAAACTTGAAAGCGCACCATCATCACCCAATATTGCTGTTAAACGCAGTGAAGCCCGCAGAGAATCAGGTGAATAAGTCAGTTCCTGACACAGTAGCTTCGCCTCATCAATACCACGGACATTCGCCATGACTTCCAACCAGGCCAGCAGCAATTCTATATTCCGGCTTTCCTGCCAGAATTCGAGTAGTAATTGTCTGCCACGTAACTTATAAAAATCCTCATGTTGTAATAATAAAGAAATAATCAGCGGAAAGTGCTCTCGTGAGTTCTGCCATAAAAGGCGAACATCAGATTCAACTTTGTCTTCATCATGATCCCGAAATGCCAGCTCAATCTCAACCATGCGTGCCGGTGCACAGCTTGCATCAAGATCAAGCGCCTTAACCGCATAACGATGCGCATCCTGTTCCTCGACCTGAAGACAAAACTGTCCGGCAACCTCTGCAAACAGATATGCACGATGCGAGCTATAGGATTCGTTACGCACCTGTTCCAGGCGGGATAACAGATCCTCCGCCAGTAACCATTCGCTACTCTGTTCGCGGATTCGCAGGCTGGCTTCAAGTGCTATGGTATGATCCGGTTGTATATCTAAAGCTTTCTGGTACTGGTACAGGGCGCGGTCGAGTAAACCACCGGTCTGGAAATCTACAGCCAGTGCAATGTGCGCCTGCAGATGCATTGTTTTGGGTAAGTCAGGCCGGGCCAGAAGATTTTGATGAATACGCACCGCGCGTCCAATTTCTCCTTTGGAGCGAAACATTTCACCCAAAGCCATATATACATCAGCTGCTTCTGATCGCAACCGGGCAACCTGAACCATTTCCTGTAATGCCAGATCCGGCTTGTCTGATAAAAGATAGTTGATACCACGGAGCAAGGGTGAAATACGCTCATCTTCCCCGGACTTATCTACTGTGTCCTGTTGTACAGGACGCAACATCAATGCCACCAGCACAACCAGTGCCACGGCGGTAATGGTCAGCAGTAATGTATTCATACGTCGTCTTGTAAAGGGATATTACGCAAATTATCAACTTCCCGCTGCAAATCTTCATGCTCTTTACGCAACCGGATAATTTTATCTTTGTGTTTGCGCCTGGAAAAACTAAGTGCCAGAAGCCCTCCACAGAAACCTAGAAAAAGCGCAATAAAAATAGGAATATACAAGGGAACAAATGCACTGCTCACACCTAGAAAATGAATCTGAACCTGTGTAAGATTGGCCAATGCAAACATCGTTGCAAATGATGTCAGGACAATCACCACCAGTACGTTTATCCAGTTGACTGAACTTGATCCATGCATATTGAAGTAATCTTTAGCCCGCATGCCTTACAGGTTCCTTTGAAAATCTAGAATCAAGCGAACGTGCAAACACATTGAAACCAATGTGGGTCAGATATTGCTGTCCACACGTGCACGAAGCTCTTTGCCCGGTTTAAAATGAGGTACAGTCTTGGCAGGAACCATCACTGGCTCACCGGTCTTGGGGTTGCGCCCAATCCGGGCATTACGCTGTTTGGTAATAAAACTGCCAAAGCCACGTAATTCAACATGCTTGCCAGACGCCAGAGCATCCCCAATAACTGAAAAGATTGTGGACACCACAACCTCTGCCTCACGCCGGGTAATACCTTCCTGAGTTTTAGCAATCATTTCCACCAATTCCGATTTCGTCATTCTATCCTCCACACATAACCTTTAGCGTAGCACATTTTAATCATTATGCAATAATCAGCTCTGAAACCACCGTCGACTGGCTGCAACAGCCTCTTTTATGCATTCTTTTTTATAGCGGGTTTCTGTTTCTTCTCCATCATGCCTGAGCCACCCAGGAATTTACGTTGAAGTTCCAGAGCCAATGCAGATGGTGCTGAATCTTTCGAAATCTGCTGCGAATAATTACGTATTGCATCACGTTCTTCATCGCGTAATTGCTGGCTAATCGATAATGAAACCTGGCGGCGCTTACGATTCACCTCAATAATTTTTGCCTCTACTTTCAGGCCGACTTTCAACTCTTCATGCTCACGAGGCACCTCACGTGTCCCTAAATAAGCCTGCACACCTTCGGCCACTTCTACAATAAAACCATTTGGCTTGGACTCCACCACTGTGCCGTTGACACTACTGCCACGTTTAATACCTGAAATGAAAAGGTCGAACGGATCCTCGGAAAGCTGTTTAATACCCAGTGCAATGCGTTGTTGCTCCACATCCACACCCAGCACGACGCATTCAACCTCCTGCCCCTTACTGTAAGTAGCCAAAACTTCAGTTGCATTCTGATCCCATGACAAATTTTCCAGATGCACCAAACCATCCATGCCCTCTGAGACCGGCACGAAGAAACCAAAATCTGCAACATTCTTAATCTTTCCTGTAATATGAGAGCCTATTGAATGATCGGCCAACCAGATCTGCCATGGGTTTTCACTGACAGCTTTCAAACTCAGACGAATTCTACGTGACTTTGCTTCCACTTCCAGCACGGCCACATCGACTACATCACCTTCAGTCAATACTTGAGCAGGCTTCACATCCCTACGCGTCCAGCTTAATTCTGAACGGTGAATCATACCTTCGACACCAGGCTCCAGCTCAACCACGGCACCAAAATCCAATAGTCGACGGATAGTACCTGTCAATCGCATCCCCGGCTCGTAAGTTGCAGCAACAGTATCCCATGGATCTGTCTGCAATGCTTTCATCGAAACAGATACTTTTCCTGTTTCCGCATTCAGCTTGGCAATTTCAATTGTCACACTCTGCCCGATCTTCAGCATTTCAGATGGGTGATTAATTCTGCGCCAGGAGATATCCGAGACATGCAGTAAAGCATCTACGCCACCCAAATCAATAAAGGCGCCGAAATCTGCCATGCGCTTGACTACTCCTGTCAGTTTATCTCCAATTGCCGTCTGGACAAAAAACTCAGCACGTTTGACATTCTGTTCAGCAGCCAGCGGTTTACGCCGGGACACAACAATATTTTCAGGTTTCCGGCGTGCTTCAAGCACAGCCACCTGACAAGGTTTGCCAACAATCTGGGCTGGTGCAATGCGCGGGTCAGTATCTGCCTCAGAGCGTGGCATAAATGCATTCAGCCCGGCCAGATTTACTCGGTAGCCACCTTTTATTTCAGCAGTCACCATTGCATCCATACTTTCGCCGCTTTCATAAACGGCTTCCACAATCGTCCATGATTCACGTTGCCTGGCAGCCAGAACTGATAAAACTACACCGGTTGAACCACCAACTGACTGCACCATTGCATTTACTTCATCACCAACAACGGGTATTTCGAGACCGGCTTCAGCGAACTCAGATATCGGAATCGAACCTTCTCCCTTGGCCCCCACATCAATAATCACCGCATCGGCATTACAACTCACCACCATGCCTTTGATCATCTCACCACGACGTATGACCGGTTGTTCTTTCAGCGAAGCCTCAAACATTTGCTTGAAGGATTCTTCCTCCACCGCATCGTTCTGTGCATCCTGCATATTGTCCTGTTCCCTGGCTTCACTCATTGTTGTTCCATCCCATGATCAATCCATTATGGATTGTTATTCAGTATTGTGTTTTCTTTTTCCAAATCGCCGCTTCAAACAACGTTCTGAATCAGACCGCGACGCTCCAGCACAGCCAGCATTCTGTCTACCACTTCATCTACTCTTAACGTTGTCGAGTCAACAACTATGGCATCCTCAGCCTGACAAAGAGGCGCATGCTGACGTTCTCTATCTCTTTGGTAACGTTTTTTCAACTCAGCCAAAACCTGATCCAGTCCATTATCTGAGTCCCGACCATTTAACTGCATCCAGCGCCTGCGGGCTCGTTCACGCATGGTAGCTGTGAGGAAAAACTTGGCCGGCGCATTTATCAGCACAACCGTACCAATATCACGACCATCCATAATACAACCCGCTGTTGCCAGCTTGCGCTGCAATCCGAGTAATTGTTCGCGTACTTTGGGCTGAGCTGCCACTTTTGATGCAGCAGCTCCGGTTTCCTCACTGCGCAACCTGTCTGTCCAGTTTTCACCCTCAAAGGAAATGCCCGCTTCAGCCCATGTTACTTCAGCCAGCATACTGCCAGCCAGATCAGCCAACGCGCACCCATCATCCAGATCAATTCTACGATCTATAGCTACTGCACCAATCAAACGATAAAGCAGTCCTGTATCAAGTACTGGCAAACCGATTTCATCGGCCAGCATCCTGGCAATTGTTCCTTTACCTGATCCTGATGGGCCATCAATGGCAACCTGCAGACCCTGTTTAGCTTGCCATTCACTCATACAGGTTCTGTATCCTGCCATCGTACATTCATGCCTATGTTCTGCGCCAGCAAAACGAAATTCGGAAAACTGGTGGCAATGGCCGAGGCATTATGAATGCGAATTTCACCCTCTGCCCGTTGCGCTGCCACAGCCATAGCCATAGCAATGCGATGGTCTCCATGTGCATCCACATCAACATCGCCTTTTAAGCTCTCCGCACCTTGAATGCGGGCACCATCAAAACTTTCTTCAATCTCCACTCCAACACTGCGTAGCGCAGTTGCCATGGCGGCAATGCGATCTGACTCCTTTACCCGCAATTCTTCAGCATCTTTCAGAATAAACTCACCATCAGCAAAGGCGGCAGCAACAAACAGCGCCGGAAATTCGTCAATGGCATCGGGCACATCATTGGCATCAACCTGAATACCATGCAGATCCCCTGCCATGACCATGATATCTGCAACAGGTTCTCTGCCCACATTCGCTTCTCCTGTAAGAGAAAGCCCCGCCCCCATGCCCAGCATAATCCTGTGCCAGCCATCACGGCGCGGATTTATGCCAATACCGCGAATACAAATCTCCGAACCATCAACAAGGCTGGCAGCCACAGCGAAGAAACAGGCTGAAGAAGGATCGGCAGGTATATTTACCACTTCGGCTGGCGCAATCAGACGACCTTCTGGCTTAAGAATGATCGTGCTATTCTGATCCACTTCCACCGGTTGACCAAACAGGGGCAACATGCGCTCAGTGTGATCGCGCGTGGGCTTGGGCTCGTTCACCAGTGTTTCACCTTCGGCATACAGTCCGGCCAGCAACACGCAGGATTTCACCTGCGCACTGGCTATACCTGAAACATGGTGAATACCCTTCAGTTTTCCACCGAAAATAGTCAGCGGCAACAGGCTGCCACCATCCTTGCCATCAACTGTAGCCCCCATGCGACGTACAGGTTCAACCACACGCTGCATCGGTCGTTTCTGTAATGAAGCATCACCGTTGATAGTGCTTTTAAATTCTTGTCCGGCCAGAACGCCAGTCATCAACCGAACACAGGTACCCGCATTACCTGCATCAAGCACAGCATTCGGTTTTTTTAGTCCATGCAGGCCAACGCCGGCTACGCGTAAGGAAGTCTTGCCATCATTCAACCATTCTATATTGACGCCCATGTCGATAAACATTTGAGCTGTAGCCAGATTATCTTCGCCAGGCAGAAAACCATGAATTTCAGTTACGCCATCGGCCAGAGAGGCAAGCATGACAGCACGATGCGACATGGATTTATCACCCGGAACGATGATGTTTCCTTTCAACGGCCCTCTGGCCGGGCCTGCAATTAAAGTGCCACCTATATTCACTTTCTCCCCTTATTTACCCAGGCATCACGGGCTTGCTTGGCCGCTTCAAACTCATGCAATAAACGCTCGCCATTGCCTGTTTCCAGGGCTTCACGCAAAATCTTCAGCTCAGACTGCAAGGCATCAATTTTACCGATCAGCGCCTGCTGATTGCACAAGGCAATGTCGCGCCACATCTGCGGAGAGGAAGAGGCGATACGGGTAAAATCCCTGAATCCCCCGGCGGCAAACTCAAAAGGATCAGTACCGGCCTGTTTACGCACAGCATTGACCAGCGCAAAGGCTGCCAGATGTGGCAAATGACTGACGCCTGCCAGCGCATCATCATGCTCAGCTGCACCCATTTCTCTAACAGTACAGCCTGCGACTTCCCACATGCTTTTTACTGCCGCTAATGCTTTGGCATCGGTATGATTATCCGGAGTCAAAACGCACAAATGATTTTCAAACAGCTCGGCAAAAGCGGCCCTTGCACCGGAATGCTCTGTCCCTGCGATTGGATGCGCAGCCACAAAACGAGAGGGATTCGATAAATATCTTTTTGCCGCTGAAATCGCTGACTGCTTGGTACTGCCCGCATCGGTGACAATCGCATTTGCAGGCAAGCCATCAGCCATGGCTTTGAACAGGCTATCATAAGCCGTCATTGGCACAGCCAGTAGCACCATATCCGCATCGCATACAGCTTCGGCTATATCATGATTCAAGTCATCAATAACACCGAGTTCGATGGCTAGTTCAAGATTCTCCCGGCTGCGGCCAACACCTGTTACACGCTGCACAACACCTGCACGCTTAAGCGCCAGGCTTAGCGAACCGCCAATAAGCCCTACACCGACCACCACCAGATGCCCTATGGGTTTTGACACGATTTACTCCAATCCTTTCATGATTTCAGCCAGCATCTGTAACAACTCGTCATTCTCTACAGCCGTACCTACCGAAATGCGCAAATATTCGGGCATGCCGTAAGCTGCAAGCGGACGCGGGATAATGCCCCGATCTTCCAGCAGGTGCAAAATTTCCTGACTTGATTTGTGGCGGAATAGCACAAAGTTTCCGTAACTGCGTCCACCCAGGACTTTCCATTGTTGCAACCGGGACTCCAGCCGCTCACGCTCAAACTTGCACTTAGCCACTTTCTCTCTCACCCAGTTTATATCTGACAAGGCAGCAACCGCCGCACTTTGTGCCAACAGATTCACATTAAACGGCTCCCGGAAACGATTGGCCAGAGCTACAATGGCCGCATCGGCAACAGCATAACCGACCCGGCAACCAGCCAAGCCATAAGCCTTGGAAAAGGTTCGGCTGATCACCAGCCCAGGATGATTCAGTGCTGTGATTGAATCGCCCAGTTCATCAGCTACAAACTCATAATAAGCCTCATCGACGATAATAATCAGGTCTCGCGGCAGGCCATCCAAAAATTGCTGAATAGCATCATTGCCCAGCAGTGTTCCGGTCGGGTTGTTCGGATTGGCAATGCAGATGATTTTTATTTTTTCGTTCGCAGCCAATGCCATGGCATCCAGATCATGCGTTAAACCATCAGATTCTGGAACCGCCACGCCAACTGCTCCTGCCGCCTGCGTTGCCAGTGCGTAAACAATGAAACCGCGTTGACTGAAAATCACTTCGTCACCAGAGCCCGCAAAAGTACGAATCAATAATTCCAGCACTTCATTGGAACCGTTACCGATCAGAATCCGCTCACTGCCAACATCATGAAATTTAGCCAGCGCCTCTTTCAACTCAGTCGCATCACCATCCGGATAGCGATGCACCTGATCTGCCATGTTTTTCATGGCTGCAATGGCTTTGGGAGAAGGGCCATAGGGATTCTCATTGGAGGCCAGCTTGATGGCGCGCTCAAGTCCCTTTTCGCGCAGCAGCATCTCCACCGGTTTACCCGGTACATAAGGGTGCAATGCAGTACTTTGCGGCACAGCCCGTGCCGCCCAGTTAATAGTCATCATTTCTCACCACGAAGGACACAGAGAACACGAAGAAGGGAAGAAAAAAAGGATTATATAACTTCCTTCGTGCTCTTCGTGTCCTTCGTGGTTAAATAACTCATAAAACAAAACGTTTGATTCCGTCCTTTATTGTTTGCACGTTGAAATTCATCAACAGTCCAGTATCCACTTTTGCCAGTTTCATATAGGTCAACAACTGAGCCTGATGAATGCCTGATAATTTATCCACACTCTTTAACTCTATAATCAGCTTTTCATCCACGAGCACATCAATACGATAACCACAATCCAGCCGAACCTCTTTATAATACACCGGCACGGGAACCTGCAAACGATAAGGAATTCCGCTACACTCAAGCTCATAGGCTAAACATTTTTCATAAGCTGACTCAAGCAGTCCCGGCCCAAGATTGCGATGCACCTCAATAGCACAACCAATCACCCTGTTTGATAACCCATCAAATTCCATTTACGCAAAGCCTTAGCACTCTATGAAAGCTGCATGCATACATTCCTTCGTGCTCTTCGTGTCCTTCGTGGTAATTGTTATAAAGGTTTGGAAACAGGATACGAGCCCAGCACTTTCACAAATGCGCCGGTTTTTTCTATTTCGGCAATTGCAGCTGCAACACCCTCATCATCCCGGT
This sequence comes from Zetaproteobacteria bacterium, assembly GCA_021545665.1. The sequence goes on from JAJRTX010000063.1 coordinate 11,287, forward strand.
GCCCCTGCACATCCACAAAGAAAACGTATTCCCAAAGTTTCTTTTTTGAGGGCCGCGATTCAATGCGGGTCAGTCCGATATTACGCTCTGCAAAGGCAGTCAGCAGATGATTCAACACACCCGGCTCATCCTTGATTGACATCACCAGTGAGGTTTTATCTTCACCGGAAGCCGGTGAATCGTGCTGTCCGATAACAAAGAAGCGGGTGGTATTGTTGTGAAAATCTTCGATATTTCGCTGCATCAGCGGCAACCCGGACTGATCAACAATCGAATACGGGCCAACCACAGCGCACTTCTTCCAGTCCAGCGCTCCGCTGCCATTCGCTTTGGCTTCATCAACAATCTGAGCGCCGCGAATGGTCGAAGAGGAATCCATCATCTGCGCTTTCGGCAAATGCGAAGCCAGCCAGCTCTTACATTGCCCCAGCGGCTGCGGATGCGAAATGACCACCTCAATATCATCAAGGTTGTCTGCATAGCTGAACAGATGATTATGAATAGAGAGCTGCACCTCAGCACATATGAAAATATTTCGCTCCATATCAGCAAACAGGTCCAGCGTTGGCGTCACCGCTCCCTCAAAAGCATTTTCAACCGGAACCACGCCATAAGTGGCGCGCCCGGACTCAACCTCATCAAAGACTATTTCCAGTGAACCACAGGCCATGTATTTCGGCACAGCTCCGAACTGGCGCGTGGCGGCTGTATGACTGAATGTGCCCTCAGGACCGAGATAGGCAATGGTCATCGGATGTTCCAGCGCCAGACAGGCACCGATTATTTCACGGTAAATACCATGAATGGCCTCATCAGGAATTTTGGTTTCATGAGATGTTTCAGCCGCCGCATCATTTTGAGCCAGTAAACGGCGGATAATAGATGCTTCCCGACTGGGAACATAAAATGGCGTATTACCTCGATCCTGTTTGTGCTCACCCACCTGTGAAGCCAGACGCGCACGCTTGCGAATCAACTCAAGCATCTCGTCATCGACAGCATCAATGGCTTCCCTGAGCCCGTTCAGTTTATCTTCCAAATCTCCCATGCCAGCACGCTAGCAGCAGCCAGAGCGTCAATCCATGCCCTACTTAAAACAGGTTAAAAATAGAAGTTCCGCTATAGCTTTCTCAATCTCCATCCTGCTTCTTCCAAGCATTGCTTTTGCTCATCATTAATATGAATAGATCGAATCGCCAAACAGAGCAAATGCTTGGGACGACTCATGGCAACATAAAGCTGGCGCATAAATTGCCTGTTGGCTTTGTCTCTTGCTGTATGGTGTGGCTTATCTCTTAACATATTATTTGGTTGCCTATAGTTTGGGCGAGCCCCAGTTAGAAAAGGTAGCATATCTTCTATATCGAAAGAGTGATTCTTCGTCTCTAATACGAGTGTCGCATCGTGCGTTTCGCCTTTGACCCCATGAATGGATGAAAGCTCGACCTTGAATCCGTCCTTATGTTTTAGCGTATTCCCTAAAAATGGCCTAAGCGCCTCACCTTGATGCTCTTGCTCGGCAATGGTTCGGCTTGAAATAGAAGAATCAAAGAGGAGATAATCTGTTAACTCGACTGAAGGTGTATCAATATCAAAGGATCTCAGAATATAGTCGGTGGCGGTACTCCAATTCTTCCCGCCTAATTTGATCTCGGAATTTATCAGATAATAGGAAAGTTTGCGAAGGTTCTCCCATTTACCTTTTTCTTTCAGGAACTCTTTCAATGAACTGGCATTGAAATATTTATCCTCAATATCTCTCTTATCCGCCAATCTTAATATTCGCGGATTCAACTGCCAAGTGCAACTTCAGTGAGTTGAGTTTTGGTATTGAAGAACACTTCATGGGGTGTTCTGTAGCCCAGCGTTTTTCTTGGCCGATGATTGAGCCGGTGCATGATGAAGTCAATCTCGTCATCAGTG
>JAJRTX010000064.1 GCA_021545665.1 Zetaproteobacteria bacterium
CGTCCATCTGGGCATTGATCTGGGAGATATTGTCACCACAGCCCGGGTCAGCGATGCTTTTTCTCTGGCATTGAAAAAACTGGGTCTGAGCATAGTGAAAGACGAACAGTCATAGCGGCTCTCACAGGAATCGAAGGTGTACCCGATTCATGAAATGATCAAACTGGTTGATGGCTACGGCATTTTCAGCATCCCTGCCGATGTTGATGACGCGATACTGCCGGAGATAAGCTCGGAACTGTGTGCGTTTATTGTTCAGCACAATGTGCCTGGCCTGACCTTTGACCTCAGCAATCTGCACAGCGTAGATCTGGCCCTTTGGTCTGCCCTAGTCCGGATGATACTTGCCACAGGTTCTCTGGGGGTCGCGGTTAACACAACCGGCATTTGTGCAGGCATCGCCTCAACACTGGCACTGCTGGGTTCAGATCAGACAAACATTCAGGCTTTCGGCACGCTGGACCGTTGCATGACAGATTTGAGAAACAGAAGCAAAAACCACAGAACCTGCATATAACAGCCATGCCAACCATCCCTGCAGATTCACCACGAATATATTTGAACCTGTCTATCAATAATGAACAGGATGTCGGACATGCTGTTCGAGAGGCACGCCGCAAGGCTTACCATGCCGGTTTCGATAAATCCAATATATTCAAGCTGTGTACCATCGTTGCCGAACTGTGCCGAAACATGCTTTATCATGCGGGCGGTGGTGTGTTCATCATCAGGCATCTCCATTCCGGGAATCGTAGCGGAATCGAAATTGAGGCGGTGGATCATGGGCCGGGGATTGCCGATATCTCCATGGCCATGCAGGATCATTTCAGTACGCGTGGCACGCTGGGTATTGGCCTGCCGGCTGTGAAACGCCTGAGCGATGAGATGCATATAGAATCAGCACCGGGAAAGGGTACGGTCGTCAAAGCGCTTAAATGGCTGTGAACTTTCATCTTGAAACAGGTCTGGAAATATTACCCATGCCGGGTGAGCAGCGCAGCGGAGATACGGGTATGATCAAAGCCAAAAACGGCCTGCTGACAGTCACCCTGATTGATGTACTCGGTCATGGCGATCTGGCCGCAGATCTGGCCGATAAAACCAGTCGCGCACTTTCTGTCTGGGGTGATCTTCAGCCTTTGGACACCATTGAACATTTGCACCAACAGTTCCGCGGCAGTCGAGGCATGGTAGCCAGCTGTGCGGTTATCCATGCAGACAGTGGTATTCTGGAGTACTGCGGCATCGGTAACATTTCTGCCCGCATCTTCGGCCCCCGGTCACATCAGTTTGTAAATCGGGATGGCGTTGTAGGATATCGTATGGTTTCACCTAAAACACACATGTTTCAGCTGCAAGCAGGTGATGTATTTGTCATGCATTCCGATGGCATTACCTCACGTTTCTACAATGAAGACATCGGCTCAAAACTGAACCTGCCGGCACAAAAAATTGTTGAACACATCATGCATACCTATAACAAAGGCACGGATGACACCTGTTGTCTGGTGGTGAAGGTGCACACATGCCGCTGATCACCTCTATTCGTATCCACGCAGCCAAATCCCTGCTGGCTGTGCGCAATAAAATGAGCTTTATTGCCAGCGAACTCGGCATTCCTGACATTCGTGCCTCACGCCTGGCAACGGCCTGTTCAGAGGTTGCGAGGGATTTACTAAGACGAAATATCTCTCCCACCATTTCGATTTCATTGTCCGATAAGGAACACAAGCAGTTGAAAATCACATTCTCACCCTGGAACGAATCGATGGATCAAAAAACCATATGCCAGCTCTATGCGCCACTGGTTGACAGCATCCAGCAAGGAGAAGCTTCGTTAATCTACTACCAGCAACTTGATTCCCGCATCAGAACAGATAAAGAAAGCTGCGCACAATTGCGTGAAAAGATGCGGAGCATGGTCATACCCACACGAGCCGAACTGGAAATGCAGGCTACGCACGATGCCTTGACACATCTGCTGAACCGATACGCGCTCGAACAAGGGTTCAGCGAAGAACTGGCACGCGCTCGGCGATATAAATTCCCGTTATCCGTATTGATTATGGACATTGATTTATTCAAACGTGTTAATGATACCTATGGTCATCATGCCGGTGATGCATGCCTGCTGGCATTGGGGGCGATGATGTTATCCGTCTCGCGCAAACAGGATATCGCAGCCCGGTTTGGTGGCGAGGAATTTGTCCTGGTTTTACCGCACACACGGCCTGATGAAGCTCTGCTTCTGGCCGATCGCTTCAGAAAATTAATCGAATCTTCCCCAGTTCACTATGAAAACAAGGCTATTAACATCACTATTTCCATTGGCATAAGCGGCTTTGAGCAAGCCACAGACATCAGCAGCAAACAATTACTGGAACTGGCTGATCAGGCACTCTATGAAGCCAAGGAAACAGGTCGCAACCGAGTTTGCGTAAAGCTTGTAGATACAGTCGGCTAAGTTATACCTACCCATGAACTTCTAAATCTATGACTGGGTCAAACAGGAAAGCCCCTTTGGAGCTTACGCTCAACAAAGGGGCTTTGTAGTAAATTCCTGGCATTGACCTACTCTCCCGTGGGGAACCCCACAGTACCATCGGCGCAAAGGAGCTTAGCTTCTGAGTTCGGGATGGGATCAGGCGTTTCCTCCTCGCTATGAACA
>JAJRTX010000065.1 GCA_021545665.1 Zetaproteobacteria bacterium
AAAACGGTCTCGCCTCTCCTGAATGTATCTACGCGTGCAATGTGTTCAATACAGTTGATGCCTGACATCAACCTGAACCCTGTACGCTTCGTTGACAGGGGAAGCCATATCAGCCCATTGGCTAAATACTTTAGCCGAGAAACTGGAAAACTGTTTCTATAAAGGGTCCTAAAGATTACCAAACTCATCGCGTTCCAATGGTGTCCAGTGTTGTCTGGGTCGGGGCGCCAGGAAGAACTCAATGGCTGTTTTGGCATTGATATACGGGTAGTTCTGTTTGCTTATTATATGGGCTGTTTTAGTTTCTCAAAGACAATGCAGTATAAACAGTGCATGCTCTGGCTGGGGAAGATGTGTCGGTGCTACAATATAATCATAAACCGGACATGTTTGGATGCAGAACGAGAATGGGGAGGAGTGAAAAGATGGTCATTGAAAACATAATTCGTTCATCCTTTCTTTCTGGTTGTTTTTCAGATCATATTCCAAGTGTAACTGTCGGTTTGTATGTTTAATAGATTGAATGCATTCATGTGTCAGGCATGGGATGATCTGCGCAGTCCGGAAGGTATGGCTACCCTGCATTTTGCACTCAGGCTATTTTTGATTCTGTTGGCTTATTATCTAATGAAACCGGTGCGTGAAGCGCTAATTCTTGATGATACAACTTCATTCTTCGCTGGTGATAAGGCAGTGCTGCGTAGCTTTGCTTTGGCCGGTCAGGCGACACTGCTGTTGATACTGGTGCCGTTTTATAGCAATTTAATTCGGCGTATTCATGGTGATAAACTGTTTCTTGTTGTCACGCTGTTTTTATCCAGCAATCTGCTGCTGTTCTATTTCCTCGGTAACACATTTGGCATGGATATTGGCGTGGCTTTCTTTGTCTGGCTGGGTATTTTTTCTGTCGTTCAGGTTTCTCAATTCTGGACCATGGTCAGTGACTATCATTGTGTGGAAAGGGGTAAACGGCTTACTTCATATATTGCTATCGGCGGATCGCTGGGTGCCATGATCGGTGCGATGATTGCAAAATTCCTCTTTCTGGTACTTGGCACATACGGTTTGATGCTGGTTGCCATTGTTATGTTGCTGGTAGCGGTAATTGTACCGGGAACAGATGCATCTCTGAAAAAAGAAACGTTTGAGGATTCTGAGGATGAATCATTTCAGCACCTTCTCGGTGGTCTCAAGCGGGTGGCTTCCATACCATATTTACGCTGGATTGCATTTTCAGTTGTATTACTGAATCTTATTAATTCAACGGGTGAATTTGTTCTTGCTGACTTTGTTACAGCAGAGAAACATGGAGCCGAAATCGGTGAGTTCTACGCAACATTTTATCTGTATGTGAATATTGCCACACTGATTCTACAGGCCTTTATTGTGCGTCCGATGTACAGGGTTATTGGCGTCGGTGGTGCCCTGATCAGTCTGGCGGTGATCAATCTTGGTATGTATCTGTCCGTACTGTTTTTTCCGGTTCTGGCATGGTTTGCCATTGTTAAAATGGCTGATAACAGTATCGATTATTCTGTTGCCAACACAACGAAACAGATTCTGTTTCTGCCGCTGGACAGATTTACCCGCTATGAAGGTATGCTGGCAATCAATACCTTCTTTACACGTTTTGGCGATCTGATTCAGGGCGGCCTTATTTTTCTGGTGATTTCTCTTATGAGTCTGTCACCCATGTTCCTTGTCGGCATAAATGTGGGGCTCTGTGGGGTATGGCTGCTGGTGACCATAAGAGTTAGTCGTAAGTTTAAACATCGAAGTAAACAGGCAGAGGAGCATGGATACGCCAAGATTTGATTTGTGTTTTCCAGGCTGGAGAATATTCTTGGAGCTTCAGAAGAAACATTATTTAATGATGGCTTATTTATTAGCATGATGATGTGTTTATTGTCTTACGGGTATCTCTAAATTTTTCAGGTGGGTGGAATGGCTAATTCAATTAAAGGTTTAATTCTGGCAGGTGGTTCGGGCAGTCGCCTGTGGCCGCTTTCGCGACAGCATCTGCCAAAGCAATTTTTGAATCTGGATGGCGACTCTAGCATGTTGAGTGCAACAATTGCCCGTCTGCAGCCCCTGGTTATGGAAGAGGATGTGTGGGTGGTTACCGGCGAATCGCATGCAACGGGTGAAGCATTCTCCGAGTTGGATGAGCTGAATACCGTGCTGGAACCATGTGCCCGTAACACTGCCCCGGCTATCGCTGTTGCAGCTGCTCTATTACAGGATTTGGGGCATGATGATCCCATCATGGTGGTATTACCTGCTGATCATATTATTGGTAAAAGAAATGCGTTTCAGAAATGTCTTCAGTTAGCAATTCATGCTGCTGAAGAGGGACAGCTGGTCACATTTGGCATCGTACCTACCGCGCCAGAAACCGGGTTTGGTTATCTTCAGACTGAGGTTGGTAATGGCGAGATTCATTCAGTATTGCGTTTTATTGAAAAGCCGGATGAAGAAACAGCTCAGAAAATGCTGGATGATGGAAATTATTACTGGAATTCCGGTATGTTTGTCTGGAAGGCTTCTGTTATACTGGAAGAAATGAAGTCATACATACCTGAGCTCTGGGAAGTACTCGAAGATATGCGAGAAAAATGGAATGATGGGGAACACTGGCAGAATGTGATTCGTGATAATTTTGCCCGGATGCCATCTATTTCTATCGATTATGGTGTGATGGAAAACTCTGACCTTGTTTCATCGGTTTCAGCAGATATCGACTGGTCTGACGTGGGTAGCTGGGATGCAGTGTTGGAAATGACAAGTCGTGATGAGCAAGGCAATGGCATCATTGGTAATGTTATGGCTATTGATTGCAAAGGGTCATTGTTGCGCAGTGAATCCCGTCTGATTGCTGCAATAGGGCTGGAAGATATTATTGCCGTGGCAACTACGGATGCAATTCTACTTGCCAAGGCCGGAGATAGTCAGCGGGTAAAAGAAATTGTTGATGAGTTGAAGCTGGGGCACGGGCGTTACCATCTTGAGCATGTTACCGTACTTAGACCCTGGGGTAGTTATACCGTATTGGAAAATTCATCGAATAAGGGTTACCAGATGAAACATATTGAGGTTCACCCTGGAGCCAGCCTTAGTCTGCAGAGTCATCAGCATCGTTCAGAGCACTGGATTGTGGTGGCTGGAACGGCAACGGTAACATGTGACGAACTGGTGAAAATAGTGCCTACCAATGGCAGCGCCTATATACCGATCGGTGGTATCCATCGGTTGGAAAATAAAGGAAAGATCCCGCTGCATTTAATCGAAGTTCAGGTTGGCTCTTATCTTGGTGAGGATGATATTACACGTTTTGAAGATAATTATGGAAGAAACTGATTGCTCTCTGTTGATTTACTGATAACAGATTTATCATACAAGCCCTACAATCTTAAACGATAGCAGTCTCTATTTTGAATAATTCCCCGCAGCTTTGTCGTGATGCGAGAAAGACGATAATCCGGTAATATCCCGTAGCTTGCTGCGGGGCAGTGTATTCATATCAGACTGTAGTTCGGTCTTGCAAAGAATGCTGCTGCTGTGAGTATTGGTGCGACATGAAGTTAAACCATAAAATTTATATGCATGTATTTGCAATCATATTTGTAATGATAGCTGTTTTTCCGACCATGGCCTCAGCTGCCGGGGGCATTGTACGGGATGTGCGACTATGGACAGCTCCAGATCATACGCGTCTGGTCTTCGATCTGAATCAATCAATTAAATATAAGGTGTTTCGCCTGCATAAACCTGAACGGATTGTAATCGATCTGCAAAAGACCAGTCTGAAAGCTAATTTTAAAAAGCTTGCCATCCCTGACCCTGTTATTAATGCCATTCGGCATGGGACTCCCAAGGCTGATATTCTGCGCGTGGTCATGGATGTTAAAGAGAATGTTCGACCACGCTCATTATTATTAAAACCAATGCAGGGAAAACCCTATCGGCTGGTTATTGACCTGATGCGTCCACAGGAAAAACAGGTAGCAGCTGTTACAGCTAAGAAATCATTTAAAAGTATTGTGATTGCTGTGGATGCAGGCCATGGCGGAGATGATCCCGGTGCGATCGGGCCGCGAAAATTAAGGGAAAAGGATGTGACGTTGGCAGTAGCGAAAAGGCTGGCAAAAATCATAAATACCAGACCGGGCATGAAAGCTGTGTTGATTCGCAAAGGGGATTATTTCGTTTCACTGAGAAAAAGGATTTATCTGGCCCGTCGGGCTAAGGCCGACATGATGATCAGTATTCATGCCGATGCGGTGCGGACAAGGTCGGTTGAAGGTGCCAGTGTGTATACACTGTCGGAACGCGGAGCAACGCCGGATAGGGCGGCAAGAGCACTGGCAGCCAAGGAAAATGCAGCAGATGAAGTAGGCGGCGTGGGCGCGGATGAGGTCTATGATTCACAGGTGAATAAAATTCTCAGTGATATGTTCAGGCGCGATAGTTTGAATAGTTCACAAATCCTGGCAGAGGAAATGCTGCGTAAACTAAAGAGAACCGGGGCAATTAAATATAAAGTGCCCAAACGTGCCCGTTTCTTTGTACTGAAAGCTATGGAAATCCCCAGTGTTCTGGTTGAACTGGACTATATTTCTAACCCTGCCAGAGAGAAAAAGCTGAGAAGCGGGAAGCACCAGCAGAAACTGGCCACAGCTCTATTCGATGCCAGTATTCGATTTTTTGAGAAAATGGGCAGGCTTAAAGCGAAGCAGAGCAGGGCATCAGGTCAGCGGCACGCATTAAGCCTGGTCAAGGCAAATGCAGATGGTAATTCAGATAAACAGCCTTCAATATGACATCATCAACTATATTATATCGCCGACTACTGGTTTTTCTTCATCCTTATAAGGGACGTTTGAGTCTTGCTATATCCTGTATGGTTGTACTGGCGGCATGTACGGCAGCCATGGCCTGGGCTATGAAGCCGGTACTGGATGAAGCACTTTCAGGTAAAAATGCTGATCTGATTTATATGATGCCGGCGCTGATTATTGTACTTTATATAGTCAAAGGTGCGGCTTATTTTGGTCAGGCTTATCAGATGGGTTATATTGGACAGCGGATTATATTCGATTTGCGAAACCTTCTATATACAAGGTTGACTGCGCAATCACTGGCCTTTTTTGCGCATAGAAAAACCGGAGACTTGCTGGCTCGGCTGAGCTATGACGTAACTTTGGTGCAGGCTGCAGTCAGTACGGCTGTGACGGCATTGATGCGTGATATGATTTCGATTGTTTTTCTGGTTGGTGTTGTTTTCTATCAGGATTCGACGCTGGCTTTACTGACCATGCTGGTCTTTCCTGCCGTGGGTTATCCTATTGCCCGCTTTGGTAAAAAGATGCGGCGGGCAACATCGGATGGACAGGCATCTATGGGTGATTTAACCAGCTTGCTGGAAGAAACGGTAAGTGGTATCCGGGTGGTCAAAGCCTTTGGTATGGAAGAATATGAGAGAGGTCGCTTTCGTAAGTTTACCGGTGATTTTCTAGCCCATCAGATCAAGGTTTTTCGTGTTCATGCCATGTCATTTCCAATTATGGAACTACTGGCCGGTTTTGGTATTGCCGGTGTGCTTCTTTATGGTGGTTTACGCGTTGCTTCGGGTGAAACGACGACGGGCACACTTGTCTCTTTCCTGGCTGCAGCCATTATGCTCTACGAACCGGTGAAGCGACTCACCCGAGCCAATAATGATATTCAGCAGGGGCTGGCTGCAGCTGAACGTTTATTTGAGGTGCTGGACGAGAATGTTTCCGTGCAGGATGCCGAGCATGCTGAAGAACTTCCTCCATTCGCACAAAATATCCAGTTTGAAGAACTGGCTTTACAGTATCCCGGCACTAGCAGGCCTGTACTCAGCGACGTCAACTTTGATGTCAAAAGGGGCGAGGTTGTAGCACTTGTTGGACGCAGTGGCGCTGGAAAAACATCGCTGGCCAACCTGGTGCCACGATTTATTGATGCAACAGCAGGCAGGGTGCTGATTGACGGGTTTGATGTCCGCGAAGTGACGCAGCAATCGTTACGCAATCAGATAGCTCTGGTGACGCAGGAGATTATCCTGTTCAATGATACGGTACTCAATAATATCGCTTATGGGCATGATGAAATTGATCGGGAAAAAGTTGAAATTATTGCCCGTGCTGCCAATGCCCATGAGTTCATAATAAAACTGCCACAGGGTTATGATACTATTGTTGGCGAACGCGGTGCGATTCTCTCTGGTGGTCAGCGACAGCGTCTGTCGATGGCCAGAGCCTTACTTAAAGATGCCCCGATTCTGATTCTTGATGAAGCGACGAGTGCTCTGGATACTGAGTCCGAACGGTTAGTTCAACAGGCGATCGACAGGTTGATGGAGGGGCGTACGGTGATCGTTATTGCGCACAGATTGAGTACAATTTGTCATGCAGACAGAATTATTGTGCTTGATGATGGACATGTTATTCAGATGGGACGGCATGCTGATCTAATGGCTGAAGGCGGCTTGTATTCTGAACTGTACCATCTGCAATTTGAAAGCCATGCAGCAGATGTGGTAGAGGCTGCAAAAGATAATGTTACAGCCAACCCTGGTTCAGCAGTCAGTTGAAAAAAAAGAAACGGCTGCAAAACCGGTTTATTGTCTGGTTAGTTCCGCGACTCATCAAGCTGGTTTACCTGTTTTTTCTTAAAAGTATCCGCTGGGAAGTTGTTGGCAATGCATATCAGCCGGGACAGAAAGAGCGTTATCTCTATGCCTGGTGGCATGCTCGCCTGCTGATGATGCCGCGTACAGCCTGTAAGGACTGGCCGGGTTATATGCTGATTTCTGACCACCGGGACGGCAGTTTTATTGCCGATGCCATAAATTTACTGGGTATTGATACCATTCGCGGCTCATCTACCCGTGGCGGCACCAAAGCCATGCGTCATATGATCAAAGCGGTTAAAGAGGAAAACAGACATCTAGGTATTACACCCGATGGTCCGAAAGGTCCGCGTGAGACACTCAAGCGAGGAACCATGCGACTGGCGATGAAAACAGAGCTGGCTTTTGTGCCGATCTGTTACGCTACAAAACGTCACTGGCGAATCAATTCATGGGATAGATTTTATATTCCACAGCCATTTTCCAGAGGTGTATTTGTATTTGGCGATCCGGTATCAGTATCTCCTGATGATGATATGGATGATGCCCGTGCCCGTGCCCAGCAAGCCATGGATGCAACCCAGAACCGGGCGGACACTTATTTTGGTTGACTGGCTCTAAGCCAGACCCCTTCCAGCATACCTGCATCGACGGTAACCAGTTCATCGTAATGCCAGCGCTCCAAGACTGCTTCAATAATGGCTAGTCCGGCAATGATGAGATCCTCGCGCCCTGCTTCTATAGTTCGGATTTTCAGCCGCTCTTCATGACTCAAAGTCAGCAGACGATCCCGCAATGAAAAGAAAGTGTTTTTGCTTATGTGGTAGTTATTAATAGCACTGGCATTATAGGGAAACAGATCAAGCTCTGTGGCAGCCAGTGTTGTAACTGTGCCAGCCGTGCCAACCAGATGTTTTGGCGGCTGTTGGTTTATCCATTGGCGTTCTACCATTTCAAGATGTTCCGATGCTGCGTTTATCATAGTCTGATAATCCTGAGATGATGGCGGATCAGAATGCAGATGGGTTTCAACGAGGCGGAGGACGCCGAGTTTCCGACTGCTAGCATCGTGTTGCACACCCAATTGAGTGCGGATAAATTCAGTGCTGCCGCCGCCAATATCAAATAACAGCATATCATTTCCGGTGGCGGGATTTAGAACTGCACGGGCACCGTTAAGGGAGGTGGCTGCTTCCAGTTCTGCTGCGAAAATATTAATGTCGATGCCGGTTTCAGCTTTAACCCGGTCTTTAAACCGGATGCCGTTCTCTGCTTCGCGCACGGCTGCAGTGGCAGCAGCCAGTGTTTGGGCAGGGGGGACATCGAAGCGTTGTAACAGAGCGGAAAATTCGATTAAAACCTGTAAAGCACGGGACATCCCGGTATCAGAAAGCCTTCCGCTATGATGCAGGCCTTCACCCAGACGCGTAATGCGGTGGGTGTAATGAATGGTTTGCCATGGTGTGCCCTGTTTGTTCTGTGATGGTTCGGCGATCATCAGGCGAAAGGTATTTGATCCGATATCAATGGCTGCGAAACGCATGGATTAACGGCTCAGAAAATACCGGGGTTTTGATTTGGCACTGTATTCATGGTTGTTTCAGATAATTTTTAAAAACATCAATATAGTGCGTGGCCGAGTAGGCCAGATGTTCTTTTTCCTCATCCGTCAGTTCGCGCTTGACTCGGGCAGGCCTGCCAGCATAGAGATAACCACCACGTAAGATTTTTCGTGCTGTGACCAGAGAACCAGCTGCCAGGAAACAACCTTCTTCCAGCACAGCCTGATCCATGACAATCGAACCCATGCCGACAAGGCAGCGATCCTGAATTTCACAACTATGTAACAGTACCCGGTGCCCAACTGTGACTTCATTGCCTACGATGCAGGGAGAAACTCCCTCGCTGGTATGCAGCATGCAGTGATCCTGGATATTAGAGCGATCGCCGATAATGATATCGTGCACATCACCGCGAAGAACACTTTGAAACCAGATGCTGGATTCTTCCCCGATGCGAACACGACCGATAATATCTGCGGAATCGACAATAAAAGCCGAGTCGGCAATTTCAGGTTGCCAGTGCATATAATTACGGATCATGTCAGTACCTCGCAAATTTTTTCATGATTGAATTCTATTGAGTTCGTTGTTATCGGGAGTATTTCGGCGCTGAAATCAGGGCCAGACAGCATGTGCAGACAGACCCGTCGTTTCATCCAGTCCGAACATAACATTGGCGTTCTGTACGGCCTGACCCGCCGCACCTTTGATTAGATTATCAATGCAGCTGACGATGACGATTTGTTGTTTTCCCAGTACGGCAACTCCAATATCACACCGGTTACTTCCTTTCACAGCGGCTGTCGAGGGCAGCCTGCCTTCAGGCAATAGCTGTACAAACGGCTCATCTGCAAATGCTGTACTCAGGATGCCATGCCAGCTTTCCACTGACTCTCCCGACAAATGCAGCGTTGTCAGCATACCTCGTGTCATTGGTAGTATATGGGGGACAAAACGAATCTGTATTGCATCGCCGCCAAAAGCCTCTGCCCACTCTTCCATTTCCCAAACATGCCTGTGCCGGGGCAGACCATAAGCCTTGACCGATTCATTTATTTCACAATAAAGCAGATCTGTTTTGGCGCTTCTGCCTGCGCCGGAGGTGCCCGATTTGGAATCGACGATAATATTTTCTGTTTCAAGAACGCCCGCTTTCAACAAGGGTACAAGCGGCAGCAGTGTGGATGTCGGGTAGCAGCCCGGATTGGCAACCAGCCGGGCATTTGTGACTTTCTGCCGGGCGAATTCTGTCAGTCCGTAAACAACCTCGGCAAAGAGACTGGTATGGGGGTGATCAATGCCATAGGCTGTTTTGTACGTGGCAGCTGACTGATGCCGGAAATCGGCGGATAGATCGACGACTCTTTTACCACCATCCAGAGCCTGTTTAACACTGTTTGCTGCTGCGCCATGCGGTAGTGCCGTAAATACCAGCTCCACCTTACCCGGCAAAACTGAATCGGAAGCGGCCAGTGTCATTGTACCTGTCGCACCTGCACAGCCCGGCAAAACATCAGCTGCGAGTTTGCCCGCTTGCGAATGGGCACCAAGGTGTACCACCTGAAAATCAGGATGGTTATCAAGCAACCGAATCAATTCGGCTCCGGTGTAACCGGTAGCTCCGAGAATAGCGACAGGGATAGTCATAGGCCGAGAATGCTACGCGATACTACTGTTTTGTCATGAAAGAAGTGGTGCGAGGCAAATAAATACAGTAATTCAAAGATCTGAATCAGGCTGGTGAAATCCGAGTTTTCAACCACAGAATGCAAATGTCCTGTATGGTTATATGGCCACTCTGAACGGATTTACCTATACATTTCTGAAAATGGATTCGGGTCTTTAAACACAATTCGGCATCGACTTTAGTGCAGGATTTACGTAATCTGCGCCGCGACTGAGTGTGAGGTGATCGAAGTAATGGCAGAGGCAATATTGGCACTGGCTGATGGGCATATTTTCAGAGGAGAGGCGTTCGGTGCTATCGGCAATACAGTTGGTGAGATCTGTTTCAACACTTCGATGACCGGCTATCAGGAAATCCTTACCGATCCTTCCTATACCGATCAGATTATTACCTTTACCTATCCGCATATAGGTAATGTCGGCATCAATCAGGATGATATGGAATCCGCTTCCATATCAGTGCGTGGATGTATTGTTCGCGTACCAACCCGTATCACTTCCAATTACCGGGCCGAAGGTGATTTACATTCATGGCTGATAGATAACAACGTGGTCGGTATTGCCGGAATTGATACGCGGGCGCTGGTTCGCCATTTGCGCGATAACGGGACACAGAATGGTGTTATAGCTTCCAATAGCTTGTCTGAAGAAGATGCCGTTACCATGGCTAAAGCATGGGCTGGTCTGGAAGGGCGTGATCTGGTCGGCCAGGTTAGTTGTGTGGAACAAACGAGCTGGAGCCGGGGCTCTTATGATCTCGATACGGCAGCATATCGGGAACCGGAAACACTGAAACATGTGGTGGCTTTTGATTTTGGATGTAAGCGTAATATTTTCCGCAAACTCTCTGACCATGGTTTAAAAGTCAGTATTGTACCAGCCTCAACATCGGCTGATAATGTGCTGGCTATGCAACCGGACGGCATCTTTCTCTCCAACGGCCCGGGTGACCCGGCAGCAGTGGATTATGCAGTGAGAACGATTCGCCAGTTACTGGAGGCAGACACCCCGATCTTTGGCATCTGTATGGGGCACCAGTTGTTGAGTCAGGCTCTTGGGCTTTCTACATTCAAGCTGAAATTCGGCCATCGAGGTGGCAATCACCCGGTCAGGGATGAAACCACGGGCAAGATTGAGATTACCAGCCAGAATCATGGATTTGCAGTTTCTGATGAGGATGTTCCGGAACATGTGGAGATCACCCATCGCTCACTGTTTGATGGCACAGTCGAAGGTTTGCGTGTCAAAGATAAACCGATTTTTTCAGTGCAATACCATCCGGAAGCCAGCCCCGGCCCACAGGATGCCGACTATTTATTTGACCGTTTTTCCTCACTTATTCACGCTTGAATTATAACAGAGGTTCTTCTTTCCGGTCGGCATATGTTTCCTGAAAGGCGCTTTCAGGCATCAAAACAGGCATACTGATGCCTGAAGATTGTAATTGTTTCCAAATGATTTCGGCTTGCTGTTTATCGCTGGCTGCAAAGGTGAAGCGCCAGGTGGGAATAGGTACACTACGACGCTGATAACGATAGGGCTTACCAGTTTTCTTAAGCCTTTCCTGCATAGCCTCAGCATATTCGATCTGGAAGAAACGTCCAAGATCAACTATAAAAAGCCCGTCATCGGTTTTAATGACGGTGGCTTCAATATTATTTCTTAGCCAGTTGTCTTTTGTCAGAATAGCTTTTTCATAAGTATTGAATAGAAACGGATCGTCGAAAGTATGCATTTCGACAGCTTCCCTGCCTGTAAACATGATCGGTTCGAGGCTTAATTGCTTTAAACTCAGGCTTAGCGCTCTGGCTGCTGAAGACGTAATAACCCGCCGGGTTATAACCCTCCACAGCCCATCAGACTTTTGTTCAGCAGGTTTTGCAATATTTTCTGTCAGGGTATGAATTGGCTGAAGGGGTAAGTCGGGGATACTGCGGCGCACGGTTTCGGGAACAGGTGCGCTTACCGGTTGCTGCCAGACAAACCATGCCATGGCTGAGAAAACAAGTAGAAGTAGTGCTCGAATCATGAAGTATGCCGCCTGGGATTCTGTCCTGTACTAGTGTGCCTTGCGAGACATCCCGCCAGAGCTCGCTGATAGTATGCTTTTCTACGGGGCTGGATACTAGTGGAACAGTATCCAGATTTCCCCTGATAAAACGTACATGTGGCTGTGGATATGAAAGGGTGATGCATATGCCCGATATTAACGTATTCGATTAAAGAATATGCCCTGATAATGATTTTAACCTGTGTGTTAGAGAAAACATGCTATTGTTGTCGGCAATGAAACTGGCTTAACGCGTATTATTTGTTTCATATTCACGGGAGTTACATGATGGATATTGATGGAATTATTCGGGGTATCAGCATTTGGGCCTTGCCTGTTCTGTTTGCTATTGTTCTGCATGAAGTGGCGCATGGCTGGGTAGCTGACAAGCTGGGTGATGATACAGCCCGCTGGATGGGCCGCCTGACTCTGAACCCCATCAAACATATCGATCCGATTGGAACAATCCTGATTCCGATCGCTCTACTGGTTATGGGTTCGCCATTCCTGTTTGGTTATGCCAAACCCGTCCCCATCAACTTTCGTAAATTGAGAAGGCCAAAACAGGATATGATCTGGGTGGCTCTGGCCGGGCCTGTAACCAACCTGCTACTTGCTTTGGCTTCAGCGCTGTTGTTGATGTTGGCCACAAGCTTGCCGGCTTCAGCAAGTTGGATAATTCAACCCTTAGCCATGATGTGTCAGGCATCCATTATAATTAATATGGTATTGTGCATTTTTAACCTGTTGCCGTTACCACCTCTGGATGGGGGTAGAGTGGCTATGGGGCTGTTGCCGGGCCCGGCTTCCTACCAGCTCTCCCGCCTGGAGCCATTTGGTTTTATGATTGTGATACTGCTGCTTGTTACCGGTGTATTACAGAAAGTGATCGGCCCGTTGATTATGGGTAGTGCAACGTTTCTGATCGGCATTGCCATTCCACACTGATTCAGCTGTCAACTCATCCGGTTATCAATGCAAAGTAGAAATGCCCGCTCATCCAGCTTGCTATTTTATAGTATTTTCGTTAGAAAGCGCGCCCACTCGAAAGGGTGAAATTCGCACACGGACTGATCCATTGTGCCCATACTTCTTATTTTTAAGTGTTATGGGTGGCAGACCGTGGAAGGAAAACAATCGGAGGACTTAAATGTCTCAATTTACTATGAAACAACTGCTGGAAGCAGGTGTTCACTTTGGTCACCAGACCCGCCGCTGGAATCCAAAAATGGCTCCCTATATTTTTGGACAACGAAATGGCATTCATATTATTGATCTGCAAAAAACACTACGCATGGCCAATGAGAGCTATTCGTTTATGCGTGAACTGGCTATGGCTGGAGGTCGTGTTCTGTTCGTCGGCACCAAACGTCAGGCCCGTGATGCTGTAAAAGAAGAATCATCCCGTGCCGGCCAGTTTTATGTGAATCACCGCTGGCTGGGTGGCACACTGACTAACTTTGCCACGGTGCAGCAGTCAGTGCGCAAAATGAAGGATTTACAGCGACAGAAAGAAGAGGGCGTTTTTGAGCTGTTGACCAAGAAAGAAGCTCTGCACTTACAGCGTCAGCTGGATAAACTTGAGCGTTCACTTGGCGGCATTAAGGAAATGAATGAGTTGCCTGACTGTCTGTTTGTCATTGATGTGCGCAAGGAAGAGCTGGCTGTAAAAGAAGCTCAGAAACTGGGTATTCCTGTTGTTGCTGTAGTTGATTCCAACTGTAACCCATCTGGAATTGATTATATTGTGCCGGGTAACGATGATGCGATTCGTGCCGTGCGCCTGTTTTGCAGCAAGATGTCTGATGCTCTGCTCGAAGGTACTGAATCATGGCGGCTTGAGAATGCCGAAGATGGTGATGATGTAGTTGAAGCCATGGCTGTCCCAGTGGACAAGATCGAAGCCGCAGAGGTTAAATAGTATAAGTAGACGATACCTTTTAGCAGTGAACTAAAAATGGTTAGGAAAAAAGACGATTACAATGGAGAAATGGAATGAGCCAGATTACGGCTGCAGAAGTAAAGAAACTGCGTGAAATGAGTGGCGCAGGCATGATGGATTGTAAAAAAGCACTGACTGAAACAGGTGGCGATATAGAAGTTGCTATGGATTTCCTGCGTAAGAAGGGTTTGTCGGCGGCTTCAAAGAAAGCTGGTCGGATAGCCGCTGAGGGCATTGTGGTTTCTGTGTCAGCAGGCAAGGTAGGTGTGGTGCTTGAAGTCAATGCTGAAACTGATTTTGTCAGTAAGAACGATCAGTTTGTCAGTTTTGTGAATGCAATTGCCCGGTTAATTATCAGTCATAATCCTGCCGATATTGAAGCATTGAAGGCGCTGGATTTTGATTCTGAACAGACGGTAGCGCAGGCTTTGTCTCAACTGATTTCTACCATAGGCGAAAATATGAACATTAGACGTTTTGAGCGTGTTGATGTGGATGGCATAGCTGCTGTTTATGTTCACGGTGTGGGGAAAATCGGCGTACTTGTCGGTATCGAAGGTGATGCCGATGCAGACCTGGCACGAGGCATTGCCATGCACGTTGCCGCTGCCAATCCCAATTTCATCAGTCGTGATGAAGTGGATGCAGGATTGGTTGAACGGGAACGTGCAGTATTGTCTGAACGCGCTATTGCCAGCGGTAAACCGGAAGCTATTGTGGATAAGATTGTTACGGGTCAGATGAACAAATTCTATTCCGAAATTTGTCTTCTGGAGCAGGATTTTGTCATGGATACGGATCAGAAAGTTGGTAAGGCACTGGGTGCAGCTAAAGTCGTTGCCATGCATCGATTCCAGCTTGGTGAAGGGATTGAGAAAAGAGAAGATGACTTTGCTGCTGAAGTTGCAGCTCAGGTTCAGGGCGTTTAATCGGTATGAATCAAAACTCGTCTGGAAGCGAGCCTCACTCATTATACAAAAGAGTGCTGCTCAAGCTTTCCGGCGAAGTGTTGATGGGTGATACTGCTTTTGGTATTGACCCTGATACCATTAATCGTCTGGCTAAAGAGCTTATTGAAGTACAACAGGCAGGTGTCGAGCTGGCCATAGTGATTGGTGGCGGCAATATTTTTCGTGGTAATATGGGTACGGCATCGGGGATGGATCGGGCCAGTGCTGACTACATGGGTATGCTGGCGACTATGATGAATGGCATTGCCTTACAGGATGCTATTGAACGCCAGGGTGCCGATGTTCGCGTGATTTCAGCATTACAGGTCAAGGAAGTGGCTGAGCCTTATATTCGTCGCCGTGCAGTTCGTCATCTGGAAAAGGGGCGTATTCTCATTTTTGCTGCCGGAACCGGCAATCCATATTTTACCACAGATACCGCAGCCAGCTTGCGAGCTATGGAAATTCAGGCTGATGCTGTATTGAAGGGCACCAAAGTTGATGGTGTTTATACCGCAGATCCAGCCAAGCATACCGATGCAAAGCGCTATGACACATTGACATTTACTGAGGCACTAACCAGACGTCTGGGTGTTATGGATGCAACTGCAATGTCGCTTTGCCGTGATAATCAAATGCCGATTGTTGTTTTTGATGTGACAACTCCTGGTCAGATGCTGAAAGTTGTGTTTGGTCAGGGGATCGGAACAATAGTTCGGGAGGACTGACATGTCTGATGCTATAGAATCCAGGATGCAAAAGTCAATCGTGGCACTAAAATCAGAGCTGGCGACGATTCGGACAGGGCGTGCCAATGCGGCTTTGCTTGATCATGTACGGGTCTCTTACTATGGCTCTGAAGTGCCGATGTCACAGGTTGGTAACATTTCGGTGCCGGAACCGCGGATGTTGGTGATTTCGCCCTGGGACAAATCGATTCTGGGTGATGTCGAAAAAGCGATTTTGAAATCTGATCTGGGTCTGACACCCAGCAATGATGGTGAACTGGTACGTATTGTGCTGCCGGAATTGACAGAAGAGCGTCGTAAAGAACTGGTTAAGCAGGTGAAAGCCACTGGTGAAATGGCCAAGGTTGCGGTTCGTAATATTCGGCGAGATGCCAATGAAGATACTAAAAACCAACTGAAAGATGACAATCTTTCAGAGGATGAAAGCAAACGCGAACATGATCGCATTCAGAAAATAACAGACCAGTTTGTCG
>JAJRTX010000066.1 GCA_021545665.1 Zetaproteobacteria bacterium
AAGACGGTTCTGGGCGCGAGGGTATTTTTCGACCACCAGCGGAAATATTACTGACGACATCATACTTCAGTATTTGGAGTTACACTCCGAAAGGAAACCTACCGGCATCAGCCGGTAGTGGTTTAGTTATTGATCTTCACAAACTTGAATAGCACCCATCAATTGGATAATTACGACACAAATATGACACATGCAAAGAAAAAGGGCCCGCAGTGATTAGCTGCGAGCCCTTTGTGTGTTTGGTTGCGGGGGCTGGATTTGAACCAACGACCTTCGGGTTATGAGCCCGACGAGCTACCACTGCTCCACCCCGCGTCAGGGAGGCCGAACTATAGGGTGAGGTGAAGGGCTGTCAACTCTAGGAAATAGTGGTACTGATATGGTTGAATGCTGATCGTTAGTCATCTCCGAGGTATCTGATTATACTTGTGCGGATCATGACACAGACCAAAAACAGGGAAGAGGTGATTACTGGTCTATTGCAGCGGTTATCTATGTTGCGTGGCTGGTCGCCAAGGACAACAGAATCATATCGTTCAGACTTGCTGGATGCAGAGGTTTTTTTGTGCCGCTCTGGCTCTGGTCTTATGCAGGCAAATTCAACTGTCATTTTAAAATATCTTGGCGCTTTAAATCGGCGGGGCATGAAGGAAAGTACAATTCAGCGTCGCCGTTGTGCACTTTCAACCTGGTTCAACTATTTGCAGGATCAGGGTATTCGCGAAGATCATCCTGCCAGGCATTTACCCCGCTTGCGTAAAAGCCGTCCATTGCCAAAATTATTGAGCGAGCAGGATGTTGAAGCGCTGCTTCTTACGCCAGATGTGACCACGCAGATAGGCCTTCGTGATCGTTGTATGCTCGAAGTGCTGTATGCTACGGGGTTGCGAGTCAGTGAGCTGGTCAATCTCACTCTGTCACAGGTCGATCTGGCTGCCGGTCTGGTGCGTGTGGTTGGTAAAGGTGATAAAGAGCGACTTATTCCTTTTGGCAGTGAGGCTGGCCACTGGCTGGTTGCATGGTTGGCAGTTCGCCCATCCAGACCTGCGGGGCCTTATTTTTTTGCCGGGAGGGCGGGTAAAGCGATGAGTCGACAGAACTTTTGGCAGCGGATCAAACTCTACGCCGGTAAAGTCGGCATTACCCCCTTGCCATCACCACATACGCTTCGCCATGCGTTTGCTACGCATCTGCTCAACCATGGGGCTGATTTACGAGCTGTGCAGATGTTGCTTGGGCATGCCAATGTGACTACAACCGAGATTTATACCCATGTGAGTCGAACGCGTTTGCATGATCTGGTTAATCGCAGCCATCCTCTTGGCTCAGGTCTCAAAAGTAGCTGAAAAGGAAATATTTATGGTGATCTGTTAGCTTATTCGGGTTTTGTAGACAAAAGATCATCTGAGCTTATCTAAGGAGCCTGATAACCGGGCAGTGAGTAGATGATTATACAGGATGGTTTAATAAATAAATTAGAAGGGACATGTTGATAGTGTCCATTCATTCAGGAGATGATTAAATATGGCAGAGAAAGAACCGGAAACAGCTTCAAGAAATCAGTGTTATTCTCCCGGGTTGGCAGGAATTCCGGTGGTGGAATCCGCTGTTTCTTCCATTGATGGCGAACGTGGATATCTGGAATATCGCGGCATTGATATTGAAGAGCTGGCGGAGCGGTCTTCATTTGAAGAGACAGCCTGGCTATTGCTTTACGGGAATTTGCCCAAGAAAGAGGAACTGGCAGTTTTCGACAATCAGTTAAGGCATCATCGCCGTATCAAGTTCCGCCTTCGTGATATGATGAAATGTTTTCCGGAATCGGCACATCCGATGGACTCTTTGCAATCAACTGTGGCAGCACTGGGCATGTACTATCCCTTCCCTCACAATCCGGATGGTGGCCTGGATGAAGCAACTACACATCAGGTCTGTGTCAATTTGATCTCAAAACTTCCCACTCTGGTTGCTGCTCATGCTCGGATGCGACATGGTGATGACCCCATCGCACCGCGTGATGACCTTTCACATGCGGCTAATTTTTATTATATGCTGACCGGAGATGAGCCTGATGCCCTGGTCGAGCGGATTATGGATGTAGCCCTGATCGTTCATGCCGAGCATACAATGAATGCCAGTACATTTGCGGCTCTGGTCATAGCTTCAACCTACGCTGATCCTTATACCGCAGTTAGCGCTGCTATTGGTGCATTGTCGGGCCCGCTTCATGGCGGCGCCAATGAAGACGTATTAAATATGCTGGATGAGATTGGTTCAGTGGACAGGGTTGAGGAGTACCTGAATTCCAAGCTGGAAAATAAAGAAAAAATTTCAGGTCTCGGCCATCGTGTATACAAAATCAAAGATCCGAGAGCTGTTCTGCTACAGAAATTATATGTCGAACTCACTGACAAAAGAGGTTCTGACCCGACTTATGAAATAGCCCGCCATATTGAAGATTTATCCAGGCGCACGCTGGGTGCCAAGGGAGTGTGTCCGAATGTTGATTTCTATTCCGGGATTGTTTATCGCAAGATTGGTATTCCAACTGATTTGTTCACACCGGTTTTTGCAGTTTCCCGCGTAGCCGGCTGGCTGGCGCACTGGAAGGAACAACTCGGTCACGGACGGATTTACCGACCTAACCAGATTTATACCGGCAAAAATGGTCAAAGCTATATTCCGGTGGCAGATCGCTGATTTTTTTGGACGCTTACCCCTAAAGTCAATGTAAGATGAATCAGGAATTACCATAAAGGGCACAGAGAAATGCAAAATTTTTAAATGTCTCGCATTTAATTTTCTCTGTATGCTCTGTGGTTCAAGGGTTTTCTGTTTGGTTCCGGCTATACCCGGGTGGAATATACAACAGCAGTCAGTGGTTCGGAGCGTTTATGCAGCCAGCGCGTCATGCCTGCTGCAGTGAGGATGCACCAGACGGCAAACAGGGCACCGGGCAGGGCGGTTTCGGGTGAAAAATGCTTCAAAGCCAGAGCTACGCCAAGCCCTGCATTCTGCATGCCGATTTCAATGGCCATGGTAATTTTGTAGGATAAATCAAAGTTAAAGAAAGTTCCGGCCATCCAGCCAAGCAAATAACCCAGTGCATTGAGCAGCACGACAAGGCCGATCACCAGCGTTGGTGTTTCAGCAATGCGATCATGATTTGCGGCCACGGCATAAGAACAGATAATGATAATGGCGATGGCAGCAATTCCCGGAGCTATGGGTTCCACTTTGGGCAGCAATGAACCCAGAAGCCTGCGCAGCAACATGCCCAGCGCCAGCGGAGAAACCACAGTAAGAACAATGGTTTGCATCATGGGCCAGAACGGAATATCCATGAAAGCATTGCCGAATAATTCAACCAGCGTGGGCGTTAGCAACGGTGATAAGATGGTGGCCAGCATGGTCATAGCGATGGAAAAGGCGACCGCACCACCGGCCAGATAGGTGATAACATTGCTGGCCATGGCCCCCGGAGCACAGCCGACTATGATAAAACCCAGCGCCAATGTCGGAGATACGCCTTGCCAGACAGCCAGCGATGCAGCAGAAAAACCAAGCAGCGGCATGACTGAATACTGAGTACAAACGCCCAGAACAATTGTGGAAGGTTTATTAAGGGCTGAGCGCGCCTCTTCAGGTTTGAGTACGATGCCGAGCGCCAGCATGGTGGTGGCAAAGAAATAGAGAAAATAGTCCTTGAAAATCAGGAAGGCAGGCGGATAAATAAAAGCGGAAATAGCCGCTGCCAGTGTCAGCAGGGCAAGGTTACGTGATATAAATAACCACACTAGTACACAGTCTATATTATAAGGTCGGGTACAGGTGTTTCAATTTAACTCTTGCATCCTGAACAGTGAAACGCCAGTTCATTTCACTTTTGATCGCATTTCTATCTTTTACCCAAGCTGAAACTTCCTGAGTTAAAT
>JAJRTX010000067.1 GCA_021545665.1 Zetaproteobacteria bacterium
CTACTGGGGAAGACGGTTCTGGGCGCGAGGGTATTTTTCGACCACCAGCGGAAATATTACTGATGACATCATACTTCAGTATTTGGAGTTACACTCCGAAAGGAAACCTACCGGCATCAGCCGGTAGTGGTT
Source organism: Zetaproteobacteria bacterium (assembly GCA_021545665.1). The sequence goes on from JAJRTX010000067.1 coordinate 133, forward strand.
TAGTCTCAGCCTTGATGAAATTATGCTAACAACCTGATTTTATCCCGTCTCCAGATAAAGAGGTATATTTTTTGTGTTAATGGACTTGTTTGGTTAGCATACACGCGATTTTTGTCGCTTCGGGCGGATTAAAACAGGAGGGATTATGCCAACAACATTGAACAGCATTGCCAAACAGGGCAGCAATGGAGCTGTTATGATGCCTATTGTTCAGGGTGTCGGACGAGCGGCTATTGAGATTGCAGCTGTGTTGCGAGGTGCAGTATTCCGTGGTGTGCTGGGACAGACCGGCAGCGAAAATGTTCAGGGCGAGCAGCAGCAGATGCTTGATATCCTTTCCGATGAAATCTTTCTTGCAGAAATGCGCTCAACCGGCTTTATCTGTGCTGTTGGTTCTGAAGAGCAGGAAGAATTGCTTGTTATTGATGAATATGCCCATGCTGATTACCTCGTTCTTGTTGATCCTCTGGATGGTTCATCCAATCTGGATGTGGATGGCCCGGTCGGCACAATTTTCTCCATTGTTAAACGCAAGACAGCTAACTCCGAACGCCCGCATGTTTCGGATACTCTTCAGTCCGGTCGTGATGTGATTGCCGCCGGTTATGTTTTATACGGGCCTTCAACCATGCTGGTTTGCTCTGTTGGGGCGGGGGTAAACGGCTATACTTTTAATCCGGCCAATGCGCGTTTTGAATTAAGCCATGCCGATATGAAGATTCCGGCAACGGGCGGTTATTACTCGGTAAATGAAGCCAACTCTGATCAGTGGCTGGATAATATGGGAGTCAATCTGGATCGGCTCAAAAATAAATCTGGTCTGGGTATGCGCTATGTTGGTGCGATGGTAGCAGATATGCATCGTACAGTTCTTAAAGGTGGCATCTTTCTTTATCCGGCGGATGCTAAAAATACGACGGGCAAGCTGCGTCTGTTGTATGAAGCGATTCCGATGGGCTTTATTATGGAGCAGGCTGGGGGCAAAGCCATGAGTAAGGATATTGCGGTTCTGGATATCAAACCGGAAGCATTGCATCAGCGTGTTCCTGTATATTTTGGAGCACACACCGCAGTTGATACGCTGCTTGGCTAATTATTCTGTAAGTTTGTGCTATCTCTTGCCTGATCAGTTCCTGAATACATATTTAAGGGAAATCGGTGTACACACGCCGGTTTCAATTGCCTGTTCCGAGCAAGATCCAGTCGATATCGGCAGAATTAGCCATAAAACCAATCTCCCTGAGTCAAAAAGTTTGAATGAGTTATCCGTGACAGCATCAGATTGTCACTTATGTGGATTGGCTAAAACCCGAAACAGGGTGGTTTTTGGTGTCGGGAATCCTCATGCTGATGTGGTATTTATTGGCGAAGCTCCGGGAAGGGATGAGGATATAAAAGGTGAACCGTTTGTGGGTCGTGCAGGGCAGTTGCTGGATCGCATGCTTGGCGGTATAGGTTTGGATCGTGAGCAGGTTTACATCATGAATACGATCAAATGTCGTCCACCCAACAACAGAAATCCGCATGTAGAAGAAGTGCAGGCGTGTAATCTCTGGTTTGAGCAGCAGCTTGAAATATTGGCACCAAAAGTTATCTGCCTGTTGGGGAAAGTTGCAGCTCAAACCGTATTGCAAACGGATGCTACGCTGGGTTCATTACGTGGTCACTGGCATGATTATAACGGAATCCCTGTTTGGGTGACCTATCATCCGGCCTATTTATTGCGTGCGCCACAGCAAAAGCAGCGCAGCTGGCAGGATTTGCTTACCTTATCCCGCAGGCTTCAGTAGTTGCTTGGCCTTGGACTTCCATAAAAAATGTGGCGATCAGCAAAGACTATTAGTTTGAACTCAGCGCCAACCTGCCACTAAAAAATATCGCTAACGCCAGCGTTGCAATTATCATATCGTGTTCAATCATTTTGTATCCCTCCAAGTGATTTATTACCAGGAGTCCGCCCCTTGCCCACACGACTGCATGGATACAGAAGGTAGAGCAACGCAGGAGCAGCTTGCCGAGTAGATTTCTCATAAGTCCGACAGACTCCTGAGTCGATGATGAGTGACAAACTATCTTTATTCTGTGCCTCAAATCACTTTTCTGAAACGAGGCAATATGAGAGCTTTATTGAGTCAAAGAATGACTCCCTGAACATAATTTATGTCAGGCTAATTTCGTTGCTTGTGATTTTCCTCACATCATCACTTATAAGGATGTCGATAGAATTGCGATCAGATCACATCCAAGGAGATTAGATATGACCAAGCCAAATGATAACCCCAGGCTGCAAAGGCAAGACGGCAGCAACATGTCTACAGTTGTAATGGTTGCAGCAGTTGTTGGAATCCTGGGATTTGTTTCTTCCATTTTTTAAATACTGAAAAGCCCTTCCATTTCAAAAGCCACCCTTTCAAGGGTGGCTTTTTTATGTAGGCACATTAATAATGTATGGAGCCGATGTCCGGAATCGAACCGGAGACCTTCTCATTACGAGTGAGATGCTCTACCAACTGAGCTACATCGGCCTGTCTTGTCAAGATTAGTGGCGCATATTAGCGGCTAGGACATGAATGGAAACAACCCTAATTATTTCGGATGGCCTGAATGGCTGCAAGGAGAGCAGGTGCAGCGGTTTCAGTGCGCAAAATTCGTGTTCCAAAATTCATAGGCTGGAAGTGAAGCTTTGTAAATTTTCCCAGATCTCTGGCGCTCCAGCCGCCTTCCGGCCCAATGGCCAGTGTTATGTCAGGGGAGGTGATCAACTCCGGTTTTATTTCACTCCAATCTATCGTTTTATGCGGGTGTAACACGAGAGAGAGCCCACTGCCGGATAAGGATAACAGTGAATCGTGCCATGTTAGCTCGGGAATCTGCGTGCGGCCACTTTGTTCTACCGCCTCAGTGATAATTTTCTGCCAACGCTCCAGCCGTTTCTTTCGCTTGTTGCCACTAAGTTGAAGCGAGGAACGTTCGCTACGCACAATATGAAAACTGGCAGCACCTAACTCGGTTGCTTTTTGCAATACGCTTTCGATCTTTTCACTGCGGCAAGCTGCTTGTACAATGTGTAGTTTATAGCTTAATTCACGACTGATATCGGTAAAAGAATCAATCATGCACTGAGTATGTGTTTTGGTCAGTTGCTCGATATGGCTCAAATATTCACCACCACAGCCATTAAACAGGATCACCGGATCACCGGCCTGAAGGCGCATCACCTGCCGTAAATAATGAGCTTGATCAGGTGGCAGGGTAACAGGGCTACCAACCTGCAGTTGCTGTTCGAGACAAAGACGGCAGATCATGGCGGAATTTGGCCTGATTTCCGGTTCTGGCGCAAGTGATATTCGGGAATGGGCTTGACCCGATACCTTCTTACCCCATGATGCGCGCATGTTCTTTGGTAGCCTGGAATCACAGCAATGGCAGTTGGTGCGACACTGGAAAGCGGAGGATGTTGGCGTCAATCGTGATACCGCTACGATTTTGACTATCACCGGTTCATTGACCCGTCTGTTTGAAAGGCGCTTCGGCATGCGACTTGAGGTTCGTTTGCATGATCAATATATTGATATTGTACATTCGGATGAAGCGGGCATGCTGAACGGCGCAACAGGTGAACCAGCACTCAGGCGGCAGGTTTCGTTAATGTATCGAGGGTCGGTCATGTTTGATGCGGAATCGGTGTTACCGCTTGATACTTTGCCGACTGATCTGATGCAACAATTACAGGAAGGGAAACGCCCTTTGGGGAATCTGCTGCTGGATCGAGGCCTTTTCCTGGCACGCTCCGATTTGAGTGTGGTACAGTTAAATACTGAAAACACTTATGCCGGGCGCTGGGCGCGTCGCTCTGTGCTGCGCTCCGAATCGGGAACCCGTGCTCTGGTGGTTGAAGTTTTTCATCCGTTTGTCTGGCAACGAATTGAAGGCGCAAGCCGTCGTTATTGACCCGATTATGCGTTTTTCTCCTGTCGGCACATTTTCTGACTGGTTACAGTTGATGCGAGTGGATCGCCCTGTTGGTTACTGGTTACTGTTGTGGCCAACGATGTGGGGCTTGCTAGCGGCATCAGGAGGTCAGCCGGAACTTAGAAATCTTGTTGTTTTTATTGCTGGCGTGTTGCTGATGCGCTCTGCGGGTTGTGTGATTAACGATTTTGCTGATCGTAAATTTGATCCGCATGTTGAACGTACCAGATTGCGTCCAATTGCCGCAGGCAAGGTGGCACCGGGGGCGGCATTAACAGGTTTTGTGTTGATGATGATCGCTGCTTTGGCGTTGGTGTCTTTGACATCATTACTGGTTATCGAACTTGCAATCATTGGAGCCATACTGGCCGGTTTCTATCCTTTTCTCAAACGATATACGGATTTTCCGCAGGTCTGGCTGGGCATGGCATTCGGCTGGGGCGCAGTGATGGCCTGGGCGGCTGAAACTGGCGCAGTTTTAAACTCGCCAATTCCCTGGTTGCTGTTTCTGGCCAATATCTGCTGGTCCTTATCCTATGATACTGCCTATGCTCTGGCAGATCGTGCCGATGATATAAAAATAGGAGTAAAATCAACGGCCATCTGGCTGGCTGAAAAGGCTGTGAATACGATTGCCGGACTGGGCTTGGTTACACTGTTATTGTTAGGTATTGTGGCTTTTCTGCATGGAGGAGTCTGGGTGGTGAGTGGCTGGGGACTGGCTCTGGTTTTTCAGCTGGTGTTGTGCTGGCGCTTAATACGCGACGGTGAAGAGTATGGGTTTGGTTTTTTCCTTCAATCTCACTGGGTCGGCGCATTGTTTGTTCTTGGTTTTATTGCACAAGGCTTGTCCGGTAGCTTGTAGTACTAACACCAACACAAATAAAACCACATGCAGAGTCCCACAGGTGGTTTGAATCAAGGCACGGTGTACAAGGGGCAATGGTGCTTCCCTTGCCAAGCATCGTAACGCTGAGTCGGGCCGCCTGTGGGGCTCCCTCCGGGTGAGCCGTTGGGCAGTCATCCACAGCGTTGCACCGGCTTGCCATAGCTCAAGCTATACCCGCACCGATGCGCCTTGCGGACTGATCGCCCAGCGATTCGCTGCATATGATTTTATTTGTGTTGGTGTTAGTAAAGTATAGAATACGCCTTTCTTGGGGGCGAATTGGCTTCGACGAAGATACTGAACCCTGTGGGGCATGCCGGGTTGTTGGTCCCGTAAAAAGCTGGCACTTGCATATAATTGCAAACGACGACGTAGAACTAGCTTACGCTGCGTAAGTTACCCCGCTCC
>JAJRTX010000068.1 GCA_021545665.1 Zetaproteobacteria bacterium
CCTCACCCTCTGGTTATCTAATCTGATCTATGCCGAAAAAAATATCGAAGGCGAAGTGGACTCTTTGTGTGAACTGCTGCCGATACTTGCAGGCCATGTGATTCTGGTTGCCAACGAAGTGGGTATGGGGCTGGTTCCCGAAAACCCGGAAGGGCGCATTTTCCGCGATGCGCAGGGGCGGCTGAACCAGCGGCTTGCAGCGCTTGCTGATCGCGTAGAGTTTGTTGCGGCAGGATTGCCGATCTGTTTAAAAGGGGAGAAAGGGTGACTGTAGCTGTCGTAAATATTGAGATCGAACAACAGGCGAGGGGCCATCAGGATAATCTGACCAAACCGCGCGGAGCGCTGGGGCGACTGGAGGATGTTGCCTGCTGGTTCGCTGCCCGTCAGGGCAAGATGCCGCCTGATACATTGAAGCCGCATATTACTGTGTTTGCCGGTGATCACGGCGTTTGCGATGAGGGCGTTTCCGCTTTTCCGTCTGTGGTGACCGGCGAGATGGTGAAGAATTTTGCGCGTGGCGGTGCGGCCATTAATGTGCTGGCACGGCAATGCGGAGCAAGTCTTTCCGTTGTTGATGTCGGTGTTATCAGCGATATGTCTGAGTTGGGAGGGATTGAGCATCATAAAGTCAGGCCCGGCACAGCCAACCTGCTACACGAAGCGGCCATGAGTGAAGCCGAATGTGCTGCCGCTATTGAGGTCGGCAGAGCAGAGGCGAAAGCAGCCATGAACAATGGCGCTAACCTGCTGATTGCCGGTGACATGGGCATCGGCAATACCACCGCTTCAGCCTGTATTATTTGCAGGCTGGTTGATGCTTCTGCTGACACTGTGGTTGGTTTCGGAACAGGTGTCGATGATGCTGGTCGCAAGCTGAAAGTGGATGTGGTTACCAAGGCGTTACAACGCATATCAGGAACAGTCGATGCTCAGGTATTACAGGAGCTTGGAGGCTTGGAGATTGCCGCCATGGCAGGGTTTTATTTGCAAGCGGCTGAGTCCGGTGTGCCGGTTCTGATCGATGGCTTTATTGCTTCAGCTGCAGCTCTTGCCGCAAAAGAAATTGAACCGGCAGTTTGCGACTGGATGCTGGCCAGCCATATTTCACACGAAAACGGCCATGCACTGGCACTGGATGCGCTGGGACTTTCCGCACTGATTGATTTCGAAATGCGGCTTGGAGAAGGCTCGGGGGCAGCGCTGGTGGTGCCGCTATTGCAGTCGGCCATTGCCCTGCATAATGAAATGGCAACGTTTGAAAGCGCTGGAGTTACCGACAAAGATGGCTGAACCGATCATTATCGACCTGCTGCGCCACGGTCAAGTGGCTGCGGATAGCTGGGCCTTTCGCGGCAGCACGGATATTGCGCTTTCTGAACAGGGTTGGCGGCAGATGCGCGCTGTTTCAACTGCGATGGAGAAGGTGGATCATATTGCTACTTCCCCGATGTTACGTTGCAAATGTTTTGCCGAAGAGCTGAGTGCCAAACAACAAGTCAATCTGATCACACTTGATGATATGCGTGAATTAAACTTCGGTGATTGGGAGGGCCTCGGTTTTGAACAACTGGAAGCGGAGCACGGGCCGCTATTACAGCAATTCTGGTTATCACCGGTCGGTGTTCAACCACCCGGAGGCGAGGCTTTTGATGCCTTTGCTGGTCGCGCAATCGACTGCTGGACAACATGGCTAGAGACCGATGTTGGCAATCACCGTCTGCTGGTTGCACATGGCGGCGTCATTCGCGTGCTGTTTGCACATATCCTGAAAATGCCGATGAGTTCGCTGTGGCGTCTGGATTTGCCTTATGCATCGTGGAGTCGGGTATCCATACTTAAAGGTCATCAACCACGTCTGTTATTTATGAATCGGGGCGCCCAGTGCGCCGATTGATTCTGGCTTTTCAATTCCTGACCCGGTTGCCGATGCCGGAGCTTACCGATTTCAAAAAAGAGGAACTCTCTTCCTCTGCTATATGGTTCCCTCTGGTTGGCCTTGTCATTGGTTTGCTACTCATTGCAGCTGCGATGCTTGGTTTAAATGCCAATTATTGGCTGGCCGCCTTGCTGGTCATACTGGTCTGGATCGGCATCACCGGCGCTCTGCATCTGGATGGTGCCGCCGATCTGGCCGATGCACTTGGTGCCGCACACCGCGATCCGGAACGTTTCCATACTGTGATGAAAGATCCACATATCGGCACATTCGGAGTGGTTGCCATCGTTGCTATTCTGATCACCAAGCTGGTGGCTGTGGCATGGGTTGTGGAATCAGCTGAGGTTAATCTGTGGGTATTATTACTGATTCCTGCCTGGACACGACTGGGTGCGGTCTTCTGGTCAAAGACACTTGAACCAATCGCAGCGGGCAGTGGTGAATCTTTCTCCTGGCAAGTGCCGGAAAATACAATCTGGCTCTGGGGACTGACTTTATTTGCTCTGAGCATGTTAATAATCTCTTTCCTGTTTGCCACCACAGCCATTGCCAGCCTGCTATTGTGGCGGTTCTATTTGAAGTGGCGGCTGAACGGCATGAGCGGCGATTGCCTCGGTGCCGGTATTGAATATTGCGAGTGTGCTATGCTGCTCGCTGTTGGCTTGCTTTAGTGACGCGATGGTTTGTGCTGGCAATTGCCGTCGCCGCCTGTCTGTTGTTGGGGCTGGCAGCCGGAGAACAGTGGATTAATCCGTTTACTGCTGGCGATGCTCTGGAGAGTACCATTCTATGGGAACTGCGTTTTCCGCGCCTGCTCACCGCCTTTGCAGTCGGTGGCCTGCTGGCTCTGGCCGGAGCATGGTTTCAGGTGTTGCTCGGTAACCCGCTGGCCGAACCTTATGTGTTGGGGGTGGCAGGCTCAGCTTCAGCAGGCGCGGTCACCGGCCTGATGTTCATGCCTGAATCGGCATGGGCCATGTCGGCAGGTGCATCTGCAGGTGCCTGGATCGGCATTGTTATCGTGATGTTTTTTTCACATCTGGGACCAAATCGCATGTTACTGGCCGGCGTGGTGTTGGCGGCCTTCTGGTCGGCAGTGCTGGCCCTGCTTTTGGCGCTTTTGCCAGAACAGGGTTTGTTCCGCGCTTTTTCATGGATGATGGGTGACCTTTCCCATTCCGACCTTCCCATTCCCGTACTTCTGCTGGCATGGGTCACCGCCTTGAGCTGTGGTCTGCTGCTCTCAAGCGCACTGGATAAACTTCTGCTCGGCGAACGCCATGCCGAAGCATTGGGTGTGGATGTTAAGCGTCTCCGCCAACGCTTACTGCTGCTCGCTTCAGCGGTTACAGCGCTGGCCGTAACGGCGGCCGGCACCATTGGTTTTGTCGGGCTGGTAATTCCACATCTGATGCGCCTGCTGTTCGGTTCGCTGCATAAAATGGTGTTACCTGCCTCAGCCATCGGTGGCGGCCTGCTGCTGGTGTTGGCCGATGCCGCTGCCCGCACAGTGATTGCCCCGGCTGAACTGCCGGTCGGTATTCTTACCGCCATTATCGGCGTGCCGGTATTTTTATGGCTGTTGTTGAAAAGAAGCTGATGCATACACTATCAATTGAGAGCCTGCATATCAGCCGGGGCGAACGTGAATTATTGCATGGTCTGAATCTGGATGTTCAGCCGGGTCACATTACCGTGATTATGGGCCCCAATGGCGTCGGCAAATCCAGCCTGTTGCTTGCCATGGCCGGTTTAATTTCTTATTCAGGCCGCATAGTCATAGAGGGTAAGGAGCTGGATGCATATTCAAGGCAGGACATTGCCGGACTGATTGCCTGGCAGGGCGATTTGCCGCCTACCGAATTTGGTTTGACTGTGGCTCAGCGCCTGCAACTGGCTGCCGGGAATACGAATGAAGCAGATATCAAGCAACCATCAGCAGCCATGGAAATTGAATATCTGCTGGATCGCAACTTGGGCAAGCTTTCCAGTGGCGAGCGCCAGCGCGTGGAATTAGCCGCGCTGATGTTGCGCGATTGCCCCTTCTGGCTGCTCGATGAACCAACCGCGCACCTGGATTTACGTCATCAGATGACATGCCTGAGCATGTTAAGAGATCAGGCCAGAGATGGCCGTGCCATCGTGGTGGTTCTACATGATATTCAGCAGGCCATGGCAATTGCTCATGATGTGGTATTGTTCGAAACTATGGGAACTCTACAAACAGGTGAAGCAACTTTGTTGCTGACGAAAGAACGACTACAGACTGTATTTCAGGTGCCGTTACAGGATGATTCCCTGCTGCCGGATTATGGAGGGGAATGGTGAAAAGACGCGAAAAACGGCAGGGTGTTGTTCTGGTGCATACCGGCGAGGGCAAGGGCAAATCATCGTCGGCCTTTGGCATGGTTTTCCGCGCCGCCGGTTGGGGCATGAAGGTATGCGTCATCCAGTTTATCAAGGGAAAATGGAAAACTGGCGAAGAGAGAGCTGCAAAGAAGTTCGATAATATCGAATGGCATGCGCCCGGTGACGGTTTTACCTGGAACACAAAAAATCCCGAGCAGGACATCAAAACCAGCCGGGGAATCTGGGAACTGTGTAAGGAAAGGGTACGCTCGGAAGAGTTCGATCTGCTGGTCTTCGACGAAATCAACTACTGCGCATCCTACGGCTGGATTTCCGGCGAAGAGATTGCCAGCTTCATTCGTGAGGAAAAACCGTCATGGATGCACCTGATCCTGACCGGTCGCGATGCGCCTGCTGAAGTCATTGAAGCCGCCGATACCGTCACCGAAATGAAAAAGATCAAGCACGCCTACGAAGTCGATATTCCCGCAACGCAAGGCATCGAGTTCTGATCTGGTGAATCAGGATACTTGGAAAAATGAGATAAGTGTCTATCATTATACATATATTGATTCCTTTCGAGGCAATGGGGAAATAAATGGGTAATGAAAAGTTGTATCAATTGTTAACTGAAACTTCGGAGTTACTATCTGAGTATAGAAGAAGATCAAAACTTTTTGATACTGTTTCTGTTGGCAAAGAATTGGTCGATGAGTATTTGATGGAAGGCTGGGAATTCGATCAAGAGCTTAAGTTTAAGACTCGTTTAAAGAAGCCTAAGTCAATAGATGAACGTCTTGAAAATCGACTTTGGGTTCTATTATTCCGATTGGGCTATCCTGCCATGAATAAAGGAAGAGATTTTAAAGTCGCAATTGAAAGAAGAGGCGCGAACTCACTTGAAAAGCAAGTTGATGTTTTTGCGCAGGATGATGAGACCATAATTATTGTTGAGTGCAAGGCATCAAATGAGCTAAAAAGAAGAAGCCTTCAAAAAGACATTGAAGAGTTTGGTAGTTTAAAGAGGCCAATTTCTCTTGCGATAAGGAATCATTATGGGAAAAACTTCAAGCCAAAAATAATTTGGTTGTTTGCGACAGAAAATATTATTTGGTCGGCTCCTGATAGAGAACGAGCAAAGGGACTTGGTATTCAGATCGCTACTGAAAGAGAGCTAAGATACTATGGGCAAATTGCAGACCATTTAGGTTCAGCTGCTCGGTACCAATTTCTTGCGGAATTTTTACAGGGACAACGAATTCCTGAGTTAAAAGATAAGGCTGTCCCTGCTGTTCGCGGAAAGCTTGGGGGGAAAGTTTTTTACAGCTTTGTAACGACTCCAAGGCATTTATTAAAAATCGCTTTCGTTAATCATCGATCTTTAAATGATCCAGAGGGAGCACCTGCTTATCAGCGACTTGTAAGCAAAGCGCGCATGAAGAAAATTGGAAAGTTCATTGAAGACGGTGGGTTTTTTCCAACAAATTTATTGGTCAACTTTATCAAGAAGAGTCGGTTTGATATTGTTAAAAAAGATGATCTGGCAGGAGCAACCTATGGGCACTTATATCTTCCTGACACATACAGGTCTGCTTGGGTTGTTGATGGGCAGCATCGACTATATGGGTATGCTCACTTAGCAGAAAAATTCCAAGACCAAAATATTATGGTGGTTGCTTTTGAAGGATTGAAGAAAGAAGAGGAGGCCAATTTATTTGTTACAATTAACCATGAGCAGAAGTCTGTTCCTAAGACACTTCTTGATGATCTTGAAGGTGAGCTGAAGTGGGGGTCGGCAATTCCTTCGGAACGTATTGGATCAATAGGTGCAAGATTAATTGGGGTTTTGAATTTAGATGTTGGGGAGCCTTTCTATAATCGAGTGACACAACAAGGCATTAAAGGATCTGATACCACATGTTTAACCATTCCAGAGATTAAAAATGGCCTAAGAAGGTCGGGTTTGATTGGTAGATCTTTACAGCATAATAAGATGTATGATCCTGGGCCATTCACAGGTGCAAATGACACACTTACTCTTGATCGAGCAAGAACTGCGATTAATCAATATTTTTCTATTATTAGGGAACGTGGATTTTCACACTGGGAAGCTGGTCGCTCAAACTATTTGTGTATTAACGTTGCTATTCAAGCTTATTTACGGTTATTGATGAGTCTGATTGAGTTTATGGTGTCTCAAAAAAGACTGGACCCTAAAGAGTTGGAACCTGTCGAAATTATTCATGAAATAAAAATATATTTGCAACCAGTTTTGAATGTTCTAACAAAATCAACATCAGCTGATATGGAGCAAAAGTTTAAAGTTACTCCGGGTTCAGGTGGGCCGCCTGAATACTATTATCGACTTTGCAATATTGTACAGCAAGATTTTCCTGATTTTAATCCTGAAGGAATGAAAAACTGGGAATTGGAACAGTCAGAAGAAAACATTCGAATTGCTGATGAAAGATTGAAGGAACTTAATATTAAAGTGCAGCATTACATTTTCGCTTTATTCAGAAAGAAATTTGGAACCCGTTACTGGGAAGATGGTTTAACTGACCCCGACATGAAGACAAATGCGTATAGGAAATCGTTGGAGGTTGATCCAGATGATAGATTGGAACTCGAGCATTATTTGGATTTTATTGATTACAAAAAAATTGTAGAAAAGAAACAGCATTGGACATTATTTAAATCGGTGTTTGATATTCCAGAACCTGGGGAAAAAGGGTTTGCAAAAAATTTAAAATGGATGGAACAAATCAATGAGCTAAGAAGAATCCCAGCTCATGCAACTGAGAAACGAGTATATAAAGCTGCTGATTTCGAATATTTGGACTATATTTATCCTGAGTTTGAAACAAAATATGAAGAAGGGATCCTTCAACTAGAAGACTTAGAGCTTTCAGAATGAGTCGTTCTGAGGATATGGTTTCTAAAATCCAGTTGCCTTTTCTTAAGTGGGCGGGAGGGAAAAGATGGTTGGCAAACTCTAATGAATTACAAATCCCAAGAGCTTTCAATAATTATATAGAGCCGTTCCTTGGCGGAGCTGCACTATTTTTTCACCTCAAACCCGAGACAGCCATTTTATCTGACCTTAACGGTGATTTGATTGAGGTTTATGAGGTTATTAAAAATAACCATGCAGAATTAGAACCGTTGTTGTCATTGCATCACGAATTCCATTGCAAAGAATATTTTTATTCAGTTCGAGCTAAATTACCAGACAGTGTTGTTGAGCGTGCAGCTCGGTTTATTTACCTGAATCGAACCTGTTGGAATGGCCTTTATCGCGTCAATTTGAAAGGTACATTTAATGTTCCAATAGGAACAAAAACGGCTGTTTGTATGGATACGGATAATTTCCCCGAAATAGCAAGACTACTTAAAAATGCGACAATAAGAGTTTCTGACTTTGAATCGACCATTGCGATGGCCAAAGAAGGCGACTTTGTATTTGTTGATCCCCCCTATACTGTTAAACACAACAATAATAATTTCATAAAATACAATGAAACGATTTTTGGATGGAAAGACCAAGAGCGATTGCATGCAGCATTACTAGCTGCGAAAGAACGGGGGGCGTTCATACTTGCAACAAATGCAGATCATGAATGTATTCGTTCGTTGTATTCAGATTTTGGCAGCTATACGCAAGTGAGCAGGCATAGTGTGTTAGCGGGAAAGTCAAATATGCGGCGGCCAACAACCGAGGCTCTGTTTACTTGCAACTTCTAAATCATCGGCGATCTACTATTAGGGGGGGAAGAGGGGTCGGAGCTTGATTCGCGGATTCTCAGCCCCTTTTTTGTTTCTTTGGTAAGTTTTTCTCCAGCAGGTGTTTGTGAAGTTTCTGACATAAGGGCTTGAGTTATCTCAAAAAGTGGTATGGTTTTGGATATAAGGATGAAATATGATGGAGAATAATGATGAGTAACAAAGACATCCGCTGGGTTCAGCGTTTTAATAATTATACTAAGGCATTGGACCAGCTTACCAAATTTATGGAACGTGATTCTCTGAATGAGTTGGAAGAGCAAGGCTTGGTGAAATCATTTGAATACACCTTTGAGCTGGCCTGGAATGTGTTGAAAGACTTGCTTGAAGCGCAAGGCATCAGCGGAATAATTGGTTCTCGTGGCGCAATTAAGGAAGCATTTAAACAGAACCTTTTAGGCGATAGTGAGGAAGATGGCTTAATATGGATGGCAATGATTAAAAGCCGCAACCAGACATCACACGCCTATGATGAAGCTGTCATCAAAGAAATTACTCAGGCGATAGCCAAAGGTTACTATAAGGCGTTTATGGCCTTGCGTGAACGTTTACAGCCTATGACTGAGGCTCTGAATGGCTAAACAATTTGGCTTAGGCCAATCAACTATTGATCAAATTCGCCAAGTGTTTTCTGCTCATTCTGAGGTGGAAAGCGTGGTGTTGTATGGTTCTCGTGCCAAGGGGAATTATAAGGTTGGCTCAGATATTGATTTCAGTATGAAGGGCGAAGGCCTTGAGTTCTCACTTTTATCCTCGATTGCCGATGAATTGGATGAATTACCTTTACCATACCAGTTTGACCTTTCTATTTTTGATAATATTAGTAGCCCTGATTTGGTCGCTCACATTGAGCGTGTTGGCGTGTTGTTTTATAAAAGGGGCGCATAAGCATGCGTCCTGAGTAAAGCGAACAGACACTGGAAGATGCTTTAAATACAAAAAGGCTTTGAATGGATTGAATCCAGTGGATGAGATGGAATAAAAGCTTGGAGAAAAGTGTTGTTTAAGAATCAATTTAGAGAAATCATGATGAATACAGCAACATCGGTATCGAAAGTATGAGCAGGATTGGGCGCAATGATCCCTGCCCCTGCGGATCGGGTAGAAAATACAAGCAGTGCTGTTTGAAAAAAGAGCGTATTGCTCAACATAAGGATGCGGAAGCTTCAAGCGACGGCGCGGTAACGCGGGCGCTGGACTGGTTGAACCGGAAGCACCGCCATGCGGTGAAGCGATGGATTGATGAAGTCTGGTTTGGCGATTTATCAGATGCAGAATATGAGGCGATTCAAAAACTGGAACCTGAAATGCAGCAAATGCATGAAACCAATATGTTTGAATATCTGCTGGCTGATGGCCGCTTCCGGCATGATGGAAAAAAACAGTTTGTCATGGATATGGTGCTTGGCGTTGGTGGTGCATTGATGACTTCGGGTCAACGGCAATATCTACAACAACTGCGAGACAGGCCGTTACGCCTCTATGAGATTCGGGAAGTGCATGCTGGCGAGGGCGTTTTACTGCATGATCTGATGAATAAGGATATAGCTGATATGTGGGTGCGTGAGCGTTCCGGTTCCCGGCATGCGCATCAATGGGGTGTGTGGGCGGCACGTATCATGGATAAAGGCGACCACCTTGAACTGTCCGGTGCCATCTTCGATATACCTCGCCATTCGTTGGATAAAGTGGTGACAACCCTGGAGTGGATGCGTAACGATAAGTTTATCGAACACAAAGACGAAATGTATGCACTGGCCATCGCCAACCACTGGTTGAAGCTGTTAGCAGCGCCGCCTCCCATGCCAAATATGATAGATGCTGCCACAGGCGAGGCGATGGTGTTTATTACCGAACATTACCGGGTGAATGACTGGGCCTTGCTTGGGGCTCAATTGGCAGCCGAGGATGATGTGGAGGGAGATCAAAAGCAGGGGTGGAACCGGGTGCGGATGCTGAAGAATGAGATGCTGCGCTCGCTGCTTGCGATCAATATAAGCGACAAAAAAGATCGCCTCGAACTGTTTACCCGCAGTATCGCGGCAGCCAATATGCAGAAGCTCTGGTTTGACAGGGTGACCGGAAATTCGGTTGCTCATCTGACTCGGGAAATCAGTGATCCGATGGCCTTGATGCAGCATCAGGACGGAACACCACCCAAGACAGATAGCGATATTCCCGAGGCTTTGCAGCAGCAGCTTGTTCACGACTACAAGCGAAAGCACTACGCCAATTGGGCGGATGAGTCATTGCCTGCTTTGAACGGAAAAACGCCAAGAGATGCTGTCAATACTGATAGTGGCAGGAAAGTCGTTGTTGCTTTGCTCAAGGAGTTTGAGAACAGGGAAGAACAGGAGGCGGCATTTGATTTTGGCTTTCTGTGGGATGCGCTTGGCCTGGATAGGAAACAGTGAGAAGATTTGCACATGACCTGTTGTATGCAGAAAATCATAATAACTCTGGTAGCTCGCCTATGGCGAAAATGATGACTGTAATTTTAGCTGCGTTAGGTTTCGAATTCTGATGAATATTCTACTGGCACATGGTTCACCTGATACCCGGCATGGCGATCAGGTCAGGCAATTGGCTGACAAGGCTTCCGAAATACTGGGTGAGCAGGTTGGCACATCATTTCTGAGTAAAAAGTCTCTGCCCAGGGGCGCGCGGGTAATGCCGTTGTTTCTGGGTGCCGGAAGGCATGTGCGGGTGAATGCTTCGCAGCTCATTCATGCTTCAGGCTGTGAAATGTTGCCGCCACTGGAAAATCAGGCGGCGCGTATTGTTGAAATGGCATATGATCTGGTGACTGTGGAAACAAGGCGGGTGAATGCTTTGTTTGTGATTTACAGCTTTTCAGGTTTCGAAAAACTTGCCACCGAGTTGTATAAGCAAAGCAAACGTTGTTCGAAAGTGGCCATTGCAGCCCTGCATGCCGAGCCCTCCATCAAGGCTGTGCTGGAGTTTTGGCAGCAGGACAATATGAAACAGCTCACTCTGCAACCGATATTACTGTTTGAGGGGCGCACGCTGGATAAGGTTCTGGATTCGGTTGATCAGACGAAATCACCGCAAATCACATTGGGGCCGGTACTGGCTGCGCATGAAGCCATGCCCGCCTTAATAGCGGACTGTTTGAGAAGATGAATACAAGGGAGAGGTTCAAATGAGGAGTTTGGATACGCCGCTGCTTGCTGGCGAAGTGGCACTGGTCGGAGCAGGTCCGGGCGATGCAAGCCTGTTGACGCTGGCAGCGGCAAAATTGATCGGCGATTGTGATGTGATTGTTCATGATGCCCTGGTTTCTGAAGAGGTGCTGAACATGGCTGCAATCGGCACTGAATTGATTGAGGCCGGCAAACGCGGCGGGCGACCTTCGGCAAGCCAGCATGACATCTGTGAAACATTGATTGATCTGGCCCACCGGGAAAAGCGGGTGGTACGTCTCAAAGGTGGCGATCCGTTTGTCTTCGGACGCGGTGGCGAAGAGACGCGCGCACTGGCTGCCGCCTCTATCCGCTTCCGGGTGATTCCTGGCATTACAGCAGGCCTGGCCGCTCCTGCCATGGCGGGCATTCCGATCACAGATCGTTCGGTCAATGCTACGCTGGCCTTTCTCACTGGCCATGAAGCAAGTGCCAAGAGTCGCATGGACTGGAAGGCATTGGTGGACGCGTTCCCGGTTCTGGTTTTCTATATGGGAGCGAAGAATCTGCAACAAATTGCAGAACGTTTGCTTGAGGCCGGGCTTGCACAGCAAACACCCCTTGCCATCATTCATGCTGCTACGCTGGATAAGGAAAATACGATTATCACTACGCTGCAAGAGTCGGCCAATGGCAGTATCCGTGGTCGCTCGCCATCAATTGTGATCATCGGCGATGTGGTGAACGAACGAATAAGCTGGAAGGATTAAACCATGCCCAAGCCGACACTGGCCCCCTATACATATCATGTGCTGATGTGCTGTGGAAACAACTGCGGCGAAAACCTGCCACTGTTTAATTATCTGAAAGAGAAGGTCGCCGAAAACCCGGCCGTTCGGGTCAACAGGGCGGGATGCCTGGAAGTATGCATGGAAGGGCCGATTCTGGTCGTGCATCCGGATGGCGTCTGGTATTGCCACTTGAGTGAAGCAGCGATTGATCGCATTGTCGATGAACATTTCAGACATGACAAAATTGTGGAAGAACTGGCCTTTTATAAGGCAGACTAAACTTTTACTCTCCCGAATCTGAAAACTAAAATAAAGCCTGAACATTAGTATAGTCAACATTCATTTAAAGCTGCTATACTTGCCACAAACATTCCTGTCAGAGATGGGGTTGGCAAATGCAAATTTCACGGATTACTGCAATTCCGGTATTGATATGGGCACTGTTATTCATGCCCTCAACATTGGCCGCCGCAATCGAACAGGATCGTGAATCGTTTTCTCTGGCACACCAGGCTCTGAAAAAAAACAATATGGACACATACCATAAATTTAGAAGCGGGCTTAATTCGTACCCGTTAACACCCTACCTTGATATCTGGTTTACCTTCAAGCAGCTGGACAATGAGAATGATAGTGCCATTGAGGAAATACTCCGGCAACATAGAGAAATTCCGGAAGCCAGAAACCTGCATATCGCGTGGATGAAAAATTTAGCCCAACGCGGGCAATGGCTGAAAATGGCTCAACATTTCAATAATTTTCCCAGGATGGCATCCCGTCTGCCTGAAATAGCCATGATTCTACGCTGGCACATGGGAGAACAGAAACAAGCTCTGGAAGTATTTTCCAAACGCTGGCAACAGGCTAAAAGAATATCCGATTTCAGTCAGCCCATGTTTCAGGCATGGAAGAAGCTGGGCCACCCCACTACCGCTGACCGCTGGCAACGCATTACCACTTATGCCAAACAGGGAAAATGGCGCAAAGTGAAACAGCTGGCAAAACCACTTTCGAAAAAGGAAAAGGGGTGGATCAACTATTGGCAATCCATACAAAATAATCCTGTCAAAGCACTAAATCGCTGGCAAAAGGAAATGCCGCCCAGACTGGCACGGAAGATACTCAGTGATGGCCTGAAACGCATATCACGTTCCGACGCACTTGCCGCCTGGCAGACTCTGCAGAAACTGGATAAAACGGCTAATGCAGAAATAGGCGCAAATGCTGTTTTCAAAATGAAGAGGCGTATCGCCCTGCGTGCGGCCAAGCAACATTTATCTGTAGCAACTGTCTGGCTGGATGACCTGCCTGAAATCCTGAAAAATGAAGAAACACGAGCCTGGCAGGCGCGGTTGTATGTTCTCTTTCATGATTGGAAAAAAGTGCAAATGGCCATTACTGCAATGCCAGCTACAGAACAGCGGCAAAGCCGATGGATTTACTGGCGAGCTCGGGCATTGGAAACATTTGGCGATAAGCAGGCAGCCCTGCCATTATTTACCAAATTGGCAGCAGGACGCGGTTATTATAGTTTTCTGAGTGCCGAATATCTAAAAGCTCCATTTATTTTCAATGCCTCTGAAATAAGAGTGTCTGATGCTGCAACTAAAAAACTCAGCCAGAGTTCTGCCATGCAACGGGCTCATGAATGGCTCCAACTGGGTAAAATATCCAAAGCCAGTCGTGAATGGGGAATGTTCTTTGCCGACGCATCCTTGGAACAATGGAAAGTGGCATCACACCTGGCTGCATCGTGGGACTGGTATGACCGCACCATTCAGGCCGCATCCCGGGCAGGTGAAAATAATGCCCTCAGCAGCCGTTTTCCGATGGGGTTTGAACTGCAAGTTAGACAAGCATCTGAACAGACTGATCTGGAACCGGCATTTATCTGGAGCATCATCAGACAGGAATCGGCATTTAACCAACAGGCTGTTTCCAGATCCGGAGCGCAGGGACTAATGCAATTGATGCCCAGGACTGCACGCGGTGTCATTAAAAAATATAAACTGAAGAAAGGGGATATCTTTTCTCCTGAAATAAATATTCGCCTTGGTACTTTATATTTATCAGAAATGACAAAGCGTTTTGGCGGCAACCCGGCACTTGCGGCAGCTGCATATAATGCCGGTCCTCACCGGGTAAATACCTGGCTAAAGCGCACACCTTTTGAATCAGCCGAAGCCTGGATTGAAGCCATCCCGTTTAATGAAACCCGCCGTTATGTGCAGCAGGTCATGGCTTTCATCAGTGTATATGAATGGCGGCAGTCAAAAACACCAGGCAGCCTGAGCTCACGTATCAGTAAACCGCCTGCCGGGCTAAAACTAAGTCTCAACCCATAAAACCACACAAAAATTGAGAATGAATGGCGGTAGCAATCTAGAACAGCACTTGTTATGCTGCGCCACCAATACGAAATATGAGGTGCATACATGACTTTTACCGTCACTCAGCTTTGCAAAGATTGCGTGGATACTGCCTGCGTCGCAGTTTGCCCTGTCGACTGTTTCTATCAGCCCAAGGAAATATCAGACGACACCCCCAATATGCTGTTTATTTCGCCTGAAGAGTGTATTGACTGTGCTGTCTGTGAGCCGGAATGCCCCTGGGAAGCAATTTTTCCGGAAGAAGATGTGCCGGATGTCTTTGAAGCCGATACTGCACTGAATGAATTATGCGATAGCAGGCGCGATGAGTTTGATCTGGCTGAGGTGATTGATCATGAGCCGCCCAACGCTGAGGAAGTTGCCGCCAATAAGACCAAACGCGGTTACCAGTAAGACCGGGCTGAGCATCGATTTACAGCGCATGTGCAGGCCTTCTGCACATGCGCTTTTTATTTCCCCATGACAGAATATAAACCCCAATACCTGCTTGGCATGAGCCATGAGCAACTGTTTGTGCTGTGCCGGAAGGCAGGTGCCAAGCCTGTGCATGCCGAACGTCTTCGCGCCTCCATTTTCCGTTACTACAACACTGACATTGAAACCATCCCTGCGTTGCCGGCTGTGTTGCGGGATTATCTTTGCAAGCAGACCAGCGACCTGAAAGTGGCGCGCATAGCCCATCAACAGTCAACAGACGGCACTCAAAAGTTGCTGCTTCAGATGCCCGATGGAAAAGAAGTTGAAACTGTACTGATACCGGGACAAGGTAGAATAACGCAGTGCATTTCGACGCAGGCAGGTTGCGCCATCGGCTGCACTTTCTGCCTGACTGCAACATCGGGCTTGTCACGAAACCTCAGTGCCGCTGAAATGGTGGCTCAGGTAATGGAGGGGCAGCACAGCTGCGATAAAAACGTGCGTAATCTGGTGCTCATGGGCATGGGTGAGCCGCTGCATAATTATGATCAGGTGGCCCACTTCGTTCGTATTGTAACCGATCCGAAAGGCATGGCTTTTTCGCCCAACCGGGTCACGCTTTCCACTTCCGGTCTGATACCGGGCATCAAACGCATGATGAATGAGAACCTACCCTGCAATCTGGCTATTTCCCTCAATGCCACAACCGATGCCATTCGCGACCAGCTCATCCCGATCAACCGCAAATACCCCATTACTGATTTACTGGCTGCTGTTCGTGAATATATCGCGAAACGCGGGAATAAACGGGTGCTTATCGAATATGTATTGCTGGCGGGTATCAACGATACGTCACAGGATGCCCATCGCCTGTGCCAGCTATTGCAGGGAATGGATTGCACGGTAAACCTGCTGCCGTTTAATCCTTATCCGGGATCGCTGTACAAACGCCCGTCAGATGCAGATGTATTAGCTTTTCGCGCCATACTGGTTGCGGCAGGCATGGTGGCGGTTGTGCGTGAATCACGTGGACAAGACATATCCGCCGCCTGCGGGCAACTAAAAACAGAGATGCATGATCAAGGGAGAAAAATGGTATGAAGACGTTGATTCTAATCCGCCATGCCAAATCAGACTGGAGCGATCTCAGTGCCAGAGACTTTGACCGTGAACTCAATGCCCGTGGCAAACGAGATGCGCCAGTGATGGCGAAGAGACTGGCATTACACAATATTCAACCTGATGCATTTACAGTCAGTACGGCCTGCAGGGCAAAAGCTACAGCCTGCCTTATGGCCCCGGCCCTTGGCTTTTCTTTTGCGGATATTGAATGGAAAGATAAGTTATATATGGCCAGTCCTTCAACTATGAAGTCTGTGATTCGCCAAACAGCAGATCATATCCAGACGCTGGCGTTGCTGGCACACAATCCGGGCATCACCGAACTGGCCAACCAGTTCACAAATACGGCTATCAGCAACGTGCCGACCTGTGGCGTTATCACAATTGAGTTTTCAGTCGATCACTGGTCCGATGTGGACAACAATGCCCGCCTGCTTGATTTTGATTACCCCAAGAAATGATGTGGAAAAGAACAGCTTTAAGACTCCATTGTCCTTTTGATTGATAACTGCTTCAAGGAAAAGGGAAACGCCCCCTTAGCCTTAATTGAATCAAATACCCATAAGTCAAGCCAGGTACAGTTATCTCTTTGCTGGAACTGACACGTTATATTCATTTGAACCTGATACGTGCCGGGCTGTACAAAAAAGTAGATTATTATGAGTGGCGTAGCCACCATGCTTATTTGGGAGACGTAACAATCCCATGGCTTTACCGGCAGGATATTCTTGCTCGTTTTTCTAATGATGAATCCAAAGCAAGGGTGCTATTTCTTGCTTTGGATTCATCAAGGCATCGGTGAAGCCAGACGGGAGGAGTTTCACATCGGTTCGCATCTGGGACAGGTTTTGGGAGATGTTCATTTTGCGGAGCGAGCGCTGAGCGCATCGGGTTATGCTGGAACGATTAAACCGCCTTCGCTTCAACGCATTATTGAAGCCGTCTGTAATGAATATGGGGTTGATAAATCCGTCCTGTATGAGCAAGGTAAGGGGAGACTGCACTCAGAAGCGCGTGCCATGGCTGCATTCATTGTTCAGGGGTTGGAAGGCGTAACGCTCACTTTATTGGCAGAAGAAATGGGGTGCGAACTTTCAGCTATTAGCCAGGCTGCCGGAAGGCTTCATCAAAGAATGAGTGAAAATGAATCATTAGGTCAAAAAGCCAAAAGGATTGCGGCCATAATCAATACACCCAATTGTCAAGCCTGACCCGATTATTTTCATCTGGATAAGCATCTCCATATGATGGACAGAACAACTTCAATTCCAGACTTATTTCATATTGGAAAAGACTCTTACTTGATTCTGGCGGTATTTAATCTATAGTAAGAAGCAATTACTGTGGTTTTGAGATGGCTTAATTATAAAAAGGGGAACCAATGAGAAAGACAATCACGACAACGGCGGTACTCGCCCTCATATCACTAACAGCTTGTGCAAGCGGCCCAAAATTGACCACTGTGACTGAAGCGCAGGACGTAAGCACTCCAGTGGTAGGAGTTAGCACGTCAATAAATATTGGAGAGAAACTTTATACCAAAGATGATAGAGTAGTAACTCGATATATGGTTATCCCAACCAATGTGAAGGTTACTTTTTCGGGTGGGATGTTTGATGGAACAGAAGCGACCCTCAACATAAATTCAGATCGAACAGAGATGTACTATCTTATATCGGAGTATCCAGCAAAGGAAGCATGTGCATACGAAATAATTCTTACTTGCTATAAGGATACTGATGGGGATGAAGTTATCGACTCTGTCTATCGTGGAGCCGAGTTGGATAAGGTATACAAGATCATCAACCCATTCCCAATCAAGTATTATAACAAGGTACAGGGAACAGGTGGAACCTGGTTTGAGCTTATATACTCAGGAAAGACAAAGGACACGATGAAGGTAACCTACCGCGAATTCACTGGATCTAATTTAATTAGGGATGCATTCACTCAGTATCTGGAGTACCCAGTTGAGAATGGTGAAGTGCAGATAGACTTTAAAGGCATCAGTCTGAAAATTACTGAAATCAAAGGGAGCCGCATCACCTACACCCGTACTCAGTAAATAGACGAATGGATATTCCTCTTGTTTTTCCCTAACCCTTTAGGTCGCCATGTTCGAAATGGCCCTCTTCAAATGGCTATTTCTAATGGCAGTAAGAGAGAGTCATTCGAACTCCGTGGGATTCGAGGGAGATAATGGGGCTGTGATTTGTCACTCTCATTTAAGTTAGTTGTTACAAAGTCATAGGTTAGTTCTCCTTCCACCTAACACCCCAGAGAACTGTACAGAGAAAGGTAAATATCATGAAGTTGACTGTCCATTCTTGCTTCTGAAAAGGTGTTGAATAGTTATACTGAACCACTACCAGCTAAAGCTGGTAGGTTCTCAAAAGCCGACTGGAAGTCGGCTTTATTTAAGGAGACGTTCTCCGCACGCACTTTTATTTTTGATCCTCCCACATGGAATGTAGGGGTTTTAACCGGGACTGGCCTTTGGTCAGTCATAGGACAATAAAAAGGAAAAAAGATATTGCTGTAGTTTTTGGATATGGCTTAAATATCAAGGGGGAAGGGTTTTGGATATTTTTGAAGTAGATGACAAAATAATCAGTAAAACACATGGAGTTGGTAAGGTAGACTTAGTTAATAATGAGAAGAATTTCATTTTTGTTTCTTTCGGCCATGAACGAGGTACTTTCGAGCGCGGCATTTACGATTTAGATGGGAATGGGTTACAAGATAACCAAGGTGATTCCATTACTCTCTTCTGCGAAGAAGGCTTTAACTCCCAAATATCTGATAACGAAATAACAATACTAGCAGGACACCATAAGCATATAAAAGACAAGCTTTCATTCTCGGAACATGCTCCATTCTTCGAAATCAAACCAGGTGCAATAGTAGGTTTTTTCAAAGTGTCATATGACGAAGCTCGGTATACTCGGGAGGCAGCTCTTGAGATCATCTACAATAAATTGGTAGAGGGTGGATCTGACGCTATCGATACAATCAATGAGGCATACACCAAAGCAAATCCAGACAAAGTGTATGACTCTAGTAAACCTCCAGTTCTTAATAAGAAAAAGACAGATTGGGCGGCTAACATAGTAGGAGTAGTTATCATTATAGCGCTTTTCATCGGATACAAGTCGTGCTCTATCAACATGGCTAAGGATCGGGCTAGCCTTGAAGGTGTATCATCAACTCATAAGACTTGGGATGGTTTCGAAGACCCGAGGTATAAGGCTTGTCAGAGAGCTGGGCAAAAGCTTGCTACAGAGAAAGGGTACACTAGTACATATTCAGCAAGAGGTTACGTGATCCTTGCTCAGAATGCTGACCTATGGAGACTGTAAATTCAACTGTGTAAATATTTCAAACAGCTATAATGCTGACAGGAGTATTTATGAAGAAGAAAGGAAGGCATGATCCAAAGTTAGTTGCGTTGGCCAGTGAGCTGGCCAAACATATGAAGACGGAATCTGATATATCGAGCTTAA
>JAJRTX010000069.1 GCA_021545665.1 Zetaproteobacteria bacterium
CCACCACCTGCCGGTCAAAACGTCCCGGCCTGAGCAATGCCGGATCAAGCACATCGGGCCGGTTCGTGGCCGCAATAAGAATTACGCCCTCATTGGACTCAAAACCATCCATTTCCACCAGCAACTGATTCAGCGTCTGTTCACGTTCATCATTACCGCCACCAATACCAGCGCCACGATGACGCCCCATGGCATCAATCTCATCCATAAACACAATGCATGGCGCATTCTTTTTGGCCTGCTCAAACATATCCCGAACGCGCGATGCACCGACACCGACGAACATTTCGACAAAATCAGAACCGGAAATTGTAAAAAACGGGACCTCCGCCTCACCCGCAATCGCCTTGGCGAGCAAGGTCTTGCCGGTCCCCGGCGGGCCCACCAGCAGCACCCCCTTGGGGATCTTGCCGCCCAGGCGGGTAAATTTCGTCGGATCACGCAGGAACTCGATCACCTCGGTAACTTCCTGTTTGGCCTCATCACAACCGGCAACATCTTCAAATGTCATGCGGTTGGTATTTTCATTCAGCAGTTTGGCCCGGCTTTTGCCAAATCCCATGGCACCACCCTTGCCGCCGCCCTGCATCTGACGCATGAAAAATACCCATACGGCAATTAATAGCAGCATAGGGAACCAGGATATTAACACTGAAAGGAGAAATGGTACCTCATCCTTTTCCCTTACATTTACCATCACATGCTGATCAAGCAGACGCTGAGTCAGGTTCGGATCATTCATTGGCACCGTGACATCAAAGTTGCTCAACTCACCGGAAGCACCGCGATACTGGCCCACGATCTGATTATCCTTAATCGTCGCTGTCTCCACCATACCGCTATCCACCTGATCAATAAAGGTGGAATATGCCATTTTCTGCGCTTTTGGCCCCGGAGCCGAAAACATATTAAACAAACTCATCATGGTCAGGCCGATGACCAGCCACAATAATAAATTTTTACTCATCAATTCAATTCCTCATCTTTACCACTGGTTGGTATTCATACCAGAATACTACCTGTACTGTATGAATATTTAATGAAGCTACTAACAGGTTGTTATGGTGCGAAGCCTGCCCGCACAGATTCCAGATGCAAGTTTGCACGCTTACGCTGCAAACGACAGCGCGACAAATCCAGTCCGCCCCGCCCATTTTTATTCGTCCACTGTTCAACCAAAAGGATATGCCGTCGGCCCGGAGTCACACCTGCGCCAAATATCAGCACCATCATTTTTTGTAATACTCGCGCTCGCACCGCCGAACCGCATGCAACCCAGCTCTGCCAGCACAAAGATGCCTGTTTAGTCGCATGTTCCGGATTTTCCGACACACTGACATTTCCATTACTCATCACCTCGTTGGCAGCGGCTTCCAGTCGGCAAGCCAGCTTTTCAGCCTGTATTTGCCAACACAAAAAAAGTTCGTCCGGAAGCACTCCAGCCTGACAAATAGCTGGGAACAGGATACGGCGAACTCTGTTACGCCAGATTCCCATATCCGAATTGCTCGTATCTTCCAGCCAGCTCACACCTGCCTGACGCAATGCAATACGTAGTTCCATACCCGGCACATGCAATAAGGGCCGCATGATTCGTAACGTCCCCTGCATACGTTGCCGCTGCATACCTCTACATCCGCCAGCACCAGCACCCTGAAGTAAGCGCATACAAACTGTTTCAGCCTGATCATCACGATGATGTGCCAGGCACAGTGTAGAGATCCCCTGCTGTCCAGCCCATGCCTCAAACTGCGCAAAACGGGCATGGCGCGCTTTTGCCTCACGGTTTTCTTCAGGAACACATGCCAATCTGAAAGATGAAAAAGGAATCCCCCAACTATCAGCCTTTTCTGCAAGGAGCAGGACTTCATCAGCCGATGTTTTGCGCCATGCATGATCCACATGCCATGCATGCACCTCATGCCCTGCAGTCTGAAGAGCAAGCAAAAGAGCTGTCGAATCTGCCCCGCCAGACCACCCTACAGCCAATTGATCAGGAAGTGCCGGGGTATCACGATGATTCAACCATGATTGGGCAATAACCCTGGAAAACATTTGTTTCAATGCAGGTTCAGATTCTGTTAACACTCATTCATCCACTGACTCAGGCCATGGAAGATAATCCGCTTCGCAGGGTCTGAATCCGTATCAAGCAGCTCAAAAACACTCACATCCGTACCCGCCAGGCATGGCTTACCTACCTTCATCAACAACCAGGGCGGTTCATTTTCAAGGCCATTTCGTTTTATCACAAGCAGCTCAAGACCTGCCTGCGGTAATCGATAACCATCAAGTACATCTTTCGCCTGTTCTTCATTCATGCTAAAATCTCTAATGCTGGCCTTATTAGCCAGTACCGTTGCCAGACCGGTCACAGCTTCAGCTGTCAAAACAAACCCTCTGTTGTATAGCATTTGTACAGTTTGACCTGTACCGCTCGCCACCGTTTCGACACGCACCCTGCCAATAGATTTAAGGCCCAGCTTACTATCACGCGCATCCATAAGCCTACCAACACTGGCATCCCGAGTCACTCCGGCATTGACCCTTGGCACCGCCAGAGCAAAAGCCATCCTGAATTGACCAAACTTTTTGTGTGTTTGCTCAGCATAAGTCCACTCGCCACTAATATCCAGGCACATCGACAATGCAGGAAAATTGCTCCCCGTCTCATCATCATCCTTCCTGATATTTTTTTTCAGACGCCACTCATACATATTATGGCGTAATTCGATACCTACATTTAGCAGACTTAGCACGGGGCCACGAAGCAGGCAACCAAAGGCCGAGCATTCATCCAGAAACAGGCCATCATGTTTTTCTATAATGGCCAGCACTCCGGGTAGAAAGTCTGTAGCAAGGTAATCATTGGAGCCGGAAGTAGAAAACGTATGCATGTATGCCAGATAATCTGACCACTCTATGCGCAAACACCCGTGGTTAAGGGGAATAATTTTGCCGCAATGTAAAGCCTTCGTAACATCAGATTGAATCAATACCAGTTCACCATCTTTCCAGGCTTTTTCATGTTGTATGTTAATACCTGATCTGCGCGCACTATGTAATCTATGCCCTTCACTCAAATTATTACTGAGTTGTGCCTTCGTTTTACTGCCCATCTCAGGCATTTTATCCTTCCATGAATGCTCCGCCTTGCGTCGGGCAATCTCCATTTTAACGTCCTCATCAAAGACCTGGAGTGCCTTCAGGGTAATATCATCGTCCAGCCACGGTTCGCCTGCTTTTTGCTGTGTTCGTCCACCTTCCATCTGTGCCAGTAGCCAGGCGGCAACCGGCTCATTTCTGAATAATTTCAGATTATCAATTGACGCTGCACCTGGCCGACTTTGCCCTGCCAGCAACTGATCCATCCGTTTAGCATCCATCACCCAGCGCATCCATGCTCCATGCCCTGACTGTATAGCCAGCTTCCATAATGACAGCCGCACCCAGGTTCGCCGCAATAAATATCCACCTAATTTATCCCTCGCCAGCAAAACCAATATGTCACTTTTATTTTTCATACCCTCTCTGGCCTTCAAAAAGCGGAACTGGGATACAATTTCTGGCTCCAGACCATATGTACGGATAATTCGGCTATCATCAGCCAGCAGAGAGCTATCCGCTTGATAATGGAGAAAAGCCATAGGTGTAGTAGGTAGAATAATTGATTCAGAGTATGCGATGTATCTGCTTTCTTCCATACCTTCAAGGTGGTGTCGCAAGAATGCCTGCAGTGCCCGCATATACAGGCCACCAACTACGCTCAGTATCACATGACTCGTGATTTCATCCTCTTCATCCGGCAGGAATGCCGTAGCATTCCCAATCAGCTTGAGTAGCAATACATTCACGGCCGGCAACCAAGGGGCCCCTTCATCGACCTGCTCCTGCTTCCAACCTTGCTCCCACAGTGTTTCACATACCTGTAGCAACGCAGTAGCGCCATGCGGGTCGGCACACCAGTGGTGCAACAGATTTCGCGAAATATTTGGGTTCTGCTGGCGCAGATAAGCAACCATTTCACGCACATTGGCATTCATGCGCGGCAGCTTATGAGCTGAAACCTTCTCACCCCTGGTCACGTAACGAATGGCATAGTCCTGAAGTCGACGCAATGATGTTGAAATCGTCCGCATAACTATGATATCAACGGCATAGGGGATATAGATTCCGGCATCCCGGCCTGAATCCCTGATCAGCAAATGCCGTACTTCGATCATACAGCGGTCAGACGGCTGCTCCAGCCGATCTAGAATCGGCCGATACCAACTCCAGCGAGAATCTAAATAGTCCGGTGAAATCATAACTGTGAAGTCTCCCATTTTTCTAACTGCAAATAAACAATGTGCCTGTTATACAGTTAGAATATTACATTTCGCAGCCAAGGCAAACCACATCGCTCTTTTGCTTTTGATTACTAATGAAAATCTATAGATGGACTTTTCCGATAAGCTGCTAGCATTGCCGACATGCACAAACATTTCTACACGCTGGCCTTCTGTTTTCTTGCTTTTATTTCCCCGCAGTATGTTCTAAGCGCTGAAATTGCTGTCACACTTCCACCACTGGCCGGACTGGTTGCCATGCTGGACGATCAGACTGATGTGCTTTGCCTGTTACCTGGTGGCGCAGACCCGCATCATTTTCAGCTAAAACCGCGCACTATTGAAGCATTGCAACAAAGCCGCTTGCTGATTCGCGCTTCTGTAGATGATGGCGGCTGGCCGTTACCGGCCCGGCATGCCAATACGCTGGATCTGTGGCCAGATATAGATCATGGCTGGTTGAGCCCGACAGCCGTGCGCAAAGCCCTGCCCAGAATTGCAACTGCGCTGAGCAAGCTTTACCCGAATCGAGCTGAGAACATTAGATTACGACTGAAACAGGCTTTGGTACAAACCTTTTTTATTGAGTCTGACTGGCAGAAAGCTCTGAAATCGGTAAAACAATCCGGCGTGTTGATGCAGCACCCTGCATGGCAGCGGCTAATGAAAGAAATGGGTGTGCCGGTACTGGCCGTACTCGAATCCGGCCGCCATGGACATCAGCACGGCCCGCATCTGCTCGAAGATGCACTGGAAAAACTCAAAAAACAGCCGCAAGCATGGTTAATGGCCGATAGCGGCCATAAGCAGAGCTCACTGGACTGGCTGGCTTCGCATGTAAAACCCGCCCCTGTCCGCATCACGCTGGATTCGCTGGGTCAATGCGGTTTGTCATGGGTTGAGCTGATGCGAAACAATCTGAGCAGGATTAGACCATGAGCACTCCTGTTGCCCAGATCACCAACTTGCGTTTTGGCCCTGCTGCCAAACCCTTTCTGGCTGATATTAATCTGACTTTGGGAGCTGGACATTTTCTCGGCATTGTCGGCCCCAATGGGGCAGGAAAAACCACCCTGCTAAATCTGATTGCCGGTCTTACCCAGGCCGATGAAGGCTCTGTTGATCTGTTCGGAAAGCGATTGACCCGTTTCAATCGCCACAGCTTACTCAATCAGATTGGTTTTCTGCATCAGCTGCATGACCAGGAACTGCGCCTGCCCATGCGCGTATCTGATGTCGTTGCCATGGGTTTAAATGATTATGCCAGACCGTGGAAACGGGTTTCACATCAGGTCAATATTCTGGAGGCGCTGAAGCTGGTCGAAATGGATGAGCTTGCTGATAACGATTTCCGCCAGCTCTCAGGCGGTCAGCGCCAGCGTGTACGCATTGCCCGCGCTCTGGTTAGCAAACCGCGCTTACTGCTGCTTGATGAGCCTTCAGCAGCGCTGGATACGGTGCGCCAGGAGCGACTATTTCAACTGCTACGCCGCTTATGTGATGAATCCACCATGAGTGTGATCATGGTTGAACATGATATCGCAGCCATCAGCAGCTATGTTGATTCTGTCGCCTGCCTGAATCGGAACATCCACCATCATGCTATGCGCGGTGAAGAAATCCCTGAAGATATCTGGCGCGCCATGTATGGCGACCATATCCAGATCATCACCCACGATGCGCACTGTATCGGCTGCGATCCCAACAATGATTGATACACTACAACAATTCCTTGCCAGTCCGGTAATGCGCGAAGCACTTGCTCCGGCCATCCTTATTTCCATGGTTGCCGCTTCCATGTCGGTCATGGTAATGGCTCACCGCCTGTCATTTTTAACTGTCGGCGTCTCACATGCATCGTTGGCAGGTCTTGGACTGGCTACCACGCTGGCACTGCCACTGCTGCCTACAGCAACCATATTCGCAATTCTGATTGCATTGCTACTGGCACTAATGCCAAAACAAAAAGGCATTTCTGAGGATGCGGGTACAGGCATGCTATTTGCCGGAAGCATGGCCTTGGGCATTATCCTTATTTCATCAGCGGGAAACGCCCGGATTGATCTCTTTGGCCTGCTATTTGGAAATATTCTTACCATTTCACCAGTAGATTTATTATGGCTTAATATTCTGGGAAGCCTGATTATGGTTGTACTTTTTCTGGCTGCACGAGCCTGGTGGAGTATTGCATTCGATGCTGTTACAGCAGATACCTCAGGCCTGCCGGTTTCCAGCCTGCGCTTATTACTATACGGCATGGTTGGATTAACTGTCATTCTGTGCGTTAAACTGGCAGGGATTGTATTGACTGCCGGTCTAATGGTTTTGCCTGCAGCCTGTGCCTGGTTATGGGGGCGCTCCCTGTTCAGCTTGTGGTTTCTGTCCATCTTATTTTCACTGCTTGGAACACTATCCGGACTACTCTTGTCCTACACTCATGATTGGCCAGCTGGCGCATCAGTGGTGCTGGCACTATGCGGATTCTTTATTATCAGTTGGGGGGCTTCATGGCTGAAGGTGCGCGTCCAGAAGCAGTAAAGGCCGGGCTTATCGTCCGTTTTTTAGCCAGTGCTTATGACCTCATTATTCTGTTCGGCATCGCCATACTGCTGGTGGGTCTACCCATCACTGTCAGCATACAGATATTCGGACTAACACCTCCACAATGGCTCCAGAACTCACTCTTTCTCACCATTACCTTTGCCTACTTTGTTGGCTTCTGGGTCAAGGGTGGTGCGACAACCGGTATGCGCCCGTGGAAACTGAAACTCGCCATGCTGGAAACCGGCGATCCGCTCGACTGGTTTGCCGCCTGTTCCCGCTTTGCAGCACTAATGATCACCTGGCTGGGGCTGGGCATGGCCTTATGGTACATCGCCACCAAAAATACCGGCCATTTCCTGTTTTTTGTTGCCTCAACGATTCCGGCAATGAGTTTGCTGGTGATGTTATTAAGCAAAGACAGGCTGGCACTACACGACCTGATCTCCGGCAGCGGAGTCTTTCGCCTCAAAGTGAGATAAATCAATTCAGAACAATTCACCGCAGAGGAGCGCAATAGAAGAATTTATGCAACGATTTAGCACTTTCCAAAAACAGGAGTCATCGAACCATGAATGTGCAAGTAGTTACGAATTTATTTTCGTTTTTTCTTTCCTTTGCGTCAAGGTGAATTGCGCTTGTGCAAGATAGAACGCCCTGGGATGACTCTGCGGTGAAAGGTTTTTGACTGTTATGCTTTTGCCTCGCAGGTCTAAACAGTTACCCTAAAACAGCCAGGGGGCATCCTGTTTGCGTGTTGATTCATAGCTGCGGATCGTCTCCGATTCTTGCAATGTCAGGCCGATATCATCGAGTCCATTAAACAGACAGTGTTTGCGGAAAGCATCCACTTCAAAAGAAAATGACTGGCCGGACGGCGTGCTCACCTTCTGCGCTGCCAGATCAATACTCAGGCTATAACCTTCGCTCTCAGTACACTCTTTGAACAGCTGATCGACAATCGCATCATCCAGCACAATCGGCAGAATACCGTTCTTAAAACAGTTATTGTAAAAAATATCGGCAAAGCTCGGTGCAATAACGCAGGAAAAACCATAATCAAGAATCGCCCATGGCGCATGTTCGCGCGATGAACCGCAACCGAAATTTTCGCGCGCCAGCAGAATCTGCGCGCCCTGATAACGCGGTTGATTGAGTACAAAATCAGCTCGTCTGGGACGCTTCGTGCAATCCATTCCCGGCTCGCCCTGATCCTCATAACGCCATTCATCAAACAGAAACGGGCCATAACCGGTGCGCTTGATTGATTTCAGAAACTGCTTGGGAATAATCGCATCGGTATCAACATTGGCGCGATCCATCGGTGCAACCAGCCCGTTCAAAGTAGTAAATGCCTGCATCTTATAACTCCTTTTTCAATTCCAGCTTCTGATATCTACAAAGTGACCGGCAATACCGGCTGCGGCGGCCATAGCGGGACTGACCAGATGGGTGCGCCCACCCATACCCTGACGACCTTCAAAATTACGGTTCGAAGTGGAAGCACAGCGTTCACCGGGTTCCAGTCTGTCGGCGTTCATAGCCAGACACATGGAACAGCCGGGCTCGCGCCATTCAAAGCCAGCTTCTGTAAAAATAACATCCAGCCCTTCCGCTTCCGCCTGCGCCTTCACCAGCCCGGAACCGGGAACAACCATGGCCAGCTTCACATTGGCTGCCACCTGTTTCCCCTCCACCATGGCCGCAGCCTCTCTGAAATCTTCAATGCGGCCATTGGTACAGGAACCAATAAATACCTTGTCTACATACACCTCTTCAATCGGTGTTCCGGCTTCCAGCCCCATATATTCCAGCGCCCGCTGCCAGCCTTCTTTTTGCACATCATCTCTGGCGTCGTCCGGATCGGGTATGTTTTCCGTAACCGGCAAAACCATCTCGGGGCTCGTACCCCAGCTTACCTGCGGTGTGATATCGGCAGCATCGTAAACCAGTTCTTTATCAAACTTGGCATCAGCATCGGAATGCAGCTCTCGCCATGCAGCTTCCGCTTTAACCAGCGTTTCACCCTCAGGCGAATGCGGGCGCCCCCTGACATAGGCGATGGTTTTATCATCCACAGCCACCATGCCGCAACGTGCACCCGCTTCGATGGTCATATTGCACAGGCTCATGCGCCCTTCCATACTCAATTCAGTCACCGCTGTTCCGGCAAATTCAATGGCGAATCCTGTGCCACCGGCAGTGCCGATCTTACCAATAATATATAAGGCCACATCCTTGCCGGTAATGCCAGCGGGCAGCTTGCCTTCGACGCTGATACGCATGGTTTTCGGTTTTTTCTGGATCAGGCATTGAGTAGCCAGCACATGCTCCACCTCGGACGTGCCGATGCCCATGGCAATGGCCCCAAAAGCGCCATGCGTGGAGGTATGCGAATCACCGCACACCACCGTCATGCCGGGCAAAATCAGCCCCTGCTCCGGGCCCATCACATGCACCACGCCCTGACGAATATCATTCAGACCGTATTCGGTGATGCCGAACTCCTCACAGTTGGCATCCAGCGCCTCCACCTGAGTGAGCGCAACTGGATCAGTAATACCTTTATCACGACCAGTCGTTGGCACATTATGATCGGGCGTGGCAACCGTCGCATTGACGCGCCACAACTTGCGCCCGGCCATCCTCAAACCTTCAAAGGCTTGCGGACTGGTTACCTCATGCACCAGTTGGCGATCAATATACAGCAATACCGAACCATCATCGTTTTCTTTGACGATGTGCTGCTGCCAGACTTTTTCAAATAATGTTGTTCCCATATCCTGCCTCACCTTATTCATTACATAGAGTAAAATTCAACTAATGACGCATAATATACTTGACTAAATCATATATGAAGGGAATTATCCTCCTTCATATGTTTAGTTTTTCTCATGTCTAATATTAGCAGTATGCCACCGCTAAATGCCCTGAAGGCTTTTGTCGCTACTGGCCGCCATCTGAATATGACTGCTGCGGCAAAAGAGCTGTTTGTCACTCCTTCGGCTCTCAGCCACCAGATTCGCGGACTGGAAGAGATACTTGGCGTCAAATTATTTGTCAGAAGCCGCCATGGCCTCACACTCGCCGAAACAGGGCGCCTAATTTTACCCGGCCTGAATGACGCATTCGATCAAATGGCAAAAACCATGGCTTTACTGAAAGCCGACAAGGACAAACAAACACTGACCATAAGTATGCTGTCCACCTTTGCCATGCGCTGGTTTATCCCGCGCCTGTCCCGTTTTCAACAGCAGTATGCCGATATTGATGTGCGCATTTCCACTTCAGTAGAACTGGTGAATTTTGATCGTGACAATGTCGACTGCGCCATCCGTTTTGGTGCAGGTCACTGGCCCGGACTGGCTGCAATCCGTCTGTTTACCGAACAGCTCACCCCCGTCTGTAGCCCATCGTTAATCACGGCAGAAAAGCCACTCGAAAATCCCCGCAATCTCGAATCCTTTACCCTGCTACATGCCCGCCTGCGCCCGGATGACTGGCGCATATGGCTGAATGCCGTCGGGCTCAATGATTTCAAGTTGGCCCATGGACAAGTATATGAAACCCGCAATTTCGCCATCCAGGCAGCAGTTGACGGGCTTGGCGTAGCCATTGTTGATCCATCACTGGCAGCCAGAGAAATTGAATCGGGGCGACTCATTCAACCGTTCAAGCAAACGCTGACAGGAGAAAATGCCTACTATCTGGTATATCCGAAAACCCGGGGTACAGACCCATCCATTATCGCTTTGCAGAACTGGTTGCTGGATGAATCAACTGAGCCTTTGGCGTTCGCCGCCGATAACGCTATCCTCGCGGCCACAAATGATTAAAAGGGAGGCACGCCTTGTCCATTAAATCGGATCGATGGATACGCAAAATGGCTAACGAGCATGGCATGATTGAGCCGTTCGTGGATGGCCAGGTGAAAAAAGCGGAAAATGGTGACGGGATTGTCTCCTATGGCCTTTCTTCTTATGGCTACGATGTGCGCTGCTCCGACGAATTTAAAATCTTCACCAATATTAATTCCGCAGTTGTTGACCCCACAAATTTCTGTTCCAGCTCTTTTGTCGATGTGCAGTCCGATGTCTGCATTATCCCGCCCAACTCATTTGCGCTGGCACGCACGGTGGAATTCATGCGCATTCCGCGCTCTGTATTGACCATCTGTCTGGGTAAATCAACTTATGCGCGCTGCGGCATTATCGTCAATGTCACGCCGCTGGAGCCGGAATGGGAAGGTCATGTGACACTGGAATTTTCCAATACCACACCGCTTCCAGCCAGGATTTATGCCGGTGAAGGTGTGGCTCAGTTTCTGTTTTTCGAATCTGATGAAGTCTGTGAAACCTCGTATAAGGACAAAAGTGGCAAATATCAGGGGCAAACGGGCGTCACCGTACCAAGGTTATAGGCATGAAAGTATCCGAGATCTTTTCCCAAGCGGATAAAGCGCTTATTTCCTGTGAGTTCTTCCCACCCAGGACGGATAAGGGTGAGGAAAACCTGTGGAACTGTCTGAATGAATTGAAAGCGATCAACCCGTCTTATATTTCCGTCACTTACGGAGCCGGCGGTTCCACCCAGAACCGCACCAAAAGCATCGTCACCCGCATCAAGTCGGAAACCAGCTTTTCAGCAGTCGCGCATCTGACCTGCGTGGGCGCGACAAAAGCCGAACTGGCAGAACTGCTGGCCGATTATCGTGCTGTCGGCATTGAAAATATTCTGGCCCTGCGTGGTGATGCGCCTGAAGGTGCAGACAGCTTCGAAGCCGTAACAGGCGGCTTTTCCTATGCCACAGACCTGATTGCTTTCCTGCGTGAGCAGGGGGATTTCTCCATTGCCTGCGCTACTTATCCGGAGGGACATCCGGAATCGGCAGGCGGCGTTGCAGATGATATCCGCTATCTGAAACTCAAGCAGGACAATGGCGCCGATGCCGCTATCACCCAGTATTTCTTTAATAATGAAGCATTTTTCCGCTTCCGCGATGCAGCGGAAAAAGCAGGCATCACCATTCCCATTATCCCCGGCATTATGCCCATCTCGAACTTCGATCAGATTGTTCGCTTTTCGGGCATGTGCGGTGCGCAGATTCCGGACTGGCTGCATGCGAGAATGACCCCAATCAGGGAGAATCTGGATGCCGTGCAACAGCTGGGCATTGAGTTGGCCACAGAACAGTGCAGGGAGTTGCTGGATGCCGGAGTGCCGGGATTTCACTTTTACACCCTGAATAAATCAGCATCGACCATCGCCATCTATAAGAACCTGCAAGACCAGCTCTAGGAATCTATCGGACTTATGAGAAATCTACTGCGATGCAAGGACAGCGATCTAAAACAGCCTGAATTTTCGTTACATAGTTACCACTATGCTCCTCAAAATTATACTGTTTTTGCCTCGCTTCCCCACCTGCTCGTTACAATTCCCCTAAGTCCGATAGACTCCTAGTACATAGACTATATTATATTGATGATTAAAAGTGTAGGATAAAGAGGATGTAAGAACTCTATTAACGAGGGGTCAATCCGAATGTCTGCAAAGAAATATATAGTCCGATTAAGGCAATTTGAACGTCAACA
>JAJRTX010000070.1 GCA_021545665.1 Zetaproteobacteria bacterium
ATTTTAGGAATAAGGCAGATAAAATATGAAAAACTATCAGATCCTAACCAAAATTAAGTTCCCTCAGACAATATCTCAACTTAACGTATCAAAAATGATTTTCCGACAGACCCCTCAGAGGAAATCGTGAACAATAAACTTACGCTGCCTCTTTCAGCCGCTCGGAGAGTCACATCTTGATGACGGATTGTCGCGTTACACCAAGACGCCGGGCTTCTCTGTCCAGTTGATGAATCATCCAGACAGGAAAATCAACATTTACCCTTTTTTGCTCCAGTTCGGGCCTGTGCTTGCGTGACAGGTCCAGATGTCCGGAAACATCTTTTCCATTATCAAATACCTGATCAAAATCCTTAGCTTTCATATATTTCCACTGCTTCCTGCGCTGATTTAGTGTACAAGTTTTATTTCCAAATGACAATCAACTGCCGCCGCATATTTTTTTAGCGTGGCAATTGAAGGTGAGTGCTGCCCCGTGGTTAAAGAAGACTCCAGCCTTGTAATTGCCGGTGCTTTAGTGCCCATGCGCTCTGCAACATCTGCCTGGCTAAGCCCTGCATTTTGGCGGGCTATTAGCATTTCCCGTAACAGGCTAAATTCAGGCGCTAATGCATCATACTCCATTTTAACTGACTTGCGCTTTAATGCCTTTTCTTTCAATTGATTATGACTCATCGGTTAACACCTCCTGCATTCTTTTAAGCGCCAGCTTCAATTCTTTTTTTGGAATCTTCTGGCTTTTTTTGACAAACATATGAAGCATGATTATTCGCTTCCCAACCTTGGTGCAGTAGAACACGCGAGCAATTCCTTCTTTGCCTTTTACCCGCAGTTCAAACAAACCTCCATCAACAGCCTTTGTATGTGGCATCCCAAGATTGGAGCCAAACTCAAGCATGAGATCCGTTAAATGGAGGTAACGAGCCAAAAGACCATCGGGAAGCTCTAATACCAGACCCTCAAGTTTTTGGCTGTAATATTCTATGCTCCAGGCCATACGAGAACAATAACATATATGTTATCTATATCAAGCTTTGGCTGCTTTCATCCTTCCGCTGCAAAAAGGTAGAGCTTTCTGAACCTGAGCGTTGAACCGAAAATATCTGCTGCGAGAAGTGCCCGTTCCAGTAATTGTTAGTCCTGAGACAAAAAGGCACACATGACTTCAATATCGCAGGCTTATATTGACAGGAGTCAGGTGGTTCTGATGATTCGCGGCATGAACACACAGATGGCACATGTGAAGGTGAAAACGTTTAGCTGGCTTATGGTCCGCCGAACTGCTCCCGTGCGCCTTGATATTCTGATTTAACTAAACAACTTCCGAAATCATCACGGCCATGGGTTATCAAACCTGTGGCCGTTTTCGTTTAACCCGCATTGTTTATGAATCGCCGTGATGATTGCGCCGAATCTTTGTTTGCAACGGATTCCAAGGAAGGAGTGCGTAGCCATGTATACGGATGACTGATGAGGGATTAGTTGCAGACAAAGAGACAAGCAAGGGCGCGGCAGTATTTATGAATAATGTGGGTTACGCCCCCCAACACTGTTCAACAAACTACAAGGAGAAGAAAATGTCTGTGCCTATGGCATATATCGGAGTCATCATTATCTGGAGCACAACCCCGCTGGCTATTGCATGGAGTAGCGTAGACGTTGGTTTTGTTTTTGGTGTAACCAGTCGCATGGTGATCGGTGCCTTACTGGCACTGATTGTAGCTGCGTTGCTCGGTTACGGCATGCAATGGAAACGTCGCGCTATGCTTGCCTATGTTGCCAGCGGACTGGGAATTTATGGTGCCATGCTCAGTGTTTACTGGGCGGCGCAATACATCCCCTCTGGCTGGATTTCCCTGCTGTTTGGTTTGTCACCGTTGTTTACTGCCGTTATGGCCTATTATTGGCTTGATGGTGAGGCGCTGACTCGTTCGCGGCTGGCTGGCATGTTTATGGGGTTAGCTGGTTTGGCGGTGATATTCAGCAGTAGCCTGAGCCTGAGTGGACATGCGGCTTTTGGCGTAGCGGGTGTGTTGCTTTCCGGACTGATTCATTCGGCTAGCGCTGTCTGGGTCAAGCGCATCAATGCACAGCTGCCTGCCATTGTGCAGACCAGTGGCGGGTTGGCCATTGCGGCACCGTTGTTTCTGATCACCTGGTTGTTTACACAGGAGACTTTTCCTGCGGCAATATCAGACAGGGCAATGGTATCTATTGGCTATCTGGCATTGTTTGGTTCGGTGCTTGGTTTTGCACTGTATTATTATGTGCTCAGGCATGTTGATGCGACCAGGGTTTCTTTGATTGCATTGATGAGTCCGGTGTTCGCTCTGAGTCTTGGAAACATGCTCAATGGCGAGCCATTAACATCGGAGATTGTTTTTGGCACGGCACTGATTTTATCAGGATTGGCGCTATTTGAAATAGGAGCCCGCCGGACTTAGGAAGAATCTACTGCGCGGCAGGGATGGCGGCCCAAAATAGTCTGATTTATCGTTACATAGTTACCACTATGCGCCTCAAAATCAGACTATTTTTGACTCACTTCCCAACCTGCTTGCTACGATCCTCTTAAGTTAGGCGGGCTCCCGGTCGTTATCCGGGGCGAATCAGGGCACGGTTTCGCTGATTAGAGTGAATGACCCTGTGCATTTGGCACAGGGTCGTTGATTTATATTTGTCGAACTTCTAATTTCTTCTTCAAAATGGTGATGCGTGTCATTCCTGTAACAAATAAATAACATAGAGTGTGCCAGAATTAGTGTGAGCAGGCTCTGAATTTAACAGGCAGGAAAAAGGAGATTTCTATGAAGACGACAATGCTACGATCCGTATTTTTGGCAATGGTTTTTTGCCTTGCAGGCGTGTCAAGCGGACATGCCGCTGGAAAAACCGAAATCAATGCCAAAGTGAAATCCACCATGACTACTTTTTATTCACAGGTAAAATCAGGAAAAGAGCTGGCGCGCAAGGCCGAAGGCATTCTTGTCTTTCCCGAGGTATTCAAAGCAGGCCTGGTTGTTGGTGGTGAATATGGCGAGGGCGCTCTGCTGATCGGTCATAAAACGCGTGGTTATTACAGTACTGCCGCTGCATCCATTGGCTTTCAACTGGGTGCACAGATGAAATCACAGGTGATCATGTTTATGACTAAACGTGCTCTGAGAGACTTTCGGAACAGTGATGGCTGGAAAGTCGGTGTAGATGGCAGTGTTGCCCTGATTACTGTTGGTGCCGGTGGCGATATTGATACAAATACTATCAAAGATCCGGTGATTGGTTTTATATTTTCCAACAAGGGTCTGATGTACAATCTGACATTTGAAGGTTCCAAAATCACCAAACTGGATAAATAATATTTGTAGAGGATGAGCTGTTCAGGGAATCTGGCAACAGCATGAGCGGGGCTGGAATAGACAGCAGGTAGAGGATTACACATAATCAAAACCTGATGTCGAAAATCTTTACTTATAATTCCACCCATAAAGCCATGATAAGTATCCTGGCTGTTTTTGTTATGCTGTTGATTTTGCCTGTGTGTAATGCCATAGCCTTTGAGAATTTTATCAGTCGTGATGGCAGCACTCTGCTTGATGGTAAAAAGCCATTCCGCTTTGTTTCAGTCAATATCCCCAACTATTTCATACTGGAAGATCGTGCCGGAATACATGGAAAGAAATGGCATCGGGTAACGGCATTTGAGCAGCGTGATGCAGCCAAAACGGTCAGGCGCCTGGGTGGACAGGTATTCCGCTCTTATACTTTCTCTGTTGAGGGTGGGAAGAATCTGGCTGAAAATATGGCACATATCTATACCGATGAGTCTGGAAAAATTCACTACAATGAAGAGCTGTTCAGGGATGTTGACCGTGGTCTGGCCATAGCAGCAGCAGAGGGCGTCAGGGTGATTATTCCGCTGGTGGATAACTGGGCCTGGTTTGGTGGCTATGCCGAATGGGCCGCTCTTTCCGGGGTGCAGGATTTCTGGAACGATCCAAAGGCCAGAGCGGAATTCAAAAAATTTATAAGCTGGTTACTCAAGCGTAAAAACACGGTCACCGGTGTAC
The DNA here is from genome assembly GCA_021545665.1 of Zetaproteobacteria bacterium. The sequence continues at coordinate 4,068 of JAJRTX010000070.1, forward strand.
TGTACAGGAACGATCCAACCATTATGGCCTGGGAACTGGGTAATGAGGTCGACAAGGCCAGCCCCGGTTGGATCAGTGAGATGGCGGCACATATTAAACGCCATGATTCGAATCACCTGATCGTCGATGGCGGACATAAAAGCATTCCCGCTGTTTCGTTGCAAGATACAAATATTGATATCGTAACCACTCATTATACCGATCAGGAATTCACAGCCTTTGCCACGCAGGCGGCAAAAGCAGGCAAGGCCTATTTCTACGGCGAATTCAGTCCTGCAGGCAGTATTGAAGTCGACAAGATTATTCAACGCACTATTAAATCCAGGGCAGCCGGGTGTCTGATCTGGTCATTGCGCTTTCGTACTGAATTTGGCGGGTTCTATTATCATGCTGATTTCAATGGCTCAAGTGATTCGCTGCACTATCCGGGCTTTCCTTCCACCAAACCAGACGGGGAAGCGGCCATCATTCGTATATTGAGAAAAGGTGCATTTGCCATTCAGAGCTTACCCATAACGCAGGAGGCGGTGCCTGAGGCGCCTGTTCTACTGACCATTCAATCACCGTCGGCTATCAGCTGGCAGGGCTCCAGCGGAGCAATTTCATATGATGTGCAGCGCAGGAAGAGCAAGAATGGCTCATGGCAAACGATTGCCACGGATGTTTCCGATGCGGTACCAATGAGCCAGGGCGGTGAAATCATTACCAGCTTACCCCTTTTTAGTGATCAGCCCGGTTCCGGCTTATGGGCTTATCGGGTGATAGCCAAAAATAGCAATGGTGCATCAGGTCCATCTAACAGCGTACAAGTCAACGTAAACAGATAAGCTGCAACTTGCCCGCAATCCGGCTACAGTGAAGAGTTCTTTCCCGTAAACGCAGAGTTCGATGGGTATGAATCAGAATAAGAACAAGAAGGCAGACAGGCAATTATAATGAAGAGCAATCAGCATTCCTATAATGTGAAACAGACAATGCGCATGGATTTCTTCCGTTCCATGACAACTGTTTTATATCAGTGGATGGGAAAACCCCATGCGCATTAGCCCCTGGCGATTTCTTTTTTTCCTTATCGTGCTGATTGGAGCCGTGGCGGCTTCGGCATACTTGCTGGCCCATAAGCCCCGTGCCGAACGCAAAGCCACTGAAGCTGTCATCCCGCTGGCGCAGACGGTGACATTACAATCTGCCAACCACCTGACCAACATTCGTGCCATGGGCACTGTGGTGGCTTCGCAGATCGTGAACCTGAGCTCACGCGTAAGTGGTGAGATTATCAAACGCAGCAATAAATTTTATCCGGGAGGTAAGGTTAATGAAGGAGAGGAGATGCTGCGTATCGACCCGGAAGACTACCAGTTGGTTGTTATACAGCGTAAAAGCGATGTGGTAAGGGCTAAAAATGATCTTCAGCTTGAGCAAGGGAGACAAGTAACCACCAAAAAAGAGTATGAACTTACCAAAAAAGAGTATGAACAGTTTGGCAAACCGCTTAAAGGTGCCGCACTGGATCTGATATTGCGTAAGCCATATCTGAGACTGGCAAGAGCATCGGTGAAGGCAGCAGAAGCAAGTTTGAAAAAAGCGGAGCTGGATTTGCAGCGCACATCAATATATGCACCATTTAATGCACTGGTACAATCCATTCATGTTGCCAGGGGGTCACAGGTTGCGACGGCGACTACCCTGGCGGTACTGGTTGCCAGCGATTCATACTGGATTGATGTGTCACTGCCGACAGATCAGATGCGCTGGATTTATATTCCTCAGAATGATGCAGACTTAGCTTCGAAGGTTCGGATCAGCAATAACTCCGGCTGGCCAGATCAGGCCTTTCGTCTGGGCCGGGTTAAAGCATTGCGACCGGATATTGAGACAAGCGGGTTGATGGTCAGGCTGGTCGTTGAAGTGTCAGATCCTCTCAGTCTGAAAAGGTCGAATACGGAAAAACAGATTCTGCTGCTTGGCTCTCATCTGCAACTGGAAATAGAGGGAAAAGAACTGACTGAAGTGTTCAGCATACCACGTTCGGCTTTGCATGATGGTAATAAGATATGGATTTTGAAGCAGGATGGCAGGTTGGATATTCGCAAGCTTGAGGTTGTGTGGTCGGAACATGATAATGTATTTGTGCGTGAGCAACTTAAAAATGGTGAGCGACTGATCATAAGTAACCTTGCTGCTCCAGTGCAGGGAATGCACCTGCGTCAATCTTTGCCAGACAAATGAAACGGCAAAAAGGGCCGATTGCATGGATGGCATCGCATGCGGTGACCGCCAATCTGTTGATGCTGACCTGTATTGTTGGGGGCTATCTGCTGCTTAATCAAATGAATCAGGAGGTTTTTCCTGAATTCGATATGGGCAGGGTGCAGGTCACGGTCGCCTATCCGGGGGCCAGCCCTGAAGAGACTGAAACGGGCATTGTTCTGGCCATTGAAGAGGCGGTTAGCGGGCTGGAGGGCGTGCGCCGCGTGGATTCGACGGCGGCTGAGGGTGCTGCAACTGTAACCATTGAGGCGCAGACCGATATCGACCTGCAAAGACTGGGGCAGGATATAAAAGCCGAAGTAGATCGTCTGCGCACCCTGCCTCAGGATGCTGAACGCCCGCAGGTGAAGGTATTAACACACCGGCGCTATGTTCTTTCGCTGGTGCTCTATGGTGACAGCGAGGAGCGCTCCCTGCATGAGTTGGCCGAACAACTCAGGGATGGACTGTTGCAGTATTCGGGTATCACACAGGTCGAATTTGTTGGTGTCAGGCCGCTTGAAGTCAGTATTGAAATTTCACAGGAAAATCTGCAACGCTACCGATTGACCATGGATGATGTGGCCAAACGCCTGCGCAGTGCAGTAGTTGATATGCCGGGAGGGGCCTTAAAAACTTCAGGCGGAGAAATTCTGATTCGTATGAAAGAACGCCGTGATTTTGGCGATCAGTTTGCGCGCCTGCCGCTAATCACCACGCCCGATGGCAATGCCGTGCTGCTGGGCCAGATTGCCACCGTTATTGATGGTTATGAGGACAGCGATTATTCCGCCACCTATAACGGCAAGCGGGCAATCATACTCAGCGTTTACAGTGAAAGCGATGATACGCCGGGTGAGATTTCAACACTGGTGCGCAAGCATCTGGAAACAGCCAGCCTTTCCCTGCCCGATGGCATTGCTGTCGATGTTCGCAGAGACCGTTCAGAGATTCTGGCCCAGCGCATTGATCTGCTGCTACGTAATAGCGCTATCGGCCTGATGCTGGTACTTGTTTTGCTGGCGCTGTTTCTTGAAATTCGTCTGGCCTTCTGGGTGATGATGGGTATTCCGATATCATTTCTCGGCACCTTCCTGCTGTTGCCAGCGCTGGGCATTTCCATCAACATGATTTCCCTGTTCGCCTTTATTGTGGCGCTTGGTATTGTGGTTGATGATGCCATTATTGTCGGTGAGAATATCTATCATCATCGCCAGAATGGCATGGAGCCCTTGCAGGCAGCCATCACCGGCACACGAGAAATGGCCGTGCCGGTTACGTTCAGTATTCTGACCAATATTGCCGCCTTTATGCCGTTGATGTTTATTCCGGGCATGATGGGCAAGATATTTTTTGCCATTCCGGTTGTCGTCGGTGTGGTGTTTATCATTTCGCTGGTGGAAAGCCTGCTGATTCTGCCGGCGCATCTGGCCGCTCTGAAACATAAGCAAAGACGGGGGTTTTCCCTGTGGTTACACCAGAAACAACAGTGTTTCAGTGCCGGTTTTCGCTTGTGGATTCAAGAAAGATACGGGGGATTTCTCGATCTGGCGCTCAAATACCGTTATCTGACCGTGACCATAGCCCTGGCTTTGCTGATCGTGACTATTTCCTATGCCATGAGTGGGCGTATGGGCATGGTGCTTTTCCCCAAAATAGAATCCGATTATGCCAAGGCAACTGTAGTCATGCCGCTGGGAGCGCCTGCTGAACATATGCGGAAGGTGGCAAAACGCTTATTGGATGCGGCCAGTAAGGTGGCAGATGAAACAGGGCAGGCAGATGAACTGGTGCGTGGTATTTTTACTGAATTTGGTAAGAACGGTGGTGTTGAACTTACTGTAACTGTTTATCTGGCAGCACCGGAAGTGCGAGATCGTATTTTGGGTGTTGAGGCATTTACCCGGCGTTGGCGAGAGTTTTCCGGCGAGTTTGCTGGCTTAGAGTCATTGCTGTTTGAATCAGATGCCGGTGGCCCCGGTGCCGGGAGTGGGCTCAATGTGGAGCTTAATCACTGGGATGTACATGTGCTTGAACAGGCCAGTCGAGAGCTGGCGGCAATCATACAGACTTATTCACAGGCCAAGGATGTCGATGATGGAGTTACGGAAGGCAAACGTCAGCTTGATTTTGCTGTATTGCCCGAGGGAAAAAGTCTTGGTTTGACAGCTGAGAATATTGCCCGGCAAGTGCGCCATGCCTTTTATGGCGCTGAGGTTCTGCGTCAGCAACGTGGCCGTAATGAAATCAAGATCATGGTGCGTTTGCCTGAACAGCAACGAACCTCCGAACAGAGTCTTCATGATCTTCTGATCAAAACGCCGGCTGGAACCTATGTGCCTTTGCGTCATGTGGTCTCCATCAAACAGGGGCATTCATTTACCAAAATCAATCGCAGCAATGGCAGGAGGGTGATTAAAGTTGAATCCAATATTTCACCAAGAAGTAAAGCAGTAGATATTATCAACGATCTGGAAGCTGGTGTGTTGCCTGACCTGGTACGCAAGTATCCCGGCCTGCGTTATAGCTATCAGGGTCGGCAGGCGGATATGTCCGAGAGTCTGGGTGGCCTGAAATATGGTTTCCTGCTGGCCATGCTTGCCATTTTTGTGCTGCTGGCTATTCCATTACAGAGTTATTCACAGCCGTTTATAGTCATGTTGACTATTCCATTTGGCGTTATTGGCGCAATTTTCGGCCACATGATTATGGGTTATGGTTTAAGTGTGGTCAGCATGCTCGGCATTGTTGCTCTGGCCGGCATTGTTATTAATGATTCGCTGATTCTGATTAACTATGCCAATGGTTTGAGGGATAATGACGGCACTCTGTCTGCATGGGAGACAATTCGCGCTGCCGGTATTCAGCGTTTCCGCCCTATTGTTTTGACAACACTCACCACTTTCGGCGGCCTGACCCCGATGATTTTTGAAACATCAAGGCAGGCAAAAATGCTGATTCCGATGGCTATTTCACTGGGTTTTGGTATTTTGTTTGCAACATTTATCACGCTGATTCTCGTGCCATCAGTTTATCTGGTTCTGAATGATATGCGTGGCCTTTTTTATTCAAAGGAAGAAACAGAAACCGTAGTGGAATAGGGTGAGTTAATCCCGCAAGTCAAGGTGTTTTCAGGTAAATTCAATGTTTGTGTCGCGCCTGATTTACATGCTGATATTGTGGTGGTAGCCAAAAGCGAAGGCGAAAGCCTGAATCAGTTTGTAGTCGAAACATTAGAGCAAGCGACACACACATTTAACGGGCACCTTAGTAGCACTCTAAAAGAGAAACTACTGGAAGGTGCTAACTTAAGGCCTTCCCATAACTTTGCTTACGGGAAATTAGCGTTAGTATATTCTTTAAAGGTAATAAAGAGCCAATTTATCCGAAATCTAGTGCTCTGGAAACAGGGTTTCCTGCTATCTAAATAGCGATAGGAGCGCGGATGCCGGGGTGGCATTCATAGTTGACCAGCTCAAAGTCCTCAAAGGTGAAATCGAAAATATTTTCTATGTCTGGATTGATTTTCATCATGGGTAAAGGGAATGGTTCGCGAGCCAGCTGGGTTTCCACTTGTATTGCGTGGTTGGAATACAGATGTACATCGCCGAAGGTGTGGATGAAATCACCGATTTTCAGATCGCTTACCTGAGCCAGCATCATGGTCAGCAGAGCGTAGGAAGCGATATTAAAAGGCACACCGAGAAAAATGTCAGCACTACGCTGATAAAGCTGACAGGACAGTTTGCCATCAGCGACATAAAACTGGAAAAAAGCGTGGCAGGGGGCCAATGCCATTTTACCATTCGCTACATTCTCCTGTGGCGAAATGGATTCATCAGGTAGTTCGGCTACATTCCATGCTGATACAATCAGGCGGCGGGAATTGGGTCTGGATTTAATCTGCGCCACCAGATCTGTGATTTGATCAATCAGTCTGCCATCCGGTGATGGCCAATTGCGCCATTGGAAGCCGTAAACAGGCCCTAAATCGCCATCTTCAGCGGCCCATTCATCCCAGATAGAGACACCGTTTTCCTTTAAATAACGGGTATTAGTATTACCTTGCAAAAACCATAGTAATTCGTGAATAATGGATTTTAAATGTGTTTTTTTGGTAGTTACCAACGGGAAGCCTTGTGATAAATCGAAACGCATCTGATAGCCAAACACGGATTTTGTGCCGGTGCCGGTGCGGTCGCCCTTTTGTGTGCCGTTATCGCGCACATGGCGCATTAAATCCAGATACGCTTTCATGTTACCCTCGCCTGATGAATTGAACTTGGATATGCTGCCGCTTGTTGCCTGTAAAGGCAAAGTGTTGTCAAGGAGTCAAATATGTTTATGCGATGGATTTGTGCCATTTTATTATTGCTGGGGCTTGCAAGTACAGCATGGGGCGAACCTTTGTCTTCGACAGATAAAATCGTCAATGCATTTATGGAACTTGATACCGATGGTGATGATGGCGTTTCTTACAAGGAATATATGACTATGGTACAGCAACGAGCCAGAACCCGTTTCGGAGAGATGGATATAAACAGGGATAAAGCAGTAAGTTCGGCTGAATACCGACAATTCTGGCGCAAACAAAAGGCTCAGTGGTATCGTCTGAATCGTTAATCCTGACCTCTAGTTCTTGTCCACTTTCAAACGAATGACAAACTGCCTGCGTCCGGTGCTTGAATGGCGTGAAAGCAAGGCGAAGCCAAGTTTTTCAGCCTCATGATTCGACGCGGCTATTGTGACTTCTTCTCCCACGGCTACAGTGAACTCGGTAGCTGCTCCTGCCAGTTCAATCACCTGCTTATCTTTCAGTCTGGGTCTGGCATTGAGCCGCAACGCAGCAGAATTTGATGGCGGGGTTGCAGGCGTTGTCGTTGAACCCAGATCAAGCAGCATTTCCTGCTCTCCATTAATTTGACGACTGGATCTTTGCATCCAAGGTACAATCCGCACACGTAGTAGATTTTCACCAGTTGGCCACAGCAGAATTTTAAAGCCTGAGGTTATCGGCACCAGTTCAATACTGTTTTGCCTGATTAATCCGTAACTGCTTAGCCAATGTCGTATTTCCAGACGAGTTGGCTGGATGCTTCCTACTTCAAAACTGCCCGGTTTATTGGCTGTGACACGAAGCTGGAAAGCCTTTCGATTGCTGAATTGATAATGTTGATTGTTAAGGCGAATACGCAACCAGCCACCCGGCAATTTTTCCGGATTGGCATGAGCTGATGAAAGACCAGCGGTTTTGCTGGATGATTCTTTTATCTCTTCAATACTCACATGTGTCATATATTGTAGAGGCATCTGATCAAGATGTTTTAACAGCTCTCTGGCTTTCTCGATATACGTCTGATCGTCATTAAGGATTAGCAGGCGCCGGGATTTTACAACTGCAACACGCCCATTTTTAGATAATTGACTCCGGGCTATTGTGGTTGCCTCCTGCATGGGTAGATAATGAATGGAGACCACTTCTGTAGCCGCCTGAGCAGGCATAGGGAAAGTCATCCACAGCGCAGCAGCAAGGCCAATCATAAACTGGATCATTCTATAAACTCTACTTCCGTCTCTACAAGTGTGGCCGGATCTTCATGGATAATCACCTCGGCACCCGGAAATTCAGCCAGGATATTTGCTTCCACTTCATCTGCGATAGCATGTGCTTCCATTAATTTTAAATGATCATCCAGTTCCAGGTGGAGTTGAATAAATTTAGTCATGCCGGATTTGCGCGTACGTAAATCATGCATGCCACGTGCTCTGGGATGAGCATAGACAATTTTCTTTATTTTTCTCCGGTCAGTATCCGGCAATTCATGATCCATCAGTAGATTAAGTGATTCGCAGGCAATTTCCCAGGCGCTGTAGAGAATATAAGCGGCAATGGCTACAGCGATCAGCGGATCGAAAGCCAGCCAGCCGTTCGAGGCCAGAACCAGCGCTGCAATAACGCCGACATTGGCAATCAGGTCTGTTTTATAATGCAGATGATCTGCTTTGATGGCGGTGGAGCCGGTCTGTTTGATTACATGACTCTGAAATAATACCAGCCCTACTGTTGCAGCAATAGACAAGCCCATAACAGCCACGCCGACAGACATGGTTTCTATCGGTTGTGGATGCCAGATACGTGAGGCGGCTTCGAGAACGAGGAACAGGGATGAGCCGGCAATGAATGTTGCCTGTCCGAGTCCTGCCAGTGCTTCTGCCTTGCCGTGACCAAAGCGATGTTTTTTATCTGCTGGTGTCAAGGCATGACGAACAGCGATTAGATTGATGATTGAAGCCAGTGCATCAAGGCACGAATCAATAAGTGTAGCCATCATGCTGACCGATCCAGTCATGGCCCAGGCAATTAGTTTAATAATGATGAGCGAAACGGCGACTGATGTTGAAGCATAAGTTGCGAGCCGCATTAAGCGCGCTGTCTCTTCCGGTGTTCTTGTTTGCATGCAGCTATTGTGAATGTATTTGCTGTATGAATAAAGTGTTTATTGTCCTATGACTGACCAAAGGCCAGTCCCGGTTAAAACCCCTACATTCCATGTGGGGGGATCAAAAATAAAAGTGCGTGCGGAGAACGTCTCCTTAAATAAAGCCGACTTCCAGTCGGCTTTTGAGAACCTACCAG
>JAJRTX010000071.1 GCA_021545665.1 Zetaproteobacteria bacterium
TCGATGAAGTCATGACCGGCTTTCGCGTCGCCCTCGGCGGGGCACAGGGACATTACGGTATCACGCCCGATCTCACCACCCTGGGCAAGGTTATCGGCGGCGGTATGCCGGTAGGCGCATTTGGCGGCAAACGTGAAATCATGGAACAGATTGCCCCGCTGGGGCCGGTCTATCAGGCGGGTACCCTGTCCGGCAATCCCGTGGCCATGGCGGCCGGATTAAAAAATCTGGAGTTGATTTCAAAACCCGGCTTCTTTGATGCAGTCACCGATAAAACCCGTCAACTGGCCGAAGGCCTGCGTCAACGTGCACAGAAGTGTGGTATTCCTCTGGCCATTAATCAGGTAGGCGGTATGTTCGGTTTCTTCTTTACCGATCAGAGCAACATCAGCCGCTTCGATCAGGTCTGCGCCTGTGATGCAGAGCGATTCAAAAGCTTTTATCACGGCATGCTGGAACAGGGTGTTTACATGGCTCCCTCATCCTATGAAGCTGGTTTTGTTTCCAGTGCGCATACCGATGAGGATCTGGATAAAACATTAGCGGCCGCAGAAACGGTATTCAAAACACTTTAATCATTCGGCATTGCCATTGTTCAGCTTATTTTCGTGAAATGGTGAGCTCACGATGATCAGGCTAACAAGATCGAAGCGTAAAGAACGCAGAGGAAAAACAGGACGTCAATCGCCCCTCTGCGATTCTCTGCGCTGAATATCTTTTTTCTGAATCACTTCAACCAGGCGCCATGTTAGCAGACAACCTGAATACGCTTCTCATCTGGTTGCAACATCATCCGCTACCCGCGCTGCTGTTTGTTTTTCTGGTGGCCTTTTCTGAATCACTACTCATCGTCGGCCTGATCCTGCCAGGTGCTGCATTGATGGTTGGCTTCGGTGCGCTCATTGCCCTCGGCGCCCTGCCCGCTGAAGCAGTATTGATCTCGTCCATTCTTGGCGCGATTACCGGTGATGGACTCAGCTACTGGCTGGGCTGGCATTACAAACAGGCGTTAAAAACACGCTGGCCATTCTCAGCTTATCCCGAGCTATTCCAACGGAGTGAAAAATTTTTTCATCGCCACGGTGGCAAGAGCATCATGCTGGGGCGCTTCATCGGCCCGCTACGTCCTGTTGTCCCGGCAATTGCCGGCATGCTGGCCATGCCACGCTCGCGTTTTCTTATTATTAATATTGTTTCGGCCTGCCTCTGGGCGCCATTGTATCTGCTGCCCGGCTATCTGTTTGGTTTATCCATCGACATGGCTTCCGAGTTTGCCGGACGCTTCCTGCTTCTGTTTGCCATCGTTGTTAGCGTAATCTGGTTTATTGTTTTCGTCCTGCGCCAGCTTTATCTCCTGCTACTGCCCTATACTGACAGAATTTTTTCTCGCCTGCTTATCTGGAGCGAACATCATCCCTTCGCCGGTGAAATACCCGCGGCGATCGTTAATCCCAGGCATCGTGAAATTCGTGGCCTCAGTCTGCTAGCGCTAATGCTGTTACTGAGCAGCGGCCTGTTTGTTTTTCTACTTGAAGCGATGCAGATCCCACTGTTTAACAACACCAGTCTGCTTCTTCAAAATGCCGTGCTGGAACTGCATAACCCGCCTTTCAACATATTAATGCAGGCACTGGTACGACTGGCTGAACCGATACCTGCGCTATTGTGTGCAGCCATCACCCTGCTCTGGCTATTACTGAATGACCGCCACAGGCATAAACTGATTATTCAGCATCTTTTAGCCGTTCCGCTCTTTCCTCTACTGCTCATGCTACTGCCCGAAGGATCAACGCGGATATTTTCTCCTGCTGCCATTCTGGCGCTATCCCTGTATGGCTTCTTATTGATAGCACTGGCTCGAGACATGACTAGCCGCTGGCGGAAACGTTTCTATGCCGGCAGTGTATCCCTGCTCATGCTGATCATGTTTGCCCGCTTCTATCCGGGACAAATTCCGCTGTTTCAATTATTTGCAGAATTATCACTGACCAGCATCTGGGTCTCGGCACTGGGCATTGCCTATCGCCGCCACGCCCTGCAATACCAACTAAAGCAGAACAAACATAAATTGCTGTTCACGCTTTTTCTGCTTCTCATTATCTATCCGCTTATCGACTGGCCACCTTCAGCACCGCAGAAACAGACTATTGCGGCAGAAATACTCATGGAAGAGCAACACTGGCTGGAAAGTGGCTGGCAAACGCTGGACAGCTATCGTCATGATCTGCGCGATAAATATCGCTTTCCCATGAACCTGCAATGGGCAGATTCCCTTGCCGCTATTCAACATCAATTAGCTGAGCGGGGCTGGCAGTTAGTTGAGAGGAAACCGATACAATATTTTAACTGGCTGAAAACCAGTTCACCTGTCATGCAGTTACCCATCCCCCCTAATGTTCATCATGGCCGCTATGAAACACTGGCAATGATAAAATATGTCGAAGCTGAAAACCGTATTCAAATCATTCGCCTTTGGCCTGCCGCTATCCGGCTCACGGATGCAGAGGGCAAACATACACCTCTATGGATTGGGTCCGTTTCATATCTCGAGCCGGTAAGGCGTTTCTGGATTCGCTACCTGCATACCGGACAGAACTTTAACCTGTCGATACAAGCGTTTAGCTTAGAGGAAGATTACTATGTCAGGATCAAACAGAGAGAACAAAAAACAGACGACTGGGATGGCAGAGTATTACTAATATCGCGAAAGTAAAACCGTTCAGGAAATATCGGTAACTTCCTGCTCAGCATCGATGGCTTTTTCAACGACCTTGCTGATCTCAATACGATTGCGACCGAGACGTTTGGCCGTATAGAGCGCATCATCTGCACTCTGGATGAAACTACTGGCCGATTCACCGGGAACAAACGGCGCCAGCCCGGCTGAGAAAGTCGGTACCTGAATCTTGGTGCCATTATAACCACAGATTTGTCCAGCAGCCTGACGCCGAACTTTATGTAGCGCGGCCATCGCACCTTTCACATCGGTATTCGGCAAGACAACGGCAAACTCCTCACCACCATAACGCGCCACCATATCGTGATGACGAAAAGTAGTGAGAATATCCTCAGCATAGCAGCAGAGTACGGCGTCCCCTACGGCATGACCATATTTGTCGTTGATGGCCTTGAAGTAATCCAGGTCGATAATCACCAATGCCAGATCTGCGCCATAGCGTTTGGTACGACTCATTTCATCTTCCAGCCTGCGCAGGAAGGCACGCCGGTTGGGCAACTCAGTCAGCTCATCGGTCATACTGAGCAGGCGCACGCGCGCCAGTTCGTCACTAAGCTTACGACTATCCACTTCGATCATCTTCAGATAATCTTTGGTTTCTTCCAGTTTCTCCGCCATCGCATCGTGCGACTCGTTGAGTGAATCGATATCTTCGATCAGGCACTGCCGCAAAACATCAATTTCACTGATAGATTCGGCTTCATCCAGTCCCTGACGAACGACATGCAACATTTCACCAAACTGCTGGTTCTGTTCAATCGTTTCATTGATATGCTTACTCAGCATCGACTGAACTTTTTCCGTATCCCGATACTGGCTGCTGAGATACTGGCGATAAGTTGAGGTCAATCGTTCTTCAGTATCCTTGCCTTCATCCGGCAACAGATCATCGATCATGCCTTCAATCGCTTTTTTCTGCACCCGAACAGAATCAGGTTTATCGCTAAACTCAGATTCTGTGAAATCCCGTTCCGGCTCCAGTGCCGCACTCTGCTCAGTGCTGACATAGCCATTGTTCTCGACTTCATCGTCGCTGTAATAACTTAATACAGGCTCCAGTGTGTTTTTCAGCACCGATTCATCCAGCATGTCCATGCGCCCAAGGTGCATGCTAAATATATTCATATGCTTGCGCAGGCCCTTGAGCGTCGTCGTCGTCAATGGCAACTGTAACTGTTTATAGATCAGTTTTGCATGAATATGCATGGATGTCCCTGGCTTGAGGTGACGAATATATCCGCCAAGGAAAAGCCGCAGCCAGTGACGGTAAAGCTGTTCGCGCTCGTCAAAGTCCTGTTCATTTTCACGCAGAATGCGTTCAAGTTGTGAATAAAGGACAGAGCCAGAACCGGTACTTTTCAATTCATCAAGCAAGCCCAGCAGGGATTGAGACTGCATAGACAATGATTGACCTGCCGGGACAGTTTCTGTTCCGGCTAGCAAATCTTTTGGTGGCTTTAGCCTGTTTTTATCAGATTGCACTCTCCCCCCCTTGCAACCTTTCGTCTATGGCTTTTCAGGATTTTATTTTTCTACTACGGCGGTTCAAGAATGAACGCTCAGGCGAAAGAAAAATTAAATTATTCCAGCTTGCCTGTATTTTCCACAGCCACTTTCTAAATAACAGAAAGACATTATGTCTGTGGGCTGCCAATGCTTCAGTGGTTAATATCTTACCATTCCCCCTAAATAATATCCCGCAAAAACAACGAATTTTGTACAAATAATCAACAATCCAATGTAAACGGAAATCAATATGTCTTTTATAACAAGGTGTTACAATCACAAGGTCATATTGTAATTTAATAGAATTCTCTAACTGAACATGACTTTCGATATAGGACAAAGGTCATGGATTTGGGGTAAAAATGATGCTATTAAAAAATAATGCAACAAAAACCCCGCCAGCCTGTCTTAATATTTGGGAAGTTCGTCTGATAAATGGTGATTTAGAACATGCGATTATGAAAAACAAGGTTAAGAAACAATGAGCAGTATTACCCCTCCCGCTGATGATGCCGGTCTGCAGTCTCTACGTCAAAGTAACAGGACAACAACAGGTGTTGCATCCGTATCTTCCGTTCCAGCAAAGCCGGCCATTCATCAATCACCCAACGCGACAACAGCAGATAGCTTACGGATCAAAAGACATCGGCTGGTTGAACGCCGCAATGAAAATCGTCGCAAACAGAAACAGAAAGTGCTGCTTGATACACGCAGCCATCATGATCGTAGAACAGGTGAACGCCGAAGTTTAGAAGATAAAAACTCAGTAAATAAACATTCAGCAGAGGAAGGAAAAAGCACACCGACACGTGGAGTGAATATCAAGGTATGATCTATCTGGCCTGTAGTTCCTGACGAACCTGTACCAGAGTCTCTTCCATAGAAAAAGAGGTTTCCAGCAATTCCAGCACCGCCGATTCCTGTAACGGCCTGCTAAACAAAAAGCCCTGAATCGTTCGGCAACCCAGTGCATGCAGAAAAGCCAGCTCATGAGCGGTTTCCACGCCTTCGGCCACCACATCCAGACGCAAACTATGAGACAAAGCCATAATAGCGGTAACAATGCCGGCATTATCACTTTCCCGGCGGTTATGTACATTGGTGATAAAGGAACGATCAATTTTCAATGTATCGATGGGGAAACGTTTGAGGTAGCTGAGCGAGGAATAGCCCGTGCCAAAATCATCAATAGAAATTCTCATTCCCATTGATTTTATCTGCTTCAGGATGCTAATGTTTTCCTGGCCATCCATCAAACAGCTTTCAGTAATTTCAATCTCGATCAATCCCGTTTCAATGTCATGTTGCTGAAGTATATCCGCCAGGCGATCAACAAAACCCTGTTGTTTAAACTGGTGCATGGAAACATTAACCGACACCGGCACTACATCAACACCGGAGTTTTTCCATCGACCCAGAGCCTGACAGACCTCAGAAAAAATCCAGTCACCGACTTCGATGATCATTCTGTTTTCTTCAAGAATGGGAATAAATTCAACCGGTGAGATGGTGCCTCGTTCCGGGTGCTGCCATCGCAATAAAGCTTCAAACCCCTTGACGGCACCGGTAGTCGAATCTACTTTTGGCTGATAAACCAGATAGAATTCTTCCCGCGTCAGCGCACCCTGCAGATCTTTTCCCAGTCGCGCTAGATAGCGCGCCTGTTTATGAATTTTATTGGAATAATAATTAAGCTGCGCCCCGCCGCGAGTCTTTGCATGTCTCTGAGCTAATTCCGCTGCCAGCACAAGACTTTCCTCATCCAGACTATCATCCGGGTAAAGCGCCACACCAAGGCTCAGCCGGGGCTGGAAGCGGCCAGTGTTGATATCACAGGGCTCCCGCAACGTAGCATAGATCTGTGACACCCGGCTCTCGATTTCATCCCTGTTGTTCATACAGAGTGACAGAGCAAACTCATCCGCGCCCAGCCAGCAGATCTGTTCATTATGACCCAGCAGACTATTTATCCTCGAATACAACAAACTCAGAACCCGATCACCATCGGCATAACCAGACTGCTCATTCAGCTTTCTGAATCCGTCTAGATCAAATCGCAGTAACAGCACATAGCTTTCATCCGTTTTTGCGTGCTGCATCTGTGCCATAACAGCCACAAGAAAACGCTCCCGCAGAACCCCCGGCGGGGATAGATTTTCCATATTTTTAATATCCATAAAAGGTTCGGGCATATTCCAGTATCGGGATTAATCCATCATTGACAACAACAAGCAGGCTTCCCCTATGAGTATCGGTATGAAAATGAGATCCTTTAAGTATTAAAGTCTGGCACAAGGCCAGAGGGGGAGGTGTTCCGTTATAAATGGTAAGGACTTTTGTCTCGAGGCAATCGCTGTTTCACGACAGAGCAGAAGACTGGAAACAGGGATAAATTAACCCGGCCGCCCGTCAACCCGTGGCCGGATCAAAATTGGCAGGTAAACCAGAACAAATAAAAGAAACGCGGCACACCATAACCCTCCGGATAACATCAGGCTTTGCAAATACCACTCTGGCATAAACAGTGGCATGACCACCCGAAACAGAGGTGACAGGCTGACCAGCACAAAAGCCCAGAACACCAACCGACTGGTGGCGATCTCTCGGCCACTGTGCCCCAATGCCACTCGTGCCATCATTCCCATAGTAATCAGACCAATGCCACCTGCGGTCAGCGCATGTACAGCAAATTCCCGTTGAATAATCGCAAACGGAACCAGTGACAGTAATAACAGACCAATAGCCAGCCAGAGATAACCCAGTTGCAGAATCCAGACCATTGGCACTGACCAGATTTTTTTGTCATACCAGCCATAGAGCCGGATTCCATGTACGCTGGCGGCAAACAGGGCAACCGGTGCCAGCAGTATCGAGTCGGGCAAAATTGAGGCAACCAACGCCACAACTGCAATACTGTAGGGCGCCATTTTTTCAATCAGGGGCCAGCTTTGTATCTGCA
>JAJRTX010000072.1 GCA_021545665.1 Zetaproteobacteria bacterium
CACGCTGTCCATCGCCATAACAGTAGCTTTGCGCGCTTTTAGCCGATCCAGTAATTCCGGATTTTGGGCAGGCCAGATAAAACTGATCAGATTGCCGCCTTCGCGCAGCAATTCAGCCTCATGCAGAGCCAGCACCGGATGGCATTCCGGCGCACGCACCTTCATGATAAGATCAGATTCGGCCCACAGCTGTTTGACATCATCGAGAATTTCGACGCCTGTTTCCCGGTACGCCTCATCTGAAAAGTGCGCCTTTTCACCAGCACCGGCCTCCATGGTCAGCGTATAACCCAGTTTTTGCAGCTGAATTGCTGTATCCGGTGTCATCGCGACCCGGCACTCATCTGTATGTATTTCCTTGGGAATTCCGATCTTCATGGACACCCCTCCCCATAAATTAAATCACTAAACCGGCATAATTCTGAAACATTGGCGGATTCAGGAAATCAGGAGTGTAGCAACGCAATAGTGCTTTACAAGCTCAGAGCCACCCTAACCAATAGCCCCTCTTCATCTTTTGGCAAATCAACGGTAAGTAACTCGGCAGCAGGCACAAATGCATGAGCATAGCGTTGCAGATCATCACCCACTACCTGCGCATCATAGAAGAGTAAATCGAGATCCAGCGTACGCGGTTTCCAGGAGCCTTTGGAGCGATCTCGCTGCTGCGCATCTTCCATGGCCTTGAGTAGCGAATCCACATCCTGCTGTGACAGTTCCGTTTCAAACAGACAGCAGGCATTGAAAAAGTCCTCGCCATCCATACCGACAGCTGCTGAACGGTAAACTGATGAAAATGCAATACCGTCAAACTGAATGCGCAAAGCCGCTGCCGCACGCGTCAGATTCAACTCGGGCTCAATATTGGAGCCCATACCAAGCAACACCCGAGTCATCAGGCGGGATTACCCCTCTCAATCAGCACAGCAACATTCTCACTGCCGCGAACAGCTCCCGGCTTGGACATTTTCAAACGCAGCCAGGGCACTGAAAATTCATCCAGCACGATCTGCGCACAGTTTTCCGCCAATGCTTCGATTAAACCAAAACTTGATGCCTCGACAAATGAGATCAACCGCTTGGATACTGCTTTGTAATCCAGCGCATCACTTATTGCATCGGATTTTGCCGCCGGTGAAATATCCCATGCCATTTCCAGATCAAGGCGTACGGACTGCCTGATTTCACGCTCCCAGTCATAAATGCCGATAACAGTTCGAATCTCCAAACCCTCAATTAAAACACGGTCTTTGCTACTCATCATACCCTCCCGCTGGAAATAACCTTGCCCGAAAGCTTGACACAGCCTGACTCAACGACACAATTCGCCGCCTTTTTCAGGGCAATGCTAACTTATCAGGGGGCTATCCATGAGCGCTAATATCGTCAAATCGACCGAACCTATTGTTTCCTGTTCCGATAACGGACAACACCCGCTGGTTTACATCAACCTGAAAAGTGGCTCCGGCCAGTGCCAGTATTGCGGCCAGAAGTTTGAACGCGCCGATCCATCTGAACATATAGAGGAAAAGGCTGCGGCCTGACAAGCCTCCTGCAAAACACATCAACATCGACTGACTCCGCATCACAACTGACTGCGCTGCCGTCCAATTTCAAACAAAGTCACACCCGTTGCTACCGACACATTCAACGATTCCACTGATCCCGGCATAGGGATTTTGATCAGCTGATCACAGCTTTCACGCACCAGTCTGCGCAAGCCCTTGCCTTCTGAACCCATCACCACAGCCAGTGAGCCATCCAGAATCGTCTCATAAATCGATGCTTCCGCTTCCCCGGCCATACCCACCGTCCAAAAACCTTTATCCTGTAACTTTTCAATGGTCCGACTCAAATTGGCCACCTTATACACCGGCAACCGTGACAGCGCCCCGCAAGCTGCTTTGCTAACCACCGGCGAGCGCAAATCCGCTGCATTATCCTTGGGAATCACTACTGCGACACAACCGGCAGCTTCCGCCGTGCGCAAACATGCCCCGAAATTATGCGGATCGGTGACCTGATCGAGCAACAGAACCAGCGGCCTAATCTCCATATCCAGTGTCTTGAGCCAGTCTTCAAATGATTGTACACGCACAGCATCTGCGACCCGGCATTCAGCTACTGCTCCCTGATGTGGAACTCCTTCTGCCAGGTGCTGCAAAGTCTCCCTGGGCACAAACGAGACCCGAACACCGGCCTTTTTGGCCAGATGGATTAGCTCATTCAGGCGAGGATGACGTTTACCCTTTTCAATCAGCAGTTCATCAACAGGCTGTCCCGCTTCAAATGCATGTTTAATGGCATGAATACCGGCCAGTATATTTTTATGCTTGCCCATATTTCTCCCTAAATGCTTCTGTAAATGCATCCACACTATCCGCTGGCAGGGCATTGATGCCAGCTGCCGCCTTGCGCCCGCCCCCAGTCGGAAAAAGCATGCACAGCTCATCCGCACCAATTTTATTTGTTAACGGGGCTCGCACACTGATGCGAAAATCGCCATCTGGAAGGGCGGTCATCAGCGCATGCGCCCGTGCAGGCGCCAAACGCGCCAACTCATTGCCAAACACACCGGAGACTCGCCGTGTCCAGGCTGCATCCGGCAATATCATCAGCTTTAGCCTCTCTTCCTCGATTTCAGCAGGCAAAGCCCTCGCCTGTGACATATCAGACGCATAACCCAAATCCAGTTTCTCGAAAGCCTGAGATTCCTTAATAAATACAAACGGGTTCTCAAATGGCCGTATTTCCCGATACAAGGCGTCCGGCGCAAAATACAGATCGTCCAGTGTAACGCCATAACCATTATAATTGATCAACGTCCCCAAATGCTCCAACTGCCGCATCTGTGATTCATTCAAGCCAAGCGGAGCTGCAGCCCGGCGCGCCGAATCGAATATATTATCCCCGAATGCCGCCGCCACCGCCCAGGGCAAATACCCGTCATGTAGATATTCATTCACCAACAAACTGGTGCAGACCTCGGCAGATGTGTTGATATGGGGTTCGAAATTAGCAGTCTCAGGAATCCGTCCGGCAAAATGATGATCGAAATATTGCACGGAAATACCACCCTCAAGCAGACGAACCACATCATCATAATTTTTATCCAGTGACACATCCAGCACAGTAACCACGTCACCAGCTTCAGCATTCACCCTGTTGAGAAGCCCGATATCCCGCTTTACCCCGGTAACCAACTCAGACTCATGCGGCTCCGCCAGACGGAGCTGGTGCAACGCACAGATGCCGTCGGCATCACCATTAAATACATCAATATGTCTCATAGACCGGGCAGCCTAGACAATTTAACCCGCATGGAAAGTCCCGCTTCCCTAATCCACACAAATATAATTCAGGGTTATTCAGAGCCAACTGTAAAACTCATGAGCGGCAAGCATCTTCACCACTTCGGCGTATTTTCAGGCTGAATTTTCGACGTATGGAACCACCATGCCCTTCAATTCATCCTGAAAATCTACTCAAAGTGGGATTACATTTTATCCACCCAAACTTTTACATGTGGCTCTGGAGAAAAACTCCATAATTTTGAACAATGCTTCAATAGCCACATCAAGTTTTGAGCCTTTCAGTCTCTGAGATGACATCTTGGTTTTAGCACCTGCAGCTTTTGCTATGACTTTAGAGTGCATGAGCCATGCTTTCAAGTTGCATGGGTTCCAGGTTGCACCAGCTTCTCTCTGTGCTTTCAGATAGCTACCATATTTTTAAAGTCTGTGCTTCCCATGGTACGTCCAACAATGCCAGACAAATTAGGATCGGTTTTATGCTTGCCACCAACGTCGAATGTATGACATGCCTTACACTTAGACAGTGCTCCTGCGCTGGCAGCTACTGCTGCAATCATTAATACTTTTTTCATTATACCCTCCTCTCGAGTTTTGGAAGAAATCTGTTGATACAGATCTACGTCATAAGGCACAACATAACCAGAGGGATATAATCAAATTAGCCAAAATAACACCTATAAGGGGGCTTGCCCCCTTTTTATGATTAAGGCTGATTGGTCACTGATTCAAATGGTTTCAGCACACAGGGTTAATTGCTCATTTTCAATATCAACTACTATCCTGCCGCCAGGCACGGCATCACCGACAATCAATAACCGTGCTACAGGTGATTCCACATACTGCTGAATAAATCGTTTCAGAGGTCTGGCCCCAAAGACAGAATCATACCCTTCGCTGGCAATCCAGTCACTGGCGGCAGGAGTGATATCCAACTGCACTTGTTGCTGTCCCAGACGTTCACGTAATTCGGTCAAAAATAGCTCAACAACAGCAACAATATCAATTTTACTTAAAGGCCTGAACAGTACTGTATCATCCACTCTGTTGAGAAACTCAGGACGGAAATGATGATGTAATTCCATCATAACCTGCTCGCGCGACGATGTACTGATTTGTCCGTGCGCATCAATACCTTCCAGCAGGTTTTCACTACCAATATTGCTGGTCATAATAATAATAGTATTCTGAAAATTCACTGTGCGTCCATGACTATCGGTCAAACGGCCATCATCAAGTATCTGCAACAGGACATTGAATACATCCGGATGCGCCTTCTCAATCTCATCAAGCAGCAACACACAGTAAGGTTTGCGACGCACTGCCTCGGTCAGCTGTCCACCTTCCTCAAAGCCGATATAACCCGGAGGCGCACCAAGCAACCGGGATACACTATGCTTCTCCATATATTCACTCATATCAATACGCACCATATTCCCTGCCGTGTCGAACAGTGCGCTGGCCAGAGTGCGGGCAAGCTCTGTTTTGCCTACACCTGTAGGCCCGAGAAAAAGGAATGAACCAATAGGCCGCTTCGGATCCTTGATGCCGGCGCGTGCTCGCAGCACAGCATCGGCAACCGCTTTGACTGCTTCATCCTGACCGATAACTCGCTCATGCAACACATCCTCCAACTGCAACAATTTTTCACGTTCACCCTCCATCAGCCGGGTTACCGAAATCCCCGTCCATCGCCCGACAACTTCAGCGATTTCATCTTCCGTCACTTCTTCGCGCAGCATACTTTGCTCATTGGTTGTAGCTTCGAATTCAGCCAGCTGTTTTTCCAGCGAAGGCAATGTTCCGTAACGTAATTCGGCCACCGTCTCAAGTTCATAGTTACGCTCGGCTGTTTCAATCTCAAGGCGGGCATGATCAATCTTCTCACGCAGGTTTTGTATAAAACTAATTGCTCCTTTCTCTTTCTCCCATTGTGAACGCATGGCGTCCCGCTGCTCTTTCAGATCAGCAAGTTCCTTACGCAAACTATTCAGGCGGTCTTTGCTGGCAGCATCTTTCTCTGTCTTCAGCGCGGCTTCTTCAATCTCCAGACGCATGGTTTTACGCGTCACTTCATCCAGTTCAGCTGGCATCGAATCCATTTCAGTACGGATTGATGCGCAGGCTTCATCAACCAGATCGATTGCCTTATCAGGCAGGAATCGATCAGATATATAACGATCAGAAAGTATGGCTGCTGTCACCAATGCCGCATCGGCTATACGCACCCCGTGATATAGTTCATAACGTTCACGTAAGCCACGTAAAATTGAAATTGTGTCTTCAACATTGGGTGCATCCACCAGAACCGGCTGAAAACGCCGCTCCAGTGCCGCATCTTTTTCTATATGCAGTCTGTATTCATTCAGTGTTGTCGCACCAATACAATGCAATTCACCGCGCGCCAGCATCGGTTTGAGCATATTACCGGCATCGGATGAACCTTCAGTCTTACCTGCCCCGACAATGGTATGCAGTTCATCAATAAATAGCAGAATCCGCCCCTCGGATGCCTTGATTTCCCTGAGCACTGCCTTTAACCGTTCTTCGAACTCGCCACGGTATTTAGCTCCAGCCATCAGGGCTGTCATATCGAGAGAGAACAGCGTGCGGCCCTTCAAACCTTCCGGCACATCACCGGAAACGATACGCTGAGCCAGACCTTCGGCTATTGCAGTTTTGCCCACGCCAGGCTCGCCAATCAGTACAGGGTTATTCTTGGTTTTACGTGATAAAATACGAATCACAGATCGAATTTCACTATCCCGGCCTATCACCGGATCAAGTTTTCCGGCGCGCGCCATCTCAACCAGATCGCTACCGTACTTTTCCAATGCTTCATATTGGGATTCGGGCGAATCAGTCGTAACATGCTGATGCCCGCGCACCCTTTCAAGTGCTTTCATAAAAGACTCACGATTGATGCCAAGCCCTTTAAACAGTCTGCCGGTTTCCGTAGCATCTCCTTCTTCAATAAAAGCCATTAACACATGCTCAACAGAGATAAAATCATCCTGCAACTTGCTGGCCTCATTTTCGGCGCGAGCAAACAGTTGCTGCAGTCTTTGTGTGACATATATCTTGTCAATTTCTCTGCTGCCACCACTTACTTTCGGGCGTTTAGTCAGAGCTTCTTGAACTTTTATCCTTAATGAATCCAGTGATACATCCATTTGCTCGATTAGCCTGGGAGCCAATCCATTGTCCTGGGCAAGCAATTCAGCCAGCAGATGCTCACCATCTACTTCCTGATGTGAAAGACGTGCCGCAAGCACCTGGCTGGATGCCAGTGCCTCATTCATTTTTTTTGTCATTCGATGCATATCCATCACAAAACTCCTTGCCTTGAACCTGTTAACAGGTCTTTATATATATAGGGGCAACGATCTGTAATTCCAAGGGCCTGACCTGTATTTTTTGTCTGAGTATTGAATACTCACTGACCAGTTTTGAACGTTTTATTCAGCAATGTGTCGGCAAACTTCGCCAATCAAAACATCTCTGGTGAATGGTTTTCATATGAACCCCGCCAGATTCTCCAGACTCAAACGACTAGGGCCTGTTAACACTAAAGTTGATAAGTGCTTTCATACCAATGGGTTGACATGAAATATATCGCTCACGAAAAATCGCTGGATTTTGGGAGGGTTCAAAGATCATAGTTCTGCATAAAACCAGCCGATTTGAACAGGTTGATACCCACTGGCGTTATGTGGACGAGGTCTGTAATATTCCAAAGGTTGGTCACACTGCCACCTGCCACTTGTGGCAGTGGTCTTAAAACCAAACGCTGTTGAGGTAAATCATAAGTAAAGCCCATCCCCTCAATCACCATTGGCAATCAGCTCAACTTGATTATACTTCCCGCATGCGCTTGATCATGCTGGATACAGAAACAACTGGCTTATCCCCTCTTAATGGTGATCGCATGGTTGAGATCGGTGCCATCGAAGTTCGCCACCGCACTGTACAGTCAGAGAGAAAATTTCATTATATTCTAAACCCTGAGCGTCATATCCCTGAAGTGGTGGTGCGTATCCACGGCATTGATAATGCCAAAGTCAAAGATAAGCCGGTATTTAAAGATATTGCCCGGGAGTTTCTGGATTTTATCGAGGACGCTACGCTGGTTATTCATAATGCTTCTTTCGATCTGGCTTTTATCATGAATGAACTGTATCTGAATGGATTTGACAGCATTAAACATATGCCGGTGATTGATACTCTGGCTTTTGCACGCAAGAAACATCCCCATCAGAGAAATAATCTCGACGCCCTGTGTGATCGCTACAACATCGAACGCGGTCACCGTGGTCTGCATGGTGCCCTGCTTGATTCAAAGCTACTGGCTGAAGTATATCTGGCCATGACCGGAGGCCGTCAGTTTTCTCTCAGTATGGATATACCCAGTCAGCCAGCTTCAAGTTTTGTGCAACTTCCCGAACACTCAAGGAGCCGTGACGAACAGGCCGAAACTGCCGGTTTAACAAAACGTAAGGCCTTGCCGATCCTCGTAGATGAACATGCGGCACATCAAACCATGATGGAACGCATCCATAAGGAAAGTGAAGGTAAGTCTATCTGGCAGCATCCTGAAATCGCCTGATTAAGAATGCGTCTTACCCGGGGCAACTGTACTTTTCCCTGGCAGCAACCAGCCGAAAACCATCCAGACCAGCAGCACAAGCAGACCCAGTTCACTGAATAAAGGAATTTTTCCAGGCGAATGCATCAACTGCACAATAAAATATGTCCTCTCATATTACTTATCCACTTCACTTCACATATTTTAGCACAAGATCAACCATTCACCACCGTCAGGAACATTCATCTTTGCCAGTAATCAATGTTTTTTTATATTACCCCTTCCATAGCTTTCTTATTACTAGACATGGATCCCATGATTTGCAAACCAGGGTACCCTCTCTGGCTTCGCCATTCACCTTGTACTTTGTGACTGACTGAATCAATCAGCAACCACCCCGATCCTTTTAAGATAAGCGATTGTCTGCTCAACGCAGCTTTCCAGAGACTGCGAACCGGTATCAACGACAAGTTCAGGACTTTCAGGTTCTTCATAGGGAGAGGAAATACCGGTGAAATTCTTGATCTCTCCTGTTCTGGCACGGGCATAAAGTCCTTTCACATCCCTCGATTCACACACTTCAACAGAAGCGCGGCAATAGATTTCGATGAAATCTTCATCCTTAACCAAGGCGCGCACTTTATCGCGATCACTTCGGAATGGAGAGATAAATGCAGTCATTGCAACGACGCCCGATTCAATGATCAGTTTAGCCATTTCACCAATGCGCCTGATATTCTCCTGTCTGTCTGCATCCGAAAAACCTAAATCTGAACAAAGGCCATGCCGAACATTGTCACCATCAAAGACAAAGGTGCGAATTGCCAATTGATGTAACTCTTCTTCAACAGCATGTGCGAGTGTTGACTTTCCGGAACCAGAGAGACCTGTGAACCAGAGAACAATACTGCGATGGCTATTTTGAATTTCTCTTCTCGTGCGCGTCACTGTCGCCTGATGCCAGACTACATTACTACTTTTTTTCTGAGTGCTCATAAAATCTGAACTCCTTTTATTTCTGCGGCCTATCCTAACGCGCATGGAGGTTTTCCACCCCATGATGCAACTAATTACCATGGGGTGGGAAAAATCATGCAGGAGCGTTGTTTATTTCATGTTAAAACCAGGCTAATAAGCATTCTTTGACAGCAGTGTGTAAACAGTTTTGAGCATAATACGAACATCAAGCCAGATCGAGCAGTTATTGATGTAGATAAGATCATACTCCATACGTTTTTCCATCTTATCAAGAGTATCAATTTCACCACGACAGCCATTCACTTGTGCCATTAACCCGGCAATCAATTTTAGTGTATTCATACAGCATAAGCAATTTTTGAATATTCAAAATATTTCATTACTCTTGCGGGGAATTTTTGTAACTTCATCATGTGAGACTGTACTATTTTTTTGAGTTGATTTGCATTTCTAGCTGGCGATTGTGAATGCACTCCGGCTTTCAGATCATAGTTCAAATATTCATCAGGATTTCTTTCAGGAGAGTAGGCAGGAAGAAAAAAGAGTTCGATTTTATCGGTGTAATCCTGTAACTACTTCTTAACCACTTTTGCATAATAGACTCGTAAATTATCTAAAATAAGAAATATCTTTCTATCCGCTCCCTGCATCAATTGCTTAAGAAACGTAATGAGTCTTTTCGCGTTCATATTGTCTGTATAAGCTGAATAGCCTGTTCCTTTTACAACTCATTAAATACCCGTTCCAGGACGCTTTTCCTGGCCCAGCGGTTTATACGGGTATAGATCGTATGCCAGTTGCCATACTTCTTTGGTAAACCGCACCACTTACACCCATGCTCAGCCACATACAAAATGGCATTGAGAGCTTGTAGGTTTCTAATAGTTACATTCCCCCATGGACGAGACGTGACATGGGAGATCTGTTTGAATTGATTATATGTTAACTGCATGGATTAATTACATATTATTCAGTTAGTAATGGGATGGTCCGTCCCGCTCCCCAACGGCATCGCAATGTGCCAAAATAAAAATGTCCAGTGAGGGCAATTTATTTAAAAGGAGCGAGACGAACCATGAACAATTATAGCGAGAGAGAAG
>JAJRTX010000073.1 GCA_021545665.1 Zetaproteobacteria bacterium
CTGCTGAGTGGGTTGGCCGCTATCGTCGAGTTCCCAGTGCCGATTGGGGTAGTCGTACGGAGAATTGAGGACAGGCTTGTCAAAGAACTGATCAGCCATTATTCCTGAGATCCTTTAGCCTAATCAGAAGAACACTACACCTTATAAGATAATGTATTACTGCAATCCGGCATTGATTTAGTATTTTCATGCTATTATTTTCAATCACTTATTGGTGCGGCGTAATGAGCCACCACACCCCTAGCATATCAAATTTATCTATACTTGCCATTAGCTTGCGCGACTCCTTCATTATCTAATTGATACACCATCTGCAGCGCATCCCGCCCTGCATGCTTCCTTCTCATTTTGCATAGACCAACTGATTCAGCGCACACCTAAAACTTTCCTTCACGTATAATGTGCTGTTGTCCGAATGTTATGACTTTACCCGGTTTAATACACTGATTTTTCTTCATTTCACCCTTGCCCATCTTTATCGATTTCGCCGCCACACTATCCATATTGGCAAGTTTTTGTGCACCATCCAATACTTGCAGATCAGCTCCATAATAATCAAACCATGGCAAACCAGCCGCCTCATATTCTATTGCTGAAATAATCTCATTCGGTGGTGCATATCCGGTGATTTTCCTATACCCAAGACTATTGGCGATGTGAATGAAGCAACGTGACGTGTTTTCCTTATCCCACACATCATAACCATATTCATCATCGATGACGGGGAATGCCGCTTTGCCCCATAATCCACTCCCGTTCTCCAGCATAAGCGAAATAACCGTTGGAACGAGCTTTTCCAGTATTTTTGTACCATCGCGCACCTGGTCACAGTTGACCTTGCCGTTCCAGGTTGCAGCACCATGAATCAGCTGGTTACGCAACACATACAGGCGGTCAAATATGATGGCCAAGACTTTCCGGGTATCCATTCTTCCCAACCCCCTGTTAGCAGCTGCCTTGTCATGTGCAAAGCGACGCTTCCATTCTTCTTCCGAAACCAGTCCTTTCTGATATTCCCAAAAGGGCTGGTAAATATAGGCATTGTCTATCAACAGCCGTATGGATCTGGGAAACTCCTGCCAAACCATCTGATACAGCTTATTGTCCACATCGGACTCAAACAGACGGTTGAGAAAGAGCAGCTGTGTTCGGCGTTCTGAAAAGCTGCGTACATGGTAGATTTCGGAGGCATAAGCCGCATTGAAGGCTATCACAGAAATATGAACTGTGCGTCCTTGTCGTCCTTTTCCTGTTCTGACCTGGCCAGCCAGCAGGCGCGATGTGTGCGCAGGGAAACAGCGTCTGGCAGGCCATCACGAACCTCGCGGTGGCGTATTTTCAAAGCGTCAAAACTTAATTCACTGGATAAGTTCACTCAGACCTGTTCATCGCTTCTATTTTCAGGAATGTACTCCACCAGATCCCCGATCTGGCAATTAAAATACTCACAAAGCTTATCAAGATTGTCTGTACCCGTGTTGTAGCCCCGGTGATTGATCATTTTGGACAGTGTCATTCGGTGAATGCCTGTTGCTTCAGCCACCTCGCCAATCGTAATCCTTCGGCCCTCGGCAAACTCTTTATTGGCAATCATTTCTTTCAGTTTAAAGCGAAGCATTAGCTAATCACCTGATTCTATTGGAAATCATATGATAAACAAAATTATCAAATAATGCTTGCATTAATCACTAAATGATGCATAATAGCTTCACATGATGCGTATACGCTTCATTTGATAATTTTAGAGGAATAATGATTATGCAAGAAAAGACAACCTACATGACAACCGAAGAACTTGCCGCTCGTATCAAGTACGACCCTCGCACGATCCGTGACCAGTTGAAGGATTCAGTGCTCATTGAGGGGACGCATTACATCCGCCCGTTTGGTGGCAGGAAGATCCTATATTTATGGGAGGCCATTGAACGCGATATGGTTCAGCATTCGCGGATTGAGGGCATGATGGTTCCCATGGCCAATGGCGGTGTGTGCCATGGGTAGTGTTCGTGTTCGCAAAAGTTCGGGCAAACTGTTTCTGGATTTTCGTTATCAGGGCGAGCGCTGCCGTGAACAGACATTGCTTGATGATACGCCCACCAACCAGAAAAAGCTCAGCAAGCTGCTGGAGCGCATTGAGGCGGAGATCACTTTAGGCAGTTTTGACTACGGTCGGTATTTTCCCAATAGTAGCCTGGCGAAGAAGTTTGCTTTACGCGATGAATTGAGCAACAGTGCAGGGCAGACGCCTGATTTCCGAACATTCGCCAATACCTGGCTAGAGGAAATGCGCATTACCTGGCGTGTTTCCCAGTATGAGACAGTCTCCAATGTACTAAGCAAGCACTTACTGCCCCGTTTTGGTAATGTGGAAATCGGCAGTATTCGTCGGGCGGATATTCTGACCTTTCGTTCATCCCTGGCCGAGATTCCCGGTCGAGGCGGTAATTCTCTGTCGGCTACCCGTATCAACCATATTATGACGCCGTTGCGCATGATTCTTAATGAAGCGGCTGACCGCTATGACTTCATCAGCCCATTCAGAAACATCAAGCCGCTCAAAGTGCCAAAAACACAGGTACAGCCCTTCACTCTTGATGAAGTCTGGTTGATTCTGGCCGGGGTGCGGGAGGATTTCAAACCCTATTACACCACACGCTTTTTTACCGGCATGCGAACCTCTGAGTTGCATGGTTTGCGCTGGCGTAATGTGGATTTTGTGAAACGGGAGATTCTAGTTTACGAAGCCTGGGTTAAAAACCGGATGGAGAAAACAAAAAATGACGGATCACATCGTGAAATTCAGATGACACAGCTGGTATACGACGGCTTGAAAGAGCAGTACCTGCGCACGGGAAAAATGGACTATGTATTCGCCAACCGTGAGGGTCAGCCGCTCAATAACAACAATGTCACAAACCGGGTCTGGTACCCATTGCTTCGAAACCTCAACCTGGAAAAAAGGCGTCCATACCAGACACGCCATACCGCAGCCACGCTCTGGCTGGCATCCGGCGAAAGTCCGGAATGGATAGCAAGGCAAATGGGGCACACAACGACCGAAATGCTGTTCCTGGTATATTCTCGGTATGTGCCCAACCTCACCCGTAATGACGGTTCTGCGTTTGAGCGTTTATTGCAACAGTCTCAAAGCCAGGTGCAAGCCGATGAATAGCATTCATTGCCAAACCCGTGCAACACCGGCTGCAATAGAACGGCTATCAACGGCATTGATTACCGCCTTCAGACTTGATGCGCAGGCGCAGAAATCGCTGATCAATCATCATGGTGGTAAAACACTGTCTGAGGCCGTTCAGCAATGGATAACAGAAACACTGGACAATCCAGACCATACCATCAGTAACGCCATAATGCCTGCCCTTGCTACTCGCTTTCATGAGCATATTGAAAACATCAGGAATACATATGAACACTAGCACTAACACCGCGCCTCCCAAACTTTTACTGCACCCTGCCTGGATAACCGATTTTGGCCACCAGACACATGATATTTCCGATATTGAAACATCAGGTAAAATGTTCTTTCAGGGCGCTACCCGATCTTTTATTTGCTACAGCACTACACTGAAAATCCCGCTTTGGCAGCAAAAAAGCAATCTCTTTGTCTTGGTAAGACAAGGAGAAAATATTTTTTCGTTTTCAAGAAAAAACGACTGCATTTTTATTGACAAGATGGTTATGCCGGAACAACCTATCCCTATGACGTTCGGGGAACACATCTACAGATATAATTCTGATGGTGAATTAGCGCATCATCTTGACCACCTGCTCACAATGATAAGCAGCCTTTGTCGCCCCTTACAGCAGTTTATACAAGGCGTACTTCTGGACGAGCGGATAGCACCGGGCTTCTTCAATAACCAGGCCAGCATCAACCATCACCACAGTCATAAAGGCGGGCTGTTTATCCATTCTCTGGAGTGCGCAATGATGGTTAGCATGATGGCGCGAACATGGATGAATAAGGTCGAGGCTGATATCGCCATCGTTGCCGCGCTTCTACACGATATAGGAAAAACCCGGACTTTCAGTCAGAGCGGCAACTGGAGCAACGCCGGCCACTATACACACCATGAGGCAATCACACTTGAAATTCTGGCGCCACACCTCCAAATGCTGGAGGCAACATGGCCAACTGGCGCAAACACCTTGCGACACGCGCTCAGCTGGCGTTCTCATTCACATAAATTCCCGGCTTTTCCTGGAACACATTTAGTACACATGTGTGATCAGTTCAGCACTGCGCTGAACATCCGCAATCTCACTTTTGCAGAATCTCCGCAATGGCACAGGCATGCCTGGCGATTCGATAACAGACAGCATTTCATTCGCATCCCCCCCAACAAACAATAAAGGAGGACATAATGAGCTTCGATAACCTGGATCCAGTCCTTATGTGGACAGGCATCGGCCTGATTATTTTCATGCTCTTCATCGCCTGGTTTGCTCAGGGTGATTAGGAATGATACAAACACAATGATTGTAAATTGATCGCTTACACTTCGAACGAAATACCATGAGAGAAAACGATTTCAGACTCGAAATAACCGAGTCGGCATATAACAAACTCATTTGCATGATGCCGCCTGACCGCGAAGTCGACTATCTTCCTGTTCTAACCTATGATCACGATAGTGGCGAATATGACTTTTTATATTTTAACATCGGTTTTATCAACCGTTTGGCTGAGGCTTTTGCAGAAAAGGAACAACAAATCATATTTCATGTTGGTCGCGTCAATATAGTTATAGACAACAAAAACTTACTTGACAGAGTCAATGGAAAAAGACTGGACTTTGTTGACAGCCGTTTTGTTGTAACGAACACAACCTCCCATGCACCTGGGCGTATTTGCACGAACACTTTTGGAATTGACTCTGGCAGCAGTTAATTACCCACTACTCTAAATATATCCTCTAACACAGTTCAACAGAATACGTGGGACTCTCATATTTCAGCAATGGATTGTCACAGCTGACAGCCGTACAACTCGTTACAGTCTTCCCGAGCGGAACATTGAACGCTCTCGTTTGATTTGATTGTAACTGGCAGTTGGCGCCAACGTATGACATTTGCTTCAGTTTAAATCAGGCAATCCTTTCACAGAGAAACACCAAATGAGCTACAACGGGAAATGTGATGCTTATTCGCTTGACGATCTTCTCTCTACAGCCAGCGCAGCTAATGCACCCCCCGACAGATAATCAAGGAAGTACAATATGCTATCTTACGATGGCCAGAATTAGCCGGTGCAGAATGCATCGATGATCGTCTAGCTAGAAAAATCAGCATGCTCCATACAAAGTTCATCAAACCATATCGGCCTACTGAACTGAATATTTATTAACTTGCGTTCTCAAAGCGAGAAATCAGCGCACTAGACTAAGATAATCACCTTTTTTGAAAAGGTGACGTTTTTTGACGCTTTTCCCTCTTAATATAGTCATTCTGTTTGATAGCATGTTGCCATAAATTAATTCTAATGGAGGATAACAACATGGAAAAGCACATAATTTATTCAACCAGCCTTGATTTTAGCGCTTATGAAGATGACAAGGAAATCTGTTGGTGCCCAGAAACACACCAGCAGGCTATAAGTTCTGCAAAGGCCCTCTTTTCACTACTCCGAAAGGTGGCTATATCCATGCTCCCTGTACAAAAAATTCAGTCGATAAAAGTCGAAACGCAGGTGGTACTCGCCAAGAATAAAAATACCTTTTCATTGCAATTAGTACTCATAAGCGAATTGAGCGATATATTTTTGGATGACCTGGTTTCGGAAATAAAGAAAAACATGAGAACCGCTGTCACAGAAGCCACATCCGCAATACATCAACTAAACCTGCTGCCCACTCCTGAAAAAGTGAAGGTAACACATACAGAGAACTCCACCATGGATCAAATCGATGGCACCATTTCTGTAGCCTCAGCAGAAGCTGCTTATATCGTTCACTTACTAAGGCGTGACAGAAACATTAAGCACGAAATCAACCTGCATGACGCAGATAACCGAAAGATCAAGATCCCTACAGTTCGTGAGCGTAAAATAAGGCTTTCTGACCCTGAAGATGTTGCGCTAGTTTCCATAAAAATTAACTCGTTCCCTTCATATCTTAACGCACACCTATGCAACTCTGAAACCGGGGACCTTGATGGTGTTGGCGTTTTCATATATTTCACTGAAGATCATCGTGATGAACTGACCCGTGCGTATAGTGCCGGTAAGGTTCTAGATGTACACGTTTACAGGAACTACACCGTCAACCACGGTCAAAAAGTCTTAGATTCCTACGAACTTGCCTCTATCAACTCTGTGTCGAGTCACGAAGTCATACAACCTGAATTATGCTAACTCGTTAACCCCTTCACAGCTTGTATGCTTTTGGCAGTTTACATGCAAACGCCTCCTGTTTTTTGTTCATACTCTTTAATATGTACAGACCATGAGGCGACACAGATGATATAAATACTCAGCTATAACATATCTGACTGCAGATGCACAATATATACAGGTAGCACGCCAGCGTTTTTTTAGTAATCCACTGGCTCGACCCAGCATCAACAGACATTTTAATCCTTCTTTTTTTAATAATTTCCGTTTTTTCAAACCCTTGCCTGATTTTTTTCTTAACTTCGATTTCGCAACTCTCTCCAAATTGGTCCTTCAAATTCTGTACCCAAGTTTCTCGTCCAAATGGGACCTGGAAATGATACCTCATTCGCTCTTCGCCACATTTCACTATCATCTTGTTGAAATCGAGAACATCCTGCATGCACGTTACAATCAGACTTCTGCTCGCAGCATGGTAGCAACGCGACCACACCTCGAGGCCCTTCTTTAAATCGTCTATTTCCGCTATTCCTTCCTCATAGACCTGGCTTTCAAACCTTGCAAGCAACCTTATCAGTCGCATCCATTCCACACCCGCCTGATTATCAGGTCGTACAGTTCCCATACCACGACCGCTTCTGTATCCAAATCGTTTATGGATGCCGAATTCAGTATATCCAGATAATCGCTCAACTCTTTTCGCGCAAACGATTATAGAACGAATATCATCACCCGATAGCGAATACCTTGACGACAGATTGCTTATTACACTTGCATCAATTTTCGATAGCCTTTTTATATTGTTCAAAACATTGAAAACATGCAACGCCTTCACGCTTTCCGTTGTTTTTATAACTCCTGTCGTGACAGCCTTTGAATCGAATTTAACATCTGGCGAAGGAATGACTTTTTCAGCATTAAATATCATTGCCATATTGTTCCTTAGTCCCTTTCGTCTGATTTTCTTTCTAGCCGCATCATATTTGATACCGACAGCATACGCTACTAAGTAATTAGAAACATCAGGAAGCAGCTTGCTAGATAGGGCATGAACCGCTCTGTCCACACTGTGTAAATAGCTTGTGATCGTTGTTTCTTCACTCGCGTGACCAACCAGCACAGCCAATTCCCGCAGACTCACATTCCCGTCAGGTGCGATAGCATCTGCCCCAAAACTATTATTGTGAAGATTGTTTACATATGAGTGCCTAAGGTGATGATACCTGACTAGTCCATCACCTGTAATCAACTTCAAAAGTTGATTTAAGTATCCTGATGCCTCTCCCCTGTCGA
>JAJRTX010000074.1 GCA_021545665.1 Zetaproteobacteria bacterium
AATTGCCTTAATCGGACTATATATTTCTTTGCAGACATTCGGATTGACCCCTCGTTAATAGAGTTCTTACATCCTCTTTATCCTACACTTTTAATCATCAATATAATATAGTCTATGTACTAGACTAGCAGGCACTGTTTTCCGGAGGATATGAATACCTGTAAAAGCTCTGGTGAAAATAAACGAATCCGAATTCGTGTTTCCAGGCTTTTACAGGAAAGGAAAAACAGCCTGAGTTTTTTGCTATATATTTTGACAAAATATGTATTGACCAAAAGCGATGTTTGACCTTTGAGACTGCTAACCCATACCATGCGAAATATGAGAATAGCAGCCTATATTTCAGGACACGGCTTCGGGCATCTGGCCCAGATGGCACCTGTGCTCAATCAGATTTATCAGATGAAACCCGATAGTCGGTTTTTAATTCGCTGTCCATTACCTGTAGCTGAAATTCAGGCTCGACTGGATTTCCCTTTTGACCTTGAGTCTACAGCCGTTGATGTAGGGGTGGTGCAGAAATCAGCCATTGAAGAAGACAGGCAAGCCTCTTTGCTACAGATGAAACAGTGGATATCTGAAATGGATGAACATATAAAACAAGAGATCATCATGCTCCATGATTTTCAGCCATCGCTGGTGTTGTCAGATATTTCACCGCTGGCATTTCCAGCTGCCAGAGCTGTGGCTGTTCCCGGCATCGCTATTGCCACGCTTGACTGGTTTGCGATTTATTCCTGCTGGTTACCTGAGAACGATCCCGTCCTTATTAGTCTGGCTGCAGCCTATCGGGATTGTGATTTGCTATTACAACTCCCGATGGCGATGGATATGGCTGTGTTTCAGAAGCGACAGAAGATTCCTCTTATTGCCGCATATCCGTCAGAAATCAGCTTTCCTTTCCTGAATAACCGAGACAAATGCGCACTGGTTATTTTTGGCGGATCAAATCAGCCGTCTTATGATTTGCAAGCTTTGGCGGCACTGAGTGAATGGCAATTCTTGATTCCTGATACTACAGCCGAGGCACCGGAAAATGTGCAGAGCATTCATTTCAGCAATGAAGTGAGGCCCATTGATTTTATGCCTTTTGTCGATGTTGTAATCTGCAAGCCTGGCTACGGAATCCTGGCAGAATGCTGGAGAACAGGCACTCCAATCGCCTGGGTGGAGCGCCCGGATTTTCCTGAGTTCCCAATGTTGAAAGGCTGGTTGGATAAGGAGTTTCCAGCCTGCGGCATGAGTAAATCCAATTTCCAATCGGGCAATTGGCTTGAAACTCTGGAAAGAGCGCGAAGACATGCAAACGCATTTCCTGATCTGGATGCAGATGGAGCCAAAGTCGCCGCCGACATCATTCTTAAAGTATCGGTAGAGGAGAACATTGGCTGAAGGTGTAATGTTTCCATCTTCCAATATGACGAATTTGTACTAGAATGATAATATGAGATACGTTGAAGGAATCACTTCGAGCCAGCGCGCTGCCACTATGGTATTTGCATGCACCCTGTCAGTGGTTCTGTTTTTACCTGCGGATTCTAATGCCAATCCCTGTGATGAAATGAAATCCCCGCAACAGTCAGCACCAGTAAAGGTTAAGCAAGAGGTTTCAAAATCTGAGTTTGTAAAAATGAAGGCAGCCAGGGAACCTTCCAAAACAGATAAAGTTGAAGCGCAAACGGACAAAGTCACTTTAAAAACAGTGAAGTCTGAAAAGGTGGCAAATGTATTGGAAAAGGATGAAGCCAGTTCTTCCGAACAGGTCGAGTTGGAAAAGAGTGAGGCAGAACCCGAACAGGTTGTTGCTATTGATATGGAAATTCTGACCAGCCGACTCAAAAAAACCAGTGCTATCGGATTATTTACCAAGTTGGCAATTCGTAACGATGTGACGGATTTAATGGATAATGTGAAGCGCTACAGGAAAAAGTCCATACTGGTGGCCAAAATGAAGGAAATCAGGGAGGCCTTTGAAGGGTTGTTGTTCAAAATTATAGCCTTACTTGAGGAGGATCCGGAATTGTCCCGAGATATGTATGTGGGCAGGGAATCAATCTGGAAAAGTTTGCTGGAGGTAAAAGCATGAAAAGATTATTTATGGCTGTATTGATGAGTATGGTGATGATGCCAGTGGCTCAGGCTGTGACCCCCGCTGAGGATATTGCCACCACCATTCGATTGCGTGGTTATGACTGCGGCAGGCAGGTGAGCAATATCAGCGAACAGCAGGATGCTCAGGGCAACAAGATAGTCCGGGCCACCTGTTCCAATGGCACCCGCTATCAGATCATCGTAACTCCGCAAGGGCGCATGAGTGTTCAACCGCTGAATTAAAGAAGTTCCGGCGAAAATCTCGCAGAATGGTTGGGTATGAGTTGTTGAGTTGCTGTGTGACGGAATTTAATCATTGGGGATTACATGGTGTAACGTATTGCAGTTGACTGAAACCATTGCTTTATGGCGCTGGATGCGGTGCATCGTTACACTGCCGCGCCAATGAGTAAGATCAAACAATCCCATATTCGCAACTTTTCCATTATTGCCCATATTGATCATGGCAAGTCTACCCTTGCCGACCGTCTGATTGAGATGACCGGGGCACTGTCCGAGCGTGAGATGAAAACCAAACAAGTGCTTGATTCGATGGATCTGGAACAGGAACGTGGTATTACCATCAAGGCGCAGACGGCAACACTGAATTATACTGCAAATGACGGTGAGGAATATCAACTCAATCTGATTGATACGCCAGGCCATGTGGATTTTACCTATGAGGTTTCCCGTTCCCTGCAGGCCTGCGAAGGGGCGCTACTGATTGTGGATGCTGCTCAGGGTGTGGAAGCGCAGACATTGGCCAATGTTTATCTGGCTATGGAAAATGATCTCGAAATTATTCCGGTGATCAACAAAATTGATCTGCCCAGTGCCGATATTGAGGAATCCAGACGCCAGATTGAGGAAGTGATCGGGCTGGATGCTTCTTATGCTATTCCAATTTCGGCCAAAACCGGCGTGGGCATCGAAGATGTACTGGAAGCGGTGGTCGAGCATGTGCCGCCGCCGGAAGATCATGATGACAAGCCGCTACGTGCGCTGGTGGTGGATTCGTGGTTCGATTCCTATGTTGGTGCAGTGGCACTGATTCGCGTTTTTGAAGGTGTGGTGAAAAAGGGCGACAGGTTCCGCCTGATGTCGATGCCGACGGCAGCCTCTTATGAAGTGCAGGATGTAGGCTATTTTATGCCGACGCCGTTTTCAATACCACGGCTGGCCTCGGGTGCTGTGGGTTTTCTGGTTGGCGGCATCAAGAAACTGGCTGATCTGAAAGTCGGTGACACGGTGACGACGCTGAAAAACGGCGCGACCGAGCCGCTGTCGGGGTTTCGTGAGCCGAAACCGATGGTTTTCTCCGGTCTCTATCCGGTCGATTCAGGGGATTATAACGATCTGCGTGATTCGCTGGAGAAGCTAAACATGAATGATCCGGCTTTTACCTTTGAACCGGAGAATTCGTCGGCTCTGGGGCTGGGTTTCCGTTGCGGATTCCTCGGCATGTTGCATATGGAAATTGTGCAGGAGCGGCTGGAACGCGAGTATGATCTCGATCTTATTATCACGGCGCCGAGCGTAATTTACCGTATTCACCAGACCGATGGCAACGTGTTTGAAACATCCAATCCGAGTGAGTTTCCTGAGCCGCAGACGATTGAGAAAGTTGAAGAGCCGACGGTGATTGCCAATATCTTTACCCCGGAAGAATTTGTCGGGGCGATGATGAAGCTGTGCCAGGAGCGGCGTGGTATGCAGAAGGATATGAAATTTATCGGGCAGGGGCGGGTGATGCTGAGCTATAGTCTGCCGCTGGCTGAAATGGTGATTGATTTCTATGACAAGCTGAAATCGGTGTCACGCGGTTATGCATCCATGGATTATGAACTGGCGGACTTCTGTGTCGAGAATGTGGTCAAACTCGATGTGATTGTGCATGGTGAGCCGGTGGATGCCCTGAGTCTGATTGTGCATCGCTCGATTGCCGAGACGCGGGGTCGCGATTTGGTTAAGAAACTGCGGCAGTTGATCCCGAGACAACAGTTTGATGTGCCTGTTCAGGCTGCCATTGGAGGTCGTATTCTGGCCCGTGAAACAATCAAGGGTGTACGCAAAAATGTGACGGCCAAGTGTTATGGTGGTGATATCACACGCAAGCGAAAATTGCTTGAAAAGCAGAAAGCGGGTAAAAAGCGCATGAAATCCATTGGCAGTGTGGAAGTGCCGCAGGAAGCCTTCCTGGCAGTACTGAAACTGAACGAATAAATAATATGAGATGAATTGCAAAGTACGCAAAGGTGTGAAAAGTAAAATCAAAAATATTTGTCAGGTAAATAGCGAAATGAATGCGCCGGATTATGTTTGTGGTGAAAAAACTGAACATCAATAATAATATTATTATATTGAAGGAAATAGAAAATGAGTGAGATTAAAAAACCGATATGGCGTGAATGGCTTGAAAGTCTGATTGTAATTGCCTTGCTTGCTGTGGTGATTCGCAGTTTTATTGTCGCACCATTCAAAATCCCTTCGTCAAGCATGGTGCCAACGCTGGAGGTGGGTGATTATCTGTTTGTTGTCCGGTATCCCTATGGTTTTCGCATACCGTTGACGGATATACAACTGTTATCAAAACAGGTTGATCGCGGAGATGTGGCTGTATTCGTTTTCCCGGAAGATAAAAGTAAAGATTATATCAAGCGCATCGTCGGTTTGCCCGGCGATGTGATTGTGTATCGTGATAACAGGCTTTCAGTTAATGGCAAGACCATGCCATTGATTG
Organism: Zetaproteobacteria bacterium; assembly: GCA_021545665.1. The sequence goes on from JAJRTX010000074.1 coordinate 4,832, forward strand.
CAAAAGGTAAACGCGCCTATTTTATGGCTGATGGCAGGGTGGACGTGTCAGGGTTATTTGAGGAAGATTTGAATGGGGTCAAGCATGCCGTGCTTCGTAAGGAATATTCCATTAGAGATGGTGAGTGGAAAGTCCCGGAAGGTCATTATTTTGCTCTCGGCGATAATCGAAATAATTCGCGTGATTCCCGTTTTTGGGGGTTTATACCGCAGGCTTACATGGTTGGGCGTGCGGCATTTATCTGGTGGTCATGGGATGGTGCCAAAGGGTCTGTGCGCTGGAATCGCCTTGGCCAGATGATTGAGTAGAAAATTTGAGGTTGCTATGAGGCAGAGCGAATCCGGTTTTTCAGTAATTAAGTTTCTATTCTGGATTGCCCTGCTGGCGGCATTGATTTCAACTGGCTTTCAACTATTGTCAATTTATCAGACCAATTGGAAAGTGCAGGATGTATTTGACAACATCAGCCGTAGAATGTCTGCTTCTTCTGAAGCTGAAATCCGAAACAAGTTGCCGATACTGTTCAAGATTGGTTATATTTATCATGATGACGTTCCGGAAGAATTTTATACAAACCTGTTGATTAAATCGTCAGATGGTCGGGTTGAAATCTCATCGTCTTACATGGAAACATTATGGCCGCTGGGGAGAGTGGAGAATGTGGATAAAGAAGGGACATATGATCCACAGGAATTGACAGGCATGGATTACTTGCGAGATAAAACTCGCTATGACGTTTATTTTGAGCCCTATGCCAGAACACCCTGAGGATTCATGTGAGTACTGAATTCGCAGATATGGGCAGGTTAAATACTTTGCAAAAACGCATGGGCTACGTATTTTCAGATAATAAATTGTTTGAACGGGCGCTGACACATAGTTCAGCAGGTTCTAGCCATATGGAGCGACTGGAATTTCTTGGAGATGCTGTACTTGGTTTGGTGATTTCGCAGCACTTGCATGGACGCTTTCCCGAACGGGCTGAAGGGGAATTATCACGTATGCGTGCTGCAATGGTGCGCAGGGAAAGCTTGCTGAAAGTAGCAAAAAAATGGAAGCTGAATTTACTCATTCGCGCTGGCGTGGGTGAACGCACTGCCACGGGGATCAAATCACCTTCTATTGCTGCCAATGCTGTAGAAGCACTGATTGGTGCTGTATTTGAAGATGGTGGCTGGGAGCCTGCCCGGCTTGTTGTCGCGAAAGCATGGCTTGGCATGCTCAAAGGTATTGATCAGGTGGAAACATGTGATGCCAAAAGCCGGTTGCAGGAGTTTACGCAGCCTAAAGGCTGGGGACTTCCATTATATATGATGGTTGATCTTGGAACAGGGCATTCACCTCGCTTCAAGGCGGAATGCTGGGTGAATGGAGAATTGGTTGGCAGAGGCCAGGGCGAGCGCAAGAAACTGGCTGAAATTGATGCGGCTGAAAAAGCCTGGAGTAAATTAAAGTTATGACTGAGGAAAAAACAGATATTTGTTCCCCGGATTTCCGTTGTGGAACGGTAGCTTTGCTGGGTCGGCCAAATGTCGGAAAGTCGACGCTGATGAATTATATTATTGGTGCTAAAGTCGCTATTGTCACACCAAAACCCCAAACCACACGCCATCGCATTCTCGGCATTTATACCGATGACAACAGTCAGGTTATCTTCGTCGATACGCCGGGCATTCACAAGGGAAGCAAACAGCTTAACCGCAATATGGTGCGGGTGGCTTATGCAGCAGCTGAAGAAGCCGATGTACTGGCCATTATGCAGGATGTAACCCGGCCACTGGATTCTGGCACGCGCATCCTGATTGAGCGTTTTGCTGATGGCCGTTTATTGCAGCCGCGTATTCATGTGCTGAACAAGGTGGACAAGATTAACAAGGAAGCCTTGCTGCCACGTTTGATGGAAATGCAGCGACTCGATCCGGGTGCGGTAGCTTATGTGCCCGTATCGGCCAGGCGAGGCACGCAAACCGATGGTTTGATGAAGGAAATTTGTAAACACCTTCCTCAACAAGCTCCCTTGCACGATCCCGGCTGGTTTACCGACCAGAGTCAGCGGCAACTGGCCTCGGAATATGTGCGTGAACAGGTGTTCCTCTCCATGCACCATGAAATCCCATTCCAGACAGCTGTGAATGTTGAACGCTTCGAAGAAGTGCCCGGTTTCGGCATTGAGATTGATGCCACAATCCTGGTTGGCTGTGAACGTCACAAACCGATGCTGATCGGCAAGGGTGGCGATAATCTCAAATATGTCGGCACCAAGGCAAGACAGGGTCTGGAAGAGATTTTCGATACTCACATCCGTCTTAACCTGTGGATCAAAGTTGATCCCGACTGGTTTGACCATCCTGGAAAATTACTGGATCTCGGCCTGGGCTCTGAACAGTAGCCCGTTCGTTCCAATATTGAGGACACATGAAAAAGATATTTAAACTAAACCACCCGAAAATCAAATATTCCAGACTTGTGGATACCGTCAGGCGTGATGTCAAAAGGTACATTAAGCGGGAGCGCAAAGAAGAGCTGCCGGAAGATGCCGATTTCTGGAATTTCGACTGCAAGTTTGGCCCTTCCGTTGAAGAGTCGGAGATGATTCCTCTGACTGGTATTGGCAAATATATAGATGCAGCTGAAGAGCAGCAGCTAGAATCATTTTATATAGAAATTCTGGCCAAACCAGCGAACAGAACGGACAATCCGTATAAGACAATAAAGAGCAACGCTGACGATCCACCAGCTATAGATAGCTAGTCCGGTTGTTTTATCGTTTCCAGGCAGCAATGAGACAGTTTTTACAGTCGTCTTCCCATTCACATCCGTCCCGGCAATACTCCCGGTCGTCAGTTCTAAAACAGGGATAATGGCCCTCACTGCGCTGGATATTGCGGATGAGGCTCGTTTTTGTCGTATACCTTGTAATAAAAATACCATGCTTGATAGCACGCACACTGAGTTCGGAGGTTATTTTCATATAGCTATCTACCTACCTCCTTCTACTCTTTCGCACAGGGCATTACATTTATTGTTTTCAAGATGGTAACCGGTCTAATATACACCTTCTTTTTTAAGTACTATAGACGAAATTTTTACCTCATGTGCAATACGGTCGTAAATAAACCCACAAATGCGCCAAATAAGACCTGCCCCCAATGCCGTACATCGTCTTTTCCATTTTAGTAGAAATTGATAAGATATATCATTTATTTGCGTTGTGTCACATTCTTGGGTAATGTGTCACAATGGAGAAAAGCAAATGAAATCAATATCCATCCGGGAAATGCGAACTGAATTGGGGCATCTGGATCAATTGATTGCCTCTGAGGGTGAAGTGGTTGTAACCAAGCGAGGTAAACCTATTGCCCGGCTGCTGCCCGTTAAGGGTTCCCGCAGTATGCCTGATCACTCATCATTGCGTGCTCAAATGTCCAGGTTAAACACCTCAAGCGTCAGCCTGTTGAGAGAGGACAGGGACGAACGCTGATGCTGGTTTATGTTGATACCAGCGCCCTGGCAAAGTGGTATCTGAATGAAGCGGGCAGCGATGCCTTTGCATCATGGATAAAGCAACAGGACGATCTGCATATAAGCAGCTTAACAGCCACAGAAATGCGTTGCCTGTTGGCACGCCGCAAGAGAATGGGAGATATTTCCCCTGAGCTTGAGCAGCAGATATTCGCCACCTTCAGTGAAGACATCGAACTCGGCTATTTATCCCGGCATCCCGTTTCCGATCATCATGTCATGGCTGCCATCCTGTTGATAGACCAGTTACCACAACATGCTCTACGCACACTCGATTCAATGCATTTCGCCATTGCTCGAAGCATAGGTGTAGAAGCTATTGCCACAGCCGACCATATTATGGCGGCAGCGACCATGTCACTTGAAATGGAAGTGATCCGTTTTGAATAGATGTTTCATTTGATGGCATTCAACTGGTCACACAATGTAAATTAATTTCAATTTTGCTAGCTTGCATTAATCTATGGTGAATCGATTAATTAAAGAGGGGATGAAAATGCATAAATCAAACCCCGATGCCCGAATTATTTGAAGTGTAGTTAGACTTAAAGGAGCAACAATGAAACTAAGCCAAGTATTATCTCAGATAAACCAAGTTGAAAGATCAAAATTCATTAGTTGCCTGGATAAAATTTCTAGCACCGTTAAAAATGATAAAAAACTGGCTGAAAAACTCTCAAATATTGATGGACAGTTGCGCAGTGCCTCTGGCAGCGAAATAACACAATTATTTGCCGCAGTAATGAGTTATTTTAGCGACTTTATTCGAGAACAAGTATCGCTTGTGGGATCTCAAGAAGCTTTACTGATTAACATTCTGACGAGGGATGGAAATGGCATTGCCCGTATTTCTTGGATTGAGAATCTGTATGCTAAAGAACATCAGCGACTAAGTAAGCTTGCGATTGAGTTGGAATCAGAAATAAAGGCAGCAACAGGAAATGATGATTATGACCGAGAAACTCGGCTGTCGATTTATAAGGATTGTTTCAATATAGCCCATACAAATGATCTTAGACTAAACCGAGAAGCAAAAGTTACTGACGACGAGCGAATGATTCTAAATACATTATCAGATCGATTGGGGATATCGAGTGATGAAGCCTTTGCTATAGAGCATATATTAGTCCCAGTGCCTAAAGATAATGTATCAAATTCGTTAAACACCCTTAGAGAAATCGGTATTATTTTTATAAACAGGCGACGTTCAGAGGTTTTAATTGCTGATGAAGTTGTATCCATATTACATAAAATACAAAATAAAGAGCTGGCGGACAAATACTCATTAAGAATTTTGAGGACTCTAAGTGATGCGGAACTGTCTAATATTATGCGCAAGCATGGTCAAAAAAGTCGAGGCGTTACACGCAAAGAGAAGATTCTATCTATTGCTTACTTAGGAATATCAATCCGAAGTATTTTGTCTCGTGATATGTTTGGGGTTGATGATGCTCTTAATAGCCGAAAGGAGCGTTTGAAATCATTAATTGATGATTTAGGCATCTTAACGTCCAGGCTTGGGAAAACACTGGATGACAGAATTAATATTTTAATTGAGTCATTAAAATTTGGTGGTGAGGCTGAGTTTAATGCACTGAGTGCTAGTGGATTTAAAGAACTGGTTAGCTCGCTTTCAGACACAATTCCTCCTGTGATTGAGAGGTTGCGAGACGATTTTGAAATTGAAGACAATGAAGCATTAGATACTGAACGTCTTAGGGCACTTGGTATATCACCCCTCGATATTCTATACGTTTATTCAAATGACGAAATAAAGAAAGTGCGTGATTCCATGCGACTCTCTAAGCGAATCAACCCACGCTCAGCAATTCTGGAAAGTTTTGCCAGTGCAAATGATAGGCTGATAGAAAATTATGAATTGTTAGCTTGTAGAGATATTTCTGGACTGAATTCGGCTGGTATTGAAATTAAAGAGTCGGAGATAGGCTTGAAGTTCGAAGAAATAACCCGGACGATGCTTGAGCAGTTAGGACTGAATGTTGATGAAGATTTGAGGAAGCAGATTAACACATCAAAAGATAAAGTTGATATTATTATTTCTCTTAATGGAGACGATGTGATCGTCGGTGAAGCTAAGTCATACAAGAATGGTGATTATGCAAAATATTCATCCACTTCACGTCAGGTAAAATCATATGTAAACCGCTGTGAGGTAAATGGAAAGCGAGTTGCTCAAGTGTTGATTGTTGCACCAAAGTTTTCACAAGATTTCATTAATTCAGCGGAAATGGATACAGATATTAATATCTCCCTGCTAGAAGCTGAAGGTCTTAAAAATATATTGGCGGCATATAAGTCTCGGCGAAATCCAAAGTTTTCTGCAAAACTACTGACTGATATGGCTTCCCCTGTCAACGAAGCGTACAGGGTTCAGGTTGATGTCAGGCATCAACTGTATTGAACACATTGCACGCGTAGATACATTCAGGAGAGGCGAGACCGTTTTATGGCGGCGATTGTTACTCTGATATA
>JAJRTX010000075.1 GCA_021545665.1 Zetaproteobacteria bacterium
GCCTCATTCAATTGAGGCTGAGCAGTCTTTGCTTGGCGGTTTAATGCTGGATAACAGTACCTGGGATCAAGTAAGCGAGATCGTTGTTGAAGATGATTTTTATCGCAATGATCACCGGCTGATTTTTCGTGAGGTTCGCAGTTTGTCTGAAAACAGTACGCCTTTCGATGTTGTGACTCTGTCTGAGTGGCTGGAAAACAACAACGAGCAGGATAACGCCGGTGGTTTGTCGTACCTTGGGATGCTGGCCAATAACACCCCAAGCGCTGCCAATATCAAGGCCTATGCGGGTATTGTTAGTGAGCGTTCGGTGTTGCGTTCATTGATAGGCATAGGTACCAAGATTAGTGACAGCGGCTTTAATACCGAAGGCCGTAATAGCAATGAGTTGCTGGATGATGCCGAACGCATGGTCTTTGAGATTGCCGAGAAGGGTGCAAATCAGAAAGGGGGCTTTTCGGCGATTAAGGACGTGTTGGTCAATGTGGTTGACCGTATTGATCAGCTGTTTAACCAGGACGGTTCTATCACCGGTCTGCCAACAGGTTATAACGATCTGGATGAGATGACCTCGGGCCTGCAAGATGGCGACTTGATTATTGTTGCGGGTCGACCATCCATGGGTAAAACCACCTTTGCTATGAATATTGCTGAACATGCGGCTATGACCTGCGATAAGCCGGTGGCTGTGTTCAGTATGGAAATGCCGGCGGATTCGTTGGCTATGCGTATGATTTCATCGCTGGGCCGTATTGATCAGAATAAGGTGCGTAGCGGTAAGCTGGGGGATGACGATTGGCCGCGTTTGACTTCGGCAATTGGTATGCTGCAGGAAAAGCCACTCTTTATAGATGATACCGGGGGGTTGTCACCCAATGAATTGCGCGCCCGTTGTCGGCGTCTGACGCGTGAACATGGCCAGCTGGGGCTGGTGGTTATCGATTATCTACAGTTGATGCAGGTGCCGGGTTTTAAAGAGAATCGTACGGCTGAAATATCTGAGATTTCACGCTCACTTAAGGGTTTGGCCAAGGAACTGAATGTGCCTGTGGTGGCCCTGTCGCAGCTTAACCGTAGTCTTGAGCAGCGCCCGGACAAGCGTCCGGTTATGTCTGATTTGCGTGAATCGGGGGCAATTGAGCAGGATGCCGATGTTATTATTTTTATCTATCGTGATGAAGTCTATAATGAAGACAGTCCTGATAAAGGTACTGCTGAAATTTTGATTCGCAAACAGCGTAATGGCCCGATAGGTTCAGTACGCCTGACCTTTTTGGGTAAATATACACGCTTTGAAAATTGCACTTTTGATAGCGGTTACGGTGATTATGAATGATTTCCGCCGTTGAGGCCTATATCAATCTGACTGCCCTGACCCATAATCTTGAGCGTGTGCGGCAGGCTGCGCCTAACTCTAAAATTATGGCTGTTATCAAGGCTAATGCCTATGGTCATGGCATGGTGCGGGTGGCCAATGCTTTGACGGCGGCGGATGCCTTTTCTGTGGCGCGTCTGTATGAGGCGGTGCAATTGCGCGAAGCTGGCATAGACAAGGATATTGTTGTTCTTGAAGGTTTTAATAATCCGACAGAATTAATGGATTTTTCTCGCTACGATCTACAGGCGACAGTGCATCAACCGATGCAGATAGATTTATTGCGGCGCACCCGATTGGATAAACCGATCCAGGTGTGGCTTAAGGTTGATTCTGGCATGCATCGGATGGGGGTTGCGCCGGAGACGGTCAGGGCATGTTGGAAGGTGCTGCAAAAATCAGCATCTGTATCGACTGTGCGCTTGATGACTCACTTGGCCAGTGCCGATGACCGACGCAGTGAGCAGACCAATCAACAACTGGATGTCTTTAAGCGTGTGACTGCGGGGATAGAGACCGAAACCAGTATTGCTAATTCAGCCGGAATTTTGGGCTGGCCGCAAACCCACAGTGACTGGGTGCGCCCCGGTATTATGCTTTATGGTGTGTCGCCCTTTCTTGATGGTTGGGGTGAAGATGAAGGGCTTGAATTGGTGATGACGCTGACATCGCGGCTGATTGCGGTCAATCATTTCAAGGAAGGTGATGCGATTGGTTATGGTGCCAGTTGGACTTGTCCTGAGGACATGCCGGTTGGGGTGGTGTCTTGTGGTTACGGTGATGGATATCCACGTCATGCTGTGCCGGGTACGTTGGTGATGGTGAATGGTATGCCCACACCGTTATTGGGGCGGGTGTCGATGGATAGTATTTGTGTTGATCTGCGCCAGCAACCCGATGCTGAGATTGGTGATACGGTGCTGTTGTGGGGTGAGAGTATGCCTGTGGAAGAGATCGCCCAGTCTGCTACTACAATTCCTTACGAAGTTCTTTGTTGTGTGACCCGGCGGGTCCAGTTTCAATATATTACCTAGTTTATCTCACTTGTTTGGTCTGGTTTATCTATAGTTTAAATGTGTTTCTAAATCCCCGAATTTGCTGTGTCTGATATAAATGAGGGTTGTGGTGTTAGCTGTTGGAGCAGGCTTGTACTTCAATTAACAAGCGTTTCACTGAGCAGCGTTAATGATTTTACCCGCTCATATCTGTTATTAAAGTTATTAATAAACAAATAGATATGATCTCTATGGGTGAGGGCGTTTGCTTTGTTGGTCAGAAATTATGAGATTGATTTAAAAGATATATTGGTTTTACTTTAATCAGCTGCTAATATGTGCAAAGAGCTTATAAACTGTAGGTGTTTATCATGGCAAAGACGATTAAACAGGAAGCGGCGTGGCAGAGTCCTTGGGTCTGGCTGCTGGCTGGCATCATGGGAACGACGCTGATTGTAAATGGCACTCTAATCACGATTGCCTTTATGTCGCCGCCGGGTTTGGTGGTTGATGATTATTACGATAGGGGTAAGGCCTATCTTTATAATCAAGCGAGGCATGAAGAGGATGTTCAACGCCTGGCCTGGGATCTGATTCTTGATCTGCCTAAGGTGCCTGCAATCAATAAGAGTGAGTCTTATCTGATTCGCGCGGTCGACAGTGATGGTGTGCCTATCAGTGGTGCGGATGTGGAATTTGCTGCCTTCCGTCCTGTTGAGCATGGCCATGATGTCATTGTTCCTATGCGTGAGGCTGGGGCGGGCTATTATGCTGCTGATGTGGCTTTCAGCCGGCCAGGTAACTGGGATCTGATTATCACAGTCAAGCAAGGCGACGATCAGCTTGATATCGCCAAACGGATTTTCGTTAAAAAGTAAGTTTACGGAGTTGTTTTAAGCGCTATGACTGACAACTCCAGCGCTTGCTTTCACTGTGGACTGCCGATAGAGCCAGCGGCTCTTCAGCGTGCCTTTATTCAGGATGAGCGCCATGATTTCTGCTGCTCTGGCTGTATGCTGGTGTGTCAGGCTATCTATGATTCGGGCCTGGACGGGTTTTACAACAAACTCAAAAATAACGATTTTTTAGCGCCTCCCCCCGAGAGTGATTCCAACCTGGAACAGTTTGATCTGGATGATGTCCAGGCCGAGTTTGTGACGACTCAAGATAATGTCAGTGAAGCAACCCTGTTAGTTGAAGGTATTCATTGTGCTGCCTGTGTCTGGCTGATCGAACATGGTCTGGCTGATTTAAAAGGTGTGCTGAAAGCCAATGTGAATATGGCTCATCATCGCTTGCAGTTGTGCTGGAATCGCGATGAAATCCAGTTGTCTGCGGTGCTGAAACGGCTGGCTCAGCTGGGTTACAAGTCGGCGCCTTACAATCAGGAAGCGGCAGAGGGCGCTGCTGCAAAACGACACAAGCAGCTGTTGTATCGCATGGCTTTTGCCGGTTTTGGGGTGATGAATATCATGTGGATCTCCATTGCTCTGTTTGCAGGCGCCACATCCGCATCTGGCATGGACCCTGATTACAAACAGTTTTTTCATTGGATCAGTTTTTTAATCGCAACGCCGGTGCTGGTCTTTTCCGGTTGGCCCATTATTCGCTCTGGCATCCGTGGGCTGCTGCATGGCCAATTGGGGATGGATCTGCCCGTCACCATCGGCGCGTTGGCCACCTATTCCTATTCGGTCTGGATTACTCTGCGTGGTTCGGGTGATGTTTATTTTGATACGGTTGTCACCTTTCTGTTTATTATTCTTGTGGGGCGTTATCTGGAGGGCGTTTCACGTCGTAATGCAACTTCGGCTACCACGCGTTTGATGGAGTTGCAGCCACGTAGCGCTTTGCGTCTGGTTGATGGTGAAACAGAATTGATCAGTGTGCGTGCCCTGAGACTTGGCGACCATGTACTGGTACGGCCCGGTGACAAGGTGCCTGTGGATGGTTGTGTGATTGATGGCCATTCAGAAATAAGTGAGGCCATGCTGACAGGCGAGGCCCTGCCTGTGGTCAAGGATGTGGGTGACAAGATAGTTGCGGGAACGATGAATGGCCAGGGGGCATTAGTGGTGCAGGTAGAGCAGCTGGGTCAGGACACCGCTTTGGCTAAGATCATCCATTTGGTTGAGTCAGCCCAAGGTTCTAAGGCACCGATTCAATGTTTTGCCGATAAAATCGTACCTTGGTTTGTGGCTGCCACTATTGGTTTGGCGATAATCAGTTTTTTCTTTTGGCTGCGCCAGGATTTTGATACGGCTTTGCTGGCGGCCACCTCGGTATTAATTATTACCTGCCCCTGTGCTTTTGGGTTGGCAACGCCGATGGGGATAGCGGTGAGTGTTGGCCACGGCTCCAGGCATGGTCTGTTGATTAAGAACGGTGCGGCAATTGAGTCGCTGGCCAAGGTCAGTCATGTGGTGTTTGATAAAACCGGCACGCTTACCGAAGGGCAACTGTCGGTGACTGAGCTGCATCGAGACCTGGAACATGCGCTGTCAGAAGATAAAATCCTGGCGCTGGTGGCGGTGGCTGAGTCACGTTCTGAGCATCATATTGCCAGGGCGATTGTGGCTTATGCTAAACAGCAGGGCAGTGATTTTGATGATATTCAGATCGAGGCTTTTCAAAATATCCCGGGCAGGGGGCTGGAGGTCAGTGTTGCAGGTCATACGCTGGTGATTGGTAATCCAGCCTTGCTGGCACAGCAGAAATTAGCTTTGACGCCACAGTTGCTGGATATTCAGAATAAGGTTCAAGCGGGCGGTGGTGTTGCGGTGCTGGTGGTGATTGATGGCCGGGTGGCTGCCCTGATTGCTGTGCAAGATCAGATTAGGGTAGAGGCCAGTGAATTGATTAACGCCTTGCGACAACGGGGTATCGGTACGACTCTTCTAACCGGTGATAGCTTGATTGCTGCCAACAAAGTGGCTGATGAGTTGGGTGGCATGGAGGTGATTGCTGACGTATTACCACAGCACAAGGGCCAGGTAATTTCTGATCTACAGGCTAAAGGAGAAATCGTGGCGATGATTGGTGATGGTGTCAATGACGCCCCAGCGCTGGCACGTGCGGATGTTGGAATCGCCATGGGTGGGGGCACTGATGTTTCCATGGATTGTGCCGATTTTGTGTTGATGGATAATGCCTTGCCGCGGGTGTTGTTTGGCATCGATCTATCGCATCAGACCCTTAGAATTATTCGACAAAATATCAAGCTATCATTGGGATACAACCTGATTTTGGTGCCCATGGCCATGGCGGCTATGTTGACCCCGGTATTTGCGGCAATTGCAATGCCATTAAGTTCTCTCGCGGTGATTGGTAATGCCTTGCGTATTCGGCGTTTATGTCGTCCTGACAAATAGGAGTATGTGACAGTGGATTCTATTTACGGTCTTGTTCCGGCAATGATATTGCTGGCGCTGGTGAGTGTGGCGGTTTTCTTTTGGGCGGCGCGTAGCGGTCAGTATGATGACATGGAGGGGCCTGCACATCGTATTCTTGATGATGACGACCCGTTGTTGCCAAAAGTTGAGTCTGAACAGCAGACTGAAAAAAAGGCTGATTAGTCTCGCCAATTTATGATGTCAAAGAAGTGAGGTTTTATGTCTAACACACCAGTCCATGAAGTTTCACATGATCCGGCTGAAGTACGTCTTGCCCAATTGCCGCATCAATTGTTTTTGTTCAATAGTATTGGCAATCATGTTTTGATGACGGTGATTACTGTCAGTGTGGCCATGTCGATGCCTTTGTTGCCCCTATTGATTCCGTCTATATCATTGGTCATTATTGCCTATACCTTTATCCGTGGCCGGGCATTAGCTAAACATAATTCGCTGTTGGTGAGGGCTCATTGGGGGATTGTGATGCGCCGAACCCGTATGTTTTTGATTGGTTATATCGCACTGGCATGTGCTGCTACAGCGGCCTGGCTGCTCTATAGCTATGCGGGTGCCATGAAAGAGTTAATGTATGCTCTGGTCGGTGGGCTTGGTCTTTTGCCGATGATGGTGCTGGTGCTGGCATTGACGATTTTTGAATCAGAAACCCTTAATTATGCTGGGCAAGGGTTTGTGCCGGACTGGGCCAGGCGTCGATTTGGCACCAAGGCGGAAGTAAAGGTACTTGATCAAGAGTTGGAAAAGCTTGCTAATGTATAGCTAGGAGGCTGTCTAGGATCAGGCAATAAAACAGGCAGCGATGTGCTGCCTTTTTTATATTTACAAAAACGTAAGTTGCCTATTTTTCATCAGTCTCAGCGGCTTTTTCGATGCTTTCGAGTAATGTCTCATCGAGTGCTGCAACATCAGACATTGCTTCGCTGGCTTTTTCGTGCAGTTCGCGGAACTGTTCAACCAGTTTCTTGCTGCTCTCAAGCGCCGTCTTCATTTCAGCAACGCTTTGTTCCAGCTTGCGCTTTTCCTTACGCAGTGAGGTAACACTTGCTTCTACCAGTTTGCGGGTAGTTGCTTCGTCATCTTTTTGCTTTTTAAGTGTCTTGAGCTTTTTGACAACGTTCTCAGGCGTGTCGCCCAAGGATTTTTTAACAGCCTTTAGAGAATTTTCTTTTTCTGTGATCAGGGCTTTGATCTTTTTCATTTCTTGAATGTGAGCGGCACGTTCTACGGCCATGACTTGCTCTGCTTTTTGCTGTGAAGCCATCGCCCCAGCTTTGATCGCTTCAGCCGCAGCAAGGGCTTTATCGTTGGCGGCCATCTTCTTTTCTATCACTGCTTCTGCCTGATTGGCTTTATCGCGAGCTTCTTTGACGATGACGTCGGCATTCATGCCTTGTTTGATGGTTTTATCAAGCGCTTCCTTGAGCTTATCAGGGCTGCAGTCGGGATTCAGTCCCAGAGCGTCGGTTGCAGCGCTCATCAAAATCTGTTTACTTATAGCCAGGTCCTTCCAAACCTTTAACTGAAGCTCTAGTTCCGCTTGATCCACATATCTCTCCTAAAATTCTTCGGGGGGTTATTTTTGAGAGGGGGATTGTATCTTAAAACTGTGCTAAATTGATGCCTTCTTCCATGATAAATAAAGAAAATGTTCATTAATTTGTTAATTTCTTCCTGTTTTTGCTTGTTTTTGGCCAGATTTCTTAAATTGAAGTGCTGAGATAGATTTTATTCGGGGTCTGTCGTGTCGTCTTGGGCGGGTGTTTTGCTGGATTTTTTGCGAATTGCCCAGACCACAACGCCAACAGTTAGCGCGAGTATTCCGAGTTCCAACAGAGCCATCACCCAAACTACATTGTCCATTTTTTATACTTCCAGTTTGTCTTTGGTGAATTCCAGAAACAGTTCTGCGCCACTGTGTTCTATTTTGTATCGAAATAGTTCCAGTTCTTCTCTTGAACCGAGCAGTAGTATGACGTATTTATCTGCCTTGATGGCTGTCTCCAGCTGCTTGAGCTGGTGTTGTGGTATGCCCATGCGCTGCAACATATTGGCAATCTGTGAGAAGCCAGCAGCGGCAGCCATGATGCCACCAACCATGGCACTATAGGCAATGGTCCAAACATAGGCCTGGACTAAATTCCCTTGGTTGCTACCTTCCAGTGAGGCGATCATGCTGATGAAGCTGGCAATCAGTCCCCAGATGGCACCAATGATGATGCCGCGTTTGGCCCAGACCTTCATGCGTTCTTTGGGGGAGGGGTAGTAGATGCCGAGTATGTCATCTCCTTTAGACAGACGCCTGCCAATAATGGATATTCTATCCATTAGAAAATCATTTTGGATTAGGTGCTCAATGGTGCGAATGGCCTGGTTTTCGTGAACGTAGACGGCGGCATAAATGTGCTCCTGGAAAGGTTGCCATGTGCCGCTGTGAGGTTTTTTATCCGTCATTCAAGGTTTACTCGTTATGAACAACTGAACTTGTTTGGGATGGGGTGTAGTCGCTGTCTGGGCCTGATAAAGAGTGTTGTTCCATTGTTATTTCATGCTGATGCTCTGAACCACCATGATTGCTATGTTCATGTTGAGCCATTGTTGTACCTCGAAAAATGGTAAATGCACCGATCAGAATCAGCAATATGGCCCCAACTTTGAGCGCATGACCACGCATGGTTGGACTGATGGCCCGCATCAGTGCCGGAACGAAAAGCATTGCTGGCACAGTACCGAGACCAAAGCTGAACATGGCCAGTGCCCCTTGCCAGCTTGCGTGTGCGGTCAGACTCAGGCCGATGCCTGCGTAGACCAGACCACAGGGTAAAAGGCCATTCAACAGGCCGACACTGTACCAGGGGCCGGTTGAGTCTTGTGTGGCCGCAGCCTTGATAAAACCGGCCATGCCCGTGACCTTTGATATGCGTTGACTCAGGCGGGAAAACGGGTCGGGTAACCAGCCTGCAATGTGCAGTGCCAGGATAATGATCAGTGTGCCGGCAATGATGCTGAGCAGGTTCTGGACCTGGCTGAGCCAGCCATCATTGGCAAACAGGCTGCCGATGAGTCCGGCGATCAGGCCAAGTGCGGTGTAAGTGGTGATGCGTCCGAGTTGATAACTAATGACGCCGGGCCACCAGGTGTTGTCGCGGGTCATGGTCATGGCGCTGATCAGGCCGCCGCACATGCCGACGCAGTGCAGGCTGCCGAGAAAGCCGATTGCAAAACTGGCTGCGATCAGTTCGGTCATTGCTTGTCTGTGTTGTCGATGTTGAGCAGCTTGGTCAGACGCCCGAATTGTTCGGGGGGAACAAACTGCAGCATTGTCTTGCCCTCTTGAGGCAGGATGATGTCCAGTCCCAGCGCCGGGTAGAGCAGGTGTAGGTTGGCGTCATTATCACGGATTTGTTGCGCTGCCTTGCCGAACTGTTTTTCAATGACCTCTTTTTCTAATGTGACGGGAGGGATGTAGGTTATGGATTTGGTCAGCAGCTGTTCTATTTCTGGCATGTCAGCGGGGGATATTTCAATCTTGGCATTACCCGAAGGGAAGACCAGTGTTTTATAGGTGCGTTCTTTAATGCGTTTGATCAGATCTGCCGAGGCATCGAGTTCAAGGACTAACTTGGCCCGGTCAGGTGAAGTCGGGAAGTAGGCTTCGATGGTTTCACTTTGCAGTGTTTTATTTCTCACTTCGATAAACAGGGCGCGTTCACTCTGGCTGCGAAGAACAGCCTCAGCCTGTTTGAGGGTGGATTTTCCTAGCACCACATCGAGCACATTGAGTTGGCCGTTGCTGTCAATGTGAGCATTCCACACCTTGATGCCTGATTGCCGTTTTTGCTCGCTTTCCTCATCGGGCCAGAGTGTGAATATGGCCAGTGCAATGAGGGCGATGTAGAGCAGCTTTATTTTTGTATTCATGTTTTTATTGTTTTCCTGCCTGATTTGTTGCCGTTAGCGCGGCGCTCTGATGATGACGCTGTCGGTTTTGAAAACCATATCAGGTTGATTCAGGTTTTTCATAATGAAGGTAATGGTGGTGCGTTCTTCCTGTAGCTGAGTCGGGTCAGTTCGCAGGAAGACGTTGAAGGGCACGAGCTTGTCAGCCTTTAACACCATGCTCTCCGAAATACCTGTGACAGAGATATTTTCAACGCCTTCAGTGGTAATGCTGACGTTCATATCCTGCTTGGTCTTGTTAAGAATTTTGAAGGTATATTTGTTTTGCACCGTGCCGTCAGACATCATGGTAAAGAGCGGTTGGCGTTGGTGCAGGATATGCCATTCAACAGCTGCAATGTTGCCGAGGCCGTAAATGATGCCTGATAAAGAAAGCAGCATGATGCTGATGTAGACAATGACCCGTGGGCGTTTAAACAGTGGTGGAATGGTCGCGCCTGCCATTTCTTTATATGATGCGTAACGAATCAAGCCGGTGGGGCGGTCGACCTTGTTCATGATGCTGTCACAGGCATCAATACACAGCCCGCAGGTGATGCAACCTTCCTGTTGGCCTTCACGAATATCTATGCCAGTGGGGCAAACGGCGACACACATATGGCAGTCAATACAGTCGCCGGTGCTGCCTTTTGCCTTGAGTTTTCCGCGTGGCTCGCCGCGTTTCTCGTCATAGGTGGGCAGGATGGTGTCTTTGTCATACATTACGCCTTGAATACGGGCATAGGGGCAGAGCCAGAAACAGGTTTGTTCGCGCAAAAAACCGGCCAGAAAATAGGTGCCTAGGATAAATGAGATTAATACAATGTAGGCGATGTAGTGTGCCTGCAAGGTGAAATAGTCATACCAGAGCTGAAAGGCATCGGTGAAGTAGGCGGCAAAGGTGACACCGGTTAGTACCGAGATCAATAACCAGAGACTGTGTTTGATTAGTTTTTTCTTGGCTTTGCCTAAGCTTAAAGGGGCTTTGTCCAGTTTGCGTCGTTGTGCAGGATTCCCTTCTATCTTCTCTTCAATCCAGGTGAATATGTCGGTCCAAATGGTTTGAAAACAGAAGTAACCACAGAAAACTCGTCCGGCAATGGCGGTAACTCCGAATAACACCATCGCCATGAGGATTAAAATCAGGGATAACAGCCATACATCCTGAGGATGGATGGTCAGCGAGAAAAAATGAAATTGACGGTTGGGTATATCGAAGAGTATGGCCTGATCACCATCCCAGCGAATGTAGGGGCCAAGAAAAAATAGTAACCAGGTTGACATACTGATCCATTTAAACGATCTGAATCGTCCGGGCATACGCTTGGCGTGGATAGTTTTATCACCTGTGTTGACGTGCCAATGTGCCAGTTCATCGTAAATTTCCTGGACATTTTGTTCGTTTATTTTGCTGGTTTCTTTATCCATGGCCGGGTTTCTTTATTGTGAAAATATAGATGTTCTGCGAGGCAAAAAACTCTTTAATGCTTGCTTATGTACTACCTTACAATAAATGTATTAAAAATACATCTTTAATACAGATACTATTAACGGGAGCAGAGCCCCCGTTAATAGCATAAAAAAACTAATGTTACTCGTTAGGATCTTGGTTCATTAAATTGCGAATTTTTATGGCAAGAAAGATGAATACGATGATAGAGCCGACAACGGCAAGAATCGCTCCGATTGCAACACTGTCCATTTTTACCTCCTAGTTTGATCTGGGGTTTGGCCAGAGGATATTGCCTCTGGCCAAGGTAGCGTTTATTTCTGACCACCACCCAGTGACCAGACACGAACGGTGAGCAGCTTGATATCGCTTTCAGACAAACGCTCATCAAATGCAGGCATGATGGCGTTGTGTGTGCCGGCAACATCTTCCTGATTGACACCAGAGCTGATAGTGCGAATGACATCTTCACGAGAGCTGCCAAAGCGCCAGACACTGTCTGTCAGGTTGGCAGAGCCAGCGTCGGTGTTGCCCTTGGCATCTTCACCATGGCACTGTCCACAACTGGCTTCTTCATACATGCCCCAGTCAGCAGTACTACCCTTGTTACCTTGTGAAAGACCAATAACAAAGTCTGCCAGTGTGGCTATTTGTGCATCGCTAATCTCACCTTTGAACGCTGGCATCATACCTTCACGACCGTAGGCAATGGTCTCTTCAATGGCTTCAACTGTGCCACCGTAGAGCCAGTCATCATCGAGCAGACTAGGGAAACGGCCTTCCGCCCCTTGGGCACTACGACCATGACAGGCTGCACAGTAGTCACCAAAGATGGCGTTGGTATATGAGTTAGCAAAGTTGAGCATTTCCTGGTCTCCCAGAATTTCTTGCGCACTCATTTTTTCCAGCTTAGCCATTTCGGGTGCTCGCAGCTCATCATACTTGGCAACCTCTGCCTTGTACTCCTTAATTGAACTGTAGCCCAGAAGACCTTTGGTCGACCCATTGACCAAAGGAATGGATGGGTAGAGGACAAGATAGGCCAGGCACCAAAGCAAACTGAGGTAAAAACAGATGGTCCACCATTTGGGTGGTGGGTTAGTCAGTTCACGGATGCCATCCCATTCATGGCCTGTATCAGGCGCTTGGCTTGGTTTATTTTGATTGCTCATGGTAACTTATCCCAATTTTGTGAATCTTCTTTCAGGACAAAGTCGCAATGCTGTTCCAACTTGGCCTTGCTGCTTGGTTTTAATACCAGGTAGTAAAGGCCAACCATGCAGCAGAAAATCACGACTGTTACGATAAGTCCCCACCAGTCGGTGGAGGTCATCGCGGCCCAATCACTGTGAAAGTAGTCGCTAATCATTGGCGATAGTCCTTACCTTCTTGGAAGTTAACCATGGTGCCCAGCACTTGCAGATAGGCGATCATGGCTTCCATCTCAGTTTTACCCTCTACTGCTTGGGCAGCCCCGGCAAAGTCAGCCTCGGTGTAAGGAACACCCACGGTTGCTAGTGCTCGCAACTTGGCTTCGGTCATTGATGAATCAACCATGTTGTCGGCTAACCAGAGGTAGCGTGGCATGACAGATTCAGGAACCAGTGACTTTGGATCCATCAGATGCTGGTGGTGCCACTCGTCAGAGTATTTGCCACCGACACGAGCCAAGTCAGGTCCGGTACGTTTGGAACCCCACTGGAAGGGATGGTCATACTTCGACTCAACGGCCAGTGAGTAGTGACCATAACGTTCCTTCTCATCACGGAATGGGCGAATCATCTGTGAATGACATAGATAACAACCTTCGCGGATGTAGATGTCGCGCCCTTCCTGCTCAAGTGCAGTGTAAGGGCGGATGTTATCTTCCTCTGCCGTTAGAGTCTCTATGGTGTTTGGTAGATAGTAGAGTGGAACGATTTCTACCAATCCGGCAACCAGTAAAGTGATTGCCAGTACACCGGACAATAGCCAGACGTTTTTTTCATTTTTTTCTTGAAATGATGACATTGTCTAATCTCCCTTTATCAAGCTTTACTGGTGGCTGTAACACCACTACCAGCAGGTTGACGAATAGTCATGATGACGTTGTAGAGCATGATGACGCCACCGAGGAAGAAGATCAGACCGCCCAGCGCACGCAGTGCGTAGTAGGGATGCATTGCATCAACAGACTCTACAAAGGTGTACATCAGGTTGCCGTAATCATCTGTCGCTCTCCACATCAGACCTTGCATGATGCCTGAGACCCACATGGCACAAATATAAATAACTGTGCCGATGGTAGACATCCAGAAATGCAGACTAATCAGTGAGGTTGAGTACATCTGAACCCCCCACAAGCGTGTCACCATGTGATAGATGGCTCCGATAGAAACCATGGCTACCCAACCCAGTGCGCCGGAATGTACGTGGCCGATCGTCCAGTCTGTGTAATGAGACAGGGCGTTAACAGTCTTCAAGGACATAACCGGACCTTCAAAGGTGGACATGGCATAGAAGGCCAGTGAGACAATCAAAAAGCGCAGAACATAATCATCACGCAGTTTGTGCCAGGCACCTGACAGGGTCATCATGCCGTTGATTGCACCACCCCAGGATGGAATGATCATGGCGATTGAAACCGCAGCACCCAAAGAGCCGGTCCAGTCGGGTAAGGCAGTGTAATGAAGATGATGCGCTCCCAACCAGGCATAACCAAACATCAGCGCCCAGAAATGCAGTACTGACAGACGGTATGAAAAGATTGGCAGTTCGGCTTGCTTGGGTACGAAGTAGTACATGATGCCAAGGAAACCTGCAGTCAAAAAGTAACCCACTGCATTATGCCCATACCACCATTGCACCATCGCATCCTGCACGCCTGAATAGACAGAGTATGATTTCGTCAGGCTGACCGGAATGGCCATTGAGTTACCAATATGCAGATAGGTGATCATGATCATCATGCCGAGGAAGAACCAGTTCGCCACATAGATATGTGACGACTTACGGGTTGCCAGGGTCATGATGAAGTTGAACATGAATGCCACCCATACCAGGGCAATCAGAATGTCGATAGGCCATTCCAGTTCGGCATATTCTTTACCAGAGGTCAGGCCCAGTGGCAGGGTAATAACTGCCAGGACAATAACCGTATTCCAACCGGCAAAAGTAAACCAGGCCAGCTTATCGCTCCATATACGCACATTACAGGTACGTTGAACGATGTAGTAGGCAGTGGCCATAAGAACGCTGCCGCCAAAGGCGAAGATAACTGCGTTGGTGTGAAGGGGTCTTAATCGCCCAAAGCTAAGATATGGGCTGTCAAAATTGAGTTCAGGAAATGCTAATTGTGAAGCGATAAACGTTCCGAGCAGTGTTCCGACTACCAGGTATATAACCGAAGCAATCGTAAACCACTTGACCACTTCGAAATTATATTTCGGTTCTTCTAAAGTGTTTGTGGACATGGTACCTCCATTCATAACTTTCGTTATTTTTTTCACCAAGCTGATGCAAGTTTTTTTGTTTATTTAGAATGCGCATGCATTGGCTTGAGTCCGTTTGCATGGCCTTTTGCTTTGATGTCTCTACCTATCTTCCTTCCTAAGCACCTGCCAGCAAACTGGCAGGTGCTTTATTTCAAAGCGCTGGCGTCAAACTTATTTTGCGGCATCAACCATATAGGCAACTGCAGCTTTGACATCCTCATCGCTGAGAGACTTTTTGCCGCCCTTGGCCTTCATCTTGCCAAAGCCATTGATGGCGTGATCATTCAAGGTGTCAGTGCCCTTAGCAATTCGGTCAGCCCATGCACCCTTATCACCAAACTTGGGTGCACCCATCATTCCAGAGCCGTGACACATTTTGCATGCCTTCTTGTATGTTTTGGCCCCATCGGCACTTGCTGGCATTGAAACCATTAGTGCTACTGCCCCAACTACAGGAGTTGCAAGTTTGATTAGTCGCTTTAAGTTCATGTGTTACCTCCAAGGTTTAGTAGTTATTCGAAGCTTGTAAGGCAGGGCCAGGCCATGCTTTCTGTCTTGCTTCTATTTTGGCAATGATTGTTTATCGCCTTCGTTTAACATCGGCCTAAAAGACCATCCATTAAATACGTGTATACAGCATACACGTTTTTAAAATAGAAACATACTCCTGGTAGGGGTAAACATCAACCCAGTTTGTATGGTCTATAGTTATTTGTCGGAAAAGCTGTGGTATTGGTCTAGATTTAAAGTGGTTGAGCGAATGTATGTTTGCAATAAATTAAATGGTTGAATAATTATTTAGATCTGTAAAAGAATTGAAAATATTGGCATTTATTTTGCATTAATGGTATCTGAGAGGCGGTATCAGCTGGAATACAGCGAGATTCGTCAAAAAATAGTCAAAATCTGGAGGATGTCGTGTGACCACACCAATTTCAAACAATAATCCAGCGGTAATCGCCAATAATAGGTCGGCTCGCTCTGAGGAAACCCCTTCTTCGGCCCGGGCACAGGTGAGTGAGCAAACAGAGCCGCTATCGTCGTCTCAAAATGAGGCCGCGGTGAATGTCAGTCGTGCAGCTCAGGTTCTAAGTCAGTCATCTGTTGAGCGAACTCAGGGGAATATTGTGAATGCAGAGCAGGCAGCCGCTGTTGCCAGTCAGATTAAAGAGCTGTTTCAGCAAAATCCGGCAGGGGCACTGGCCGGTCAGGCGGGTAATGTTTCATCAGGCATAATGGATTTACTCAAGGCTGGCTAAGTAGACTTAGTCACTATATAGATTTCCAGTAGTCATGTTCGTATCAAGGCCCTATTATGTAGGGCCTTTTTCGTTCTAGTGCTGGCATTTCATGCATGATAGACATATCACTCTATATATCCCCGGTTTATTTGGTTCTACGGCTTGGACCGGGCCTGAAATTTGGCAGGGCTTGTCGCTGGCAAGCCTGGAATTGCTGCTTTCGCGCGGTCGACGACACCAAGTAGCTCAACCCGCCGACGAGCAGTTGTTTGAATTGTTTGGCCATGCTCGAACTGAGGCTGGTTTACCCGTCGCCGCTGTGATGTCCCGGTTTGATCTGAATGAGCCGTTTGATGGTTTTTGTCTGTGCGCGACGCCGGTAAATATGCAGCCAGACCGAGATAGACTGGTGATGTTGGGTAACGATAATCTTGCGGTGACTATAGCTGAAGCGCAGCAGTTGGCTGATGAATTCAATCAGTTGTTTGCTGAAGATGGCTTGCGATTGGAGGTGCCGGTGAGCAATCGTTGGTATCTGCATCTCAGCGACAACGCTGATATTACAACTCAGCCTCTTAAAAGCGTGGTGGGGCAGGATGTTGGTCGAAACCTGCCTGTCGGTAAGGATGCAATGCGTTGGCATGCCATTCTCAATGAAGTTCAAATGCTGTTTTATAGCAGTTCAGTAAATGAACGGCGGCGTTTGTCCGGGCAGCCGGAAATCAACAGTTTTTGGTTGTGGGGTGAGGGTGAATTACCTGAGTTGCAACAAAATCACTGGCAGTGCGTTTGGAGCAATGAACCGCTGAGTTGTGCGCTGGCAAGCCTGAACCGGAATAAGCAGGTTTCCATGCCAGCCACTGCCGAGGAATGGTTGGAACAGGTGGGTCAGGAGGGGAGTCATCTATTGGTGTTTGATGTTTTGGCAGAGACAGTCGCCCGGCATGATATTGGTCGCTGGCGTGACATGATGGATAGCATTAATGAAGACTGGATTGAGGCACTTACCAGGGCGCTGAAGAATAACTCGCTATCGACTGTCCGTTTGCTTAGTGACAATGTTGAATTCAAAATCACTCGGAAGTCACTCAGGCACTGGTGGAAAAGACCCCGCCCCTTGATGCAATTTAAATAGGTTTTCATATGTCGACGTGTATTTTACAGCGCCAAGTCAGTGACGATTGGCAGACACAGCTTCCAAATATTGCCCCCGTTCTGGCAAGAATTTACGCCGCTCGCAATATCAGTTCTGCCGCTGAATTGGAATATGGACTTGAGCACTTACCCGCACCTGTATTGATGAAGGGGATGACTGCCGCTGTTGCCCTGTTACGGGCTGCCCTGCAACAGCAGAAACGTATTTTGGTGGTGGGTGATTTTGATGCCGATGGTGCCACCAGTACCACGGTGGCATTGAGGGCCTTGCGTTTTCTGGGTGCCGAGTCAGTGGATTTCCTAGTGCCTAATCGTTTTGAGTATGGCTATGGCCTGACCCCTGAAATTGTGGCGGTTGCCGCTGAAAAACAGCCCGACCTTATTGTGACTGTTGATAATGGCATTGCCAGCATAGAGGGTGTGCAGGCAGCAAAACAGCTAGGCATGCAGGTGCTGGTGACCGATCATCATTTGCCTGGAAATGATCTGCCTGATGCCGATGCCATCGTCAATCCCAATCAACCCGGTTGTGAGTTTCCGAGCAAAAACCTGGCCGGTGTCGGCGTTATTTTTTATGTGATGTTGGCTTTACGGGCGGCTTTGCGTGACGACGGCTGGTTTGAGCAACAGAAGATTCATATGCCCAACCTGGCTAAGCTACTTGATATTGTGGCATTGGGCACCATCGCTGATGTGGTGCCGTTGGATCATATTAATAGAATACTGGTGTCGCAGGGGCTGGCGCGGATTCGCTCTGGACATTGTTGTCCTGGTATCAAGGCCTTGCTTGAAGTGGCTGGCCGTGGTCGGGAAAACGTCGTTGCCAGCGATATGGGCTTTGCCGTTGGCCCGCGCCTGAATGCTGCGGGA
Organism: Zetaproteobacteria bacterium; assembly: GCA_021545665.1. The sequence goes on from JAJRTX010000075.1 coordinate 17,906, forward strand.
CGTTTGCAGGATATGAGTATTGGTATTCGCTGTTTGCTGACGAATGACCCTACTCAGGCAAAGAGCTTGGCCAGTGAGCTGGACGAACTCAATCGCGAGCGGCGTTCAATCGAGACAGAAATGCAGGACCAGGCCATGCAGCATCTTGAGAACCTGCAGTTGGACGAGTCAGATGCATTGCCTTCAGGGTTGTGCCTGTTTCATGAGGAATGGCACCAGGGGGTCATAGGCATTTTGGCTTCGCGTATAAAAGAACGTTTTCATCGTCCGGTGATTGCCTTTGCGGTTGCTGATGATGAATACATAAAAGGTTCGGCCCGTTCTGTTAGCGGTTTTCACATTCGCGACGGTCTGGATGCAGTTGCCACCCGCCATCCAGGCTTGATCCAGAAATTCGGTGGCCATGCCATGGCAGCTGGTTTGACCCTTAAACGAACCGATTTCGAAGAATTTATTTGTGCCTTTGATGAAGAGGTCAGGCGGCATCTTTCCACAGAAGACCTGCATGGCAGTGTTTGGAGTGATGGCAGCCTTGCCGCAGATGATCTGAGACTTGAGTTGGCCGAGTCGTTGCGTCAGGCCGGGCCATGGGGGCAGGCCTTTCCTGAACCGGTGTTTGATGGCGATTTTGAAATCATCAATCGACGTATTGTCGGTGAACGGCATTTAAAGTTGTTATTGCGCGCCAATCAGCAGGCCAGTCCTATTGATGCCATAGCCTTTAACACGGTCGATGACGACTGGCCCAAGACCGTATCGCATGTTCGACTGGCCTATAAATTAGATGTAAATCACTATCGAGATAGCCGTAACCTGCAGCTGATGGTTGAATCTATAGAGCCGGTGTAGTCAATGATTAGCTAATTCATTACTTATAAAACAGATTAAAGTAATTGTCGGGCAAAGCGATACTACCAGTAGGTATCTATTTATGAACCCAATGATTCATTTGTATTTTTTGGGTGTACGGGACTCTGATTGAGCTAAGGATTGAGGATTGGGTACAAAAAACAGCATTCATGCACAGCAAAAAGGCAATGTTACGTTGCCGTTTTTGTTCCTTATTGCAGGTGTGGCGTTAAGCTGGTTTTTAGACGTTTCAGCGGTAATTTATGGCTTTGTAGTTGTGATGTCACTTGTTTGGGGCTGGCAGATCAAAGACCAGCTTCAGCGCGCTGCCAGTAGTCAAAATGATGATACAAACCACAATTCGATTGAAATTAAGTCTGCGCTTAGTGGCGTTCAGCAGGAAATCAATAATGGCTTTCAGAGATCAAAGGATGAGCTTGTTCAAGTGCGCAGTTTACAATCAACGGCGATTGAAGGGTTGGTTGATAGCTTTACAGGTCTTGAACAGCAGTCAACACAACAGCTAGACATGGTTGTTAGCTTGATTGAGCGTATTTCCAGCCAGTTTGCGGATGAGTCTGGTCAAAACAGTATGGCCAAAGAGGCGGCTGAGATTGTTGAGGTTTTTGTCGAAAATATCCAGGCGATGAGCAAGGGCAGCATGGACTTGGTGAATGCGTTGAACAACATCAGTCAGCAGCTGGATATTGCCGACAAGCTTTTATCTGAGATTGATGGTATCAGTGCCCAGACTAACCTTCTGGCACTTAATGCGGCAATTGAGGCGGCGCGAGCAGGTGAAGCAGGGAGAGGCTTTGCTGTTGTTGCCGATGAGGTGCGTAGTTTGTCTCAGCGCAGTGCTGACTTTAGCGAACAGATTCGTGCCAATCATAAATTAACGCAAGACACTATGCTTCAGGCAGGTGTGCTTGTCGGGGAGATGGCGTCGCGCGACATTGACCTTACCTTGACCTCTCAGGGGCGTATTTCTGAGATGATGGAGGAGGTTTCGGAAACCAACCAGTACCTGGCTGTGCAGTTGAATGAAGTGTCGAATGTGTCTGGTGAGATTAGTAAAAATGTAGGTGTGGCTGTGCGCTCGCTGCAATTTGAGGATATGACACGTCAATTGCTTGAACGTGTCGAAGGGCGTCGCCAGGCGCTGAGTTTCTCAACTGATAAGTTGATTGAGCTGACTATGTTGTCACTAAACACTCAGGATCAGGCGTTGCTTGAAGAGTTCGTGCGAATAAAACATGAGATCGAACAGCAATTAGCCACAGTATCTCACCGTTCGGTTGAGCAGGAAGATATGGGGTCTGGTGAGGCCGAACTGTTTTAAAAGTCATACGGGGTCTATGAAAACATGGCAAAAATACTTGTAGTTGATGATGAGGAGCCTATCCGGACCCTGGTTTCAAAGATTGTGGCAAAGCAAGGCCACGAGGTGATGGAAGCTGAAAACGGTGTGTATGCTTGCGATCATTTTCAGAATGCTGATATTGATTTGGTCATTACTGATCTGGTAATGCCCGAGAAAAATGGCATTGAAATGATTATTCAGTTAAAAAAGACCCATCCAGAGATAAGGGTGATTGCCATGTCTGGTGGCTCTGGTTTCTCTGGACAGATTGATTTGCTCTCTGTGGCTAAATTACTAGGTGCAAAACATATTATTAAAAAGCCCTTTACCGTAGATCAAATACGAGAGGCAGTGAATGACACGCTTGAGAATTAAGACGGTATTTATTCCAAGCAAAAAAGGCTCCAACAATGCTGGCCCTTTTTGTTTAAGGTCGTAGTTGAAGCCTAAAATTTGTGTTCAATACCAACACCAGTAGCATTTTTGCCAGTGCAGGTGTCATTTTTAAATCTTTTCGGTAGTGCTTATTGTCGCTAGCGATGTAAAAGTCTTGTTTTTGATAACCTTTTTGTAAGGTCAGAGCATAGCGATGTGATTAATATTTTCATGGAACAAGGTTTGCAGGTTTAAACAAAGGGGTTAGCTGTAGTAAAATCCCCGCTTTTGCAGGCAGATCATTCATGCTGGAAATCAATACCATTGTTCGTCAGATCAAAGACATGCAGGGGCGTACTGATGCCCTGAGGGGGTACCTTTGACTTTGACAATAAGCAAGAGCGCCTTGTAGAAGTAGAACGCGAGCTGGAAGATCCAGCGATTTGGAATAACCAGGAACGCGCTCAGGCCCTTGGGCGAGAACGTTCGCAATTGGAACTGGTGGTCAAAACCATTACTGATCTGGATTCCAGTCTGGCTGATGCCGAAGAATTGTTGGTGTTTGGTGCTGAGGAAGGTGATCAGGATACGGTCGATTCGGTAGAGTCGGACCTGGCAGACCTGGCCAAGCGACTTGAGGAGCTGGAATTTCGCCGCATGTTCTCGGGCGAGACTGATGCCAATAATGCCTTCCTTGATATTCAATCGGGTTCTGGTGGCACCGAGGCTCAGGATTGGGCCAGTATGATCTTGCGTATGTTTCTGCGCTGGGGAGAACGGCGTGGTTTTAAGACCGAACTCATTGAGTGTTCAGAAGGTGAGGTGGCAGGTATTAAGAGTGCCACTATCCGTTTTGAAGGTGAGTATGCTTATGGCTGGTTGCGCACCGAAACGGGCGTTCACCGCCTGGTACGAAAATCACCGTTTGATTCTGGCAGTCGCCGTCATACTTCATTCGCATCAGTGTTTGTATCGCCTGAGGTGGATGACGATATAGAAATCGATATTAATCCAGCTGATTTACGCATCGATGTTTACCGGGCCAGTGGTGCCGGTGGTCAGCATGTTAACAAGACTGAATCGGCAGTGCGTATTACCCATAAGCCGACAAACATCGTGGTACAGTGCCAAAATGATCGCTCTCAGCATAAAAACAAGGCCACAGCCATGAAACTGCTGAAGAGCAAGTTGTATGAATTTGAGTTAAAGAAACGCCAGGGTGATCAACAACAGGTTGAGGATGGTAAATCAGACATTGGCTGGGGCAGTCAGATCCGCTCCTATGTGTTGGATCAGTCCCGTATCAAGGATCTGCGTACTGGTGTCGAGACGGGGAATACCCAGGCGGTGCTGGACGGTGACCTGGATCAATTTATTGAGGCCAGCTTAAAGAGCGGTCTGTAAGTAACTAATTTAAAGAGTTGTAGCAATGACACAAGAACAACAGCCACAAGACGAACATAAACTTATCGCTGAGCGCCGTGCCAAATTGAGTGAAATTCGTGAAAAACGGATTGCATTCCCTAGTGATTTTCGCCGCAACATCATGGCGGGTGAGCTGCAGGCCGAGTATGCCGAGAAGGATAATGAAACCCTTGAGGCTGAACCGGTTCGCGTCAAGATTGCCGGCCGTATGATGGCCAAGCGGGTAATGGGTAAGGCCAGCTTCGCTCAGCTGTTGGATCAGTCAGGCCGTATGCAGATATTTATTCAACGCGATGCTGTTGGTGAGGATATCTATAAAGAGTTCAAAACCTGGGATGTCGGGGATATATTTGCCGCTGAGGGTGTCATGTTTCGCACCAAGACAGGGGAGTTGTCAGTTAAGGCGGATGCCATTCGTTTGTTGACTAAGTCGCTGCGACCGTTACCAGACAAATTCCACGGTTTGGAAGATCAGGAAACACGTTATCGCCAACGCTATTTGGATCTGATTATGAATGAGGCCTCGCGTGAGACCTTTCGTATTCGCACTCGCATCGTTCAACACATCCGCCGTTATCTTGATGACAGGGGCTTTATGGAGGTAGAGACGCCAATGATGCACGCCATTCCAGGCGGTGCGACGGCACGTCCGTTTGCCACGCATCACAACGCCTTGGATCTGCCAATGTTCCTGCGTATTGCGCCGGAGCTGTATCTAAAACGGTTGGTGGTTGGTGGTTTTGAAAAGGTCTATGAGGTTAATCGTAACTTCCGCAATGAAGGTGTTTCCACACGTCACAATCCTGAATTCACCATGCTTGAATTTTATGAAGCCTATGCTGATTACAATGATCTGATGGACCACACTGAAGCGTTGCTGCGTACTATGGCGCTGGAGATTCTGGGTGATACCAAGGTGCCATATCAGGGGGATGAGTATGATTTTGGTCGGCCATTTGCCCGCCTGACGGTGAAACAGTCGATTCTGTTTTATAACAAAGATATCATCGAGTCTGAGCTGGACGATTTTGGTCAGGCCAAAGCCATTGCTGAGCGACTTGGAATCCCGCTAAAAGATAGCTATGGTTTGGGCAAGGTTCAGATTGAGATCTTTGAAAAGACGGTTGAGCATCTGCTTAAGGAACCAACCTTTATCACTGCTTACCCCACTGAAGTATCACCACTGGCGCGTCGTAATGATGACAACCCGTTTGTCACCGACAGATTTGAATTTTTCGTTGGTGGTCGAGAGCTTGCCAATGGTTTTACCGAGTTGAATGATGCTGAGGACCAGGCTGAACGTTTCCGTAAGCAGGTGGAAGAGAAGGATGCAGGTGATGATGAGGCGATGCATTTTGACGAAGCCTATGTTCGTGCGCTTGAGCATGGTATGCCGCCGACGGCGGGTGAGGGAATAGGTATAGATCGCTTGGTGATGCTGTTTACTGATGCAGCATCGATTAGGGATGTGTTGCTGTTTCCGCATATGCGGCCGGAAGCTTAGGGCTTAAATAAGATAATAAAAAATCAACTCAACTGGGTTGGCTCAGATTAAACCTGACACTTTGACTTGAGAAAAAGAGAGAGTTACCTGTTTCGATAAAGGTCGAATCTTAAATCAAAACGAAAAGGTAACTCTCGTAATTCATTGCTATAGCCAGAAGCCCCATGCCGAAATGAAACTGGGCAATGTTGGCCGTGATTATAGGTCAATGCGCGGAAAGGGTTTTGGGATGGTAGTTAAGGCAGTGATTTTTGGCTTAACAAGCGTTCAATCGAACTTTGTATAAACCACCCCATTCGTACACCGAGTGACTTTTTGATGGTGTAGGTGATTTCATAAAGGTCTTTATTTTTTGACTGTTCTAACAAATAATCATCGCTGGTAATCAGTTCATCAACGAGCCTTAATTCAAGCGCACGTTTTGCTGGCCAATGCTCACCGGTTGCAATTTTGTCGATATCCACGATTGGCCGGTGTTCTTTGATGAAGTCTTTAAAAAGAATATGGGTATCTTCTAATTCTTCTTTGAATTTTTCTCTAGCCTTGTCTGTGTTCTCACCAAACATGGTCAGTGTACGTTTGAATTCGCCTGCGGTTAGTTGCTCAAATTCAATGTCATGTTTTTTCAGTAGACGATGAAAATTTGGAATTTGGGCGATGACGCCAATCGATCCAATCACTGAAAAAGGTGCCGCAATGATTTTGTCAGCGACACAAGCCATCATGTAGCCACCGCTGGCAGCTATTTTGTCTACGGCAATGGTCAAGGGGATGTTTTTTTGTGTTAGACGTATTAGTTGTGACGCGGCCAGACCATACGCATGAACCAGGCCTCCACCGCTTTGGAGGTTTAGGAACACTTCGTCATCAGGGGTGGCAACAGTTAAAATTGCTGTGATTTCCTGTCTTAATGAGGATAGTGGCGAGGCTTTGATGTCGCCATCAAAGTTAAGCACATAAATCCGTTTACGAGGAGCAGATTCACCGGATTTGCGCCGTTTCTCATCTGCTTTATATTGTTTCTTTTCTGCTTTTTCGAGTTTTTTTAGTTCATCTTTATCAAGGGTATTTAGTTTGATGGTTTCGGACATGTCATCAAATTTTTGATTTATATTTTTTACGTCAAGATGTTCTCGGCCCATGTCTCGGCCACGGCTGGCTAATAGGATGATTCCCGTCACGATTGCAATAATGGCAATGACGATGGTGAGTGTTTTGGCCAAAAACAGGCCATATTCGGCAAAGAAAGCAGACACCTGGATACTCCCGGTAATATATTGAGGGGGCGCTAGTATAGCGTCTTGGAAAGGCAGCGGAACAGCAAGAATCAGAAAATAAAAAGGCCTCAGGTTTTCACTAGAGGCCTTAATGAGTTAAATGGAGGGGGGTTAACTCATTACTGTTGTGGCAATAATAGCCAATACTGAGATGATGCCTGCCAGAGGGAGTATAATCATATAATCGGTGTTTTTAGCGGCATTAGTACTTGTATTGTTAGACATACGTTTTCTCCAATATTAGATTGTTTTTTATACGGTTAATTGTTGACTGTATTGCTCAGGAACAGGCTAAAAAGATACTATGTTTTTTATTAATAGTTAAGTGTTTTCATGTGGTATTGATTGTTTTTTACTAAATTATTTATCTTGAAAATTTTGCTGCTAAACTAATCCAACAACTATCAATGAGTTAGGTGTTAAATATGAGTGGTTTGGTGAGATTTGGCGTGTCTATAGAGGAAGAGTTGCTACAGCGGTTTGATCAGGAAATTGATAAAAAGGGTTACTCAAATCGCTCTGAAGCCATTCGTGATCTGATTCGTGAACAAATCGTGGCCGAAGAATGGGAGTCTGATAAAGAGACGGTTGGTACAATTACCATTGTCTACGATCACCATACCCGTGATCTTTAGTCTAACCTGACCCATATTCAACATTCATTTGAGGGGGATATCAAATCGGTGTTGCATATTCATCTGGATCACCATAATTGCCTTGAGGTTTTGGTGGTGTCAGGGCAAGGACGGTTGCTGCAACAGTTTGCTGATCAGTTGGTGAGTATTAAGGGTGTTAAGCACGGTAAGTTGACGATGACGACACTGGGGGATGCGATTCCAGGTAAAAGCTACCACCAGCATCACCATGATTCAGATCAACCCCATACTCATAAATAATGAGTTCGAGGCGGTCTAACAGTCTGCTAAAACTTATATTTCTCCGTTGATATTACTAAGTAGCACGAATTCTTTTATCATGCTATTTTATTGTTTCGTAGCACGATAACCTCACTATGTGCTACAGATTCTTCGGATAAAGCCGATAATTGTAGTGGATATGTATTACGGAGTCATTGTGGTAATAAATGTCTTTGGCCTGGAAGAGGATTGGCATAGGACGTTAGGTTTAACATTAACACGCCCCTATGGGCTGTAGACCAATAATGTTTTCCAGGGCATCGTTTAGGTCAATGGTATGCCTGTTTCATACAGTCAAGTCGAGGTTGAGTATGACGCCGAAGGCAGGTTTGTTAACCCTCCTGCAGATCCCATGATTACGCAGGTGATTATGGCTGATCAGAGTAGCGTTTTTACCTATGCCATACCTAAGGCGGGGTGTTGGGGTTTTGCTGCGCTAGATGAGGACGATAAAACCATGTCGCATGCCGGCAAGGATATCCTGTTGAAATTGTTGCGGTGCTTTGGCTTAAGACCCATGATATGAAATAAAATTCGCGTAGTGAGTGCTTTTTACCTAGAGAGTGTTTAATGATCAGTTCTAATATAAAGAGAAGTTTTGTTTCAATTTTGTTTGTATTTGGTTTCTTTGCGGCATCTCAAGCCTATGCCCATAAAGTAAATTTGTTTGCCTATGTGGAGGCAGATAACATTTATGTTGAAGGCTATTTTGTCGATGGTAAAGCAGCACAAAATAGTAAAGTTCAGGTGTTAGGGCCAAACGGCGATTTGTTGCTGGAGGGTACCACCGATAATCAGGGGCAGTTACGTTTTCCTGTGCCGCAGCACACTGATCTTAAGATTATTGTAAACGCTGGTATGGGGCATCAAGCTGATTTTCTACTTTTAGCATCGGATATGAACGATGTTGAGCCTGTTAAAGCTGCACCGCTTAAATCTGACGCTGCTGAGGCAATCGTGTCTCAGTCATCCAGTCAGCCAGTCATGTCCAGTGCTATCAACCCCTCTGATCTCGATGCCGTGGTGCGTAAGGCGGTTAACGAAGCTATTAAGCCGTTGGTACGTGAGCTATCGGCTGCACAGCAAAAGGCATCACTGTCCGGAATTGTTGGTGGTGTCGGTTACATCATTGGCTTTCTAGGGTTGTTTGCCTTTTTTAAGGCACGTCAAATAGCGACAGTTAAGTCTGATTTGGATAAGTAAGGCGTGGCCGCTTGATAGCATCATTTTAACTAACGTGCTACGCTCGCCCAAGAATTAATGGAGTAGTTTTTTATGCATATCGCCGATGGAATCGTCTCCGGCCCGGTTATTGCTGCTGGCTTTGGGGTGACCGCAGTATTGGCTGTCGCCACGATGCGTAATGTTGACCTCGAAGAGATTCCCAAAATATCTGTGGTGACAGCAGTATTCTTTGTTGCAAATTTTATTCATATCCCCTTGGTTGTCGCCAGTATCCATTTGATACTGAATGGCTTGGCAGGGGTGATTTTAGGCAAACGCGCCTTCATGGCAATTATGCTGGGGGTTGTGCTGCAAGCATTTTTTGGCTTTGGCGGTGTCTCGGTGATTGGGGTAAATAGCGTCATGCTCGGTGGTGGTGCCTTACTTGCCTATGGTGTTTGGCAGTGCCGGAATTTCGTCTCCATACCTAATAAAGAGGTTGTATTCGGTGCGCTTGCAGGGGCAATGGGGATTTTCTTTTCTGGTTGTATCCTGGCGCTTGCCCTAGCAACGACCGGTGATGCCTTTATGACGACAGCCAAGTTGGTATTGGGCTGGCACGTTGTGTTAATGGTGCTTGAGGGTGCAGTCACAGGTGCTTGTGTTGCCTTTTTATTAAAAACAAAACCAGATCTATTATCGGGTCAGCGTACCAATAAAGCGGGAAAATAGCCGTGTCACTGGATATTGATAAGCATGCTCATGTTGAATCATCGATTCAACGTTGGGATCCGCGTTTTAAAATTGCTTCGATGCTATTGCTGATTCTCTGTTTGGCACTGATTAAAAGTATTCCTCTGATATTGTTTGGCTTGTTTTTATCTATTGGCCTATTGCTGATTTCCAGAATCCCTCTGGACTTTATTTTTCAGGGGCTGAAGGTCGTGGTTATCTTCCTGTTACCCTTTTTTATCATATTGCCGCTTACTTATCCGGGAGAAATCGAGGCTCATTTTCTAGGGGTAACATTTGCAATGGAAGGTATGAGGCTTGCCACATTAATTGTGATCAAGGCGATAGCCATTGTCCTGACCGCCTATGTTGTTTTTGGTTCGCGCCGTTTTGATGTCAGTATGATTGCCTTGCAGCATTTGAAATGCCCGCCATTAGTGGTTCAGATGCTGTTGTTTACTTACCGTTTTATCTTTTTATTTCTGGCAGAGATGCGACGCATGGATACGGCTATGAAGGCGCGGGGTTTTATCAAAAAACCTGATATCTATACAGTGAAGGTTCTGGGTGGGTTTGTTGGCACTTTGTTGATTCGCAGTTTTGAACGCACAGAGCGAATTTATAAAGCGATGTTGTCCAAAGGCTATCAAGGTGAGTTGCACACGTTGGTTGAATTTAAGGCTGACACCAAGGACTTCGTGAAGGCTGGAGTGGTGGTGTTGTTAGCCATTGCAATTTTTAGTGTGGATATGATGACGGTATTTCCACATGCCGAGCAAGCCTGGTTTTAAGGTAGAGATAAAAATGGATAAAGAGATTGCCATTCAGGTTAAAGATGCATTTTTTACATATCCCGATGGCCATGAGGTTTTAAAGGGGGCAAGCTGTGAAATAAAAGCAGGCGAGAAGGTTGCTTTGATTGGTCCAAATGGTGCTGGCAAATCTACTTTTATGAACTTGTTGAATGGCGTTGCACTGGCATCACAAGGCCAGGTGAAGATCAGTGGCCTAGAAGTTACAAAGGATAACCTGAAGCAGATTAGGCGTAAGGTTGGTGTTGTGTTTCAGGACCCGGATGATCAGTTGTTTTGTCCGACGGTATTTGATGATGTTGCTTTTGGTCCGCTTAATCTTGGTCTGCCTAGACATGAAATTGAACAGCGTGTTACTGAGGCTTTGGATACGGTTGGCTTGACTGGCTTTGAAGAGCGTTCGTCATTCCATCTTTCGTTTGGTGAGCGTAAACGTCTGGCCCTGGCAACGGTATTGTCATACCAACCTGACATTTTAGTATTCGATGAGCCGTCCACCAATATGGATCCACTGAATCGGCGCAAACTGATTCAATGGTTGGCTGAGTCTGATAAAACAATTCTGCTTTGTACTCATGATTTGGATATTGCCCTGGATGTTTGTGATCGCTGCCTGGTGCTTTCTGATGGTCATTTTGTTGCTGATGGGCAAACTTCAGAAATTCTTTATGATCGTAATCTGCTGGAGGAAAATCACCTTGAATTGCCGCTAGCCTTGATGACCCATGAGTTATTGCATGAGCGCTTGAGTACAGGGAAAATGGATGACGAACATAAACGAATCATTTCAAAGTTTCTCCATGCCCATCGTCATAGCCATGGTCCTGAAGGCGATGAACATATACATATCCATTTTCATCCAAGTGAGCATGGGCACGTCCACCATGATGATTCTGATGGGCACACGCACGGGAGTCTAAAAATCAAGCTTGATGATGCGGATACTCATGAGCATACTCACCACGACCACGACCACGACCACGACCACGACCACGACCACGACCACGACCAC
>JAJRTX010000006.1 GCA_021545665.1 Zetaproteobacteria bacterium
CGCTTGATGAATCCATTGATGAACTTAAAAAGAAACACTCTGACAAAAATTAACGGAAAGAGCAGCGTTTCCTTTTACTAAAATACGCGAGCCGAATAGAGGATCCCGGCATTACTTGTGGGTGAGTAATAAAGTATCATCCTGTACGCTTCCAAAAACATTGGAATTACGTTGTTCAGTTTTAATCTTAAAAAAATAAAGTATCACCCTATAGTTCAAAGCACTGTAATTTGAATGATAAAATCGAGTAATAAAGTATCATTCAACTCACATTGAGAAAGAAACCATGAAGCTCTTCCTAGTCCTTCCCTTCATGAAGAGTTGCTTTCAATTCAAAACTCTTAACAAGCCCGCGAACATTCTGATCAATCATTTGCCAACGTTTAAGGTGCTGCTTTTTATATTGGTAACTAACATAAAATTTTTCCGAAAAATAAAACCCAGAATTGCAGTCTGGGGTCGAGTTCTTCGTTGCATCATCACACTTGATATAATAATAATCTCCATTGGATAATGTTCGGTATAATAAATCAGTCGAGTAAGCAGGCGCTTTATACATCTTAAAGCCATAGGATCCTTCAGTTGATTTGCCCACAGTATAATTCTGAATATACCTTTTGGCCTTTTGGCGTTTACGGGCATTTCTCCAATCTTTTCCCTCGGCAGATGAAGCTGGCACCATAAGTCTTCTTAATTCAATGTGAACCACATCAGGAGCCCCGTTCAACCCATCAAACTTAGCTTTATTGGCTTCCGTGCGCGGTTGCATATCAGGCAAAAGCGCAACCACCAATGTCCTAGTCCCATCACCCTCTAACTGGCCACTTTTATTCCATATATAAGCAGTTGGGACAACAAATTGTGCATGCTCTATTTTGATATAAGCCATTTTATTTGAATTAAAATTCCAATTAAAATCTTGAGCGTAAGCAGATGACAGCATCAATCCGGGCAGTAGCCCAAAAAAGAGGTATAAATGTAATACTATTTTCACGGAGTTTGCTCTGTTCAATCAAAGCCCCAGTTATTTCTTCTTTAGATGTGGCCCAAACTCACTCTCAACATCACGGGCAATAAAAATATTATCGGTTATCTTTAGCGGCTTTCCTTTATACATTTTTATCGTGTGTTGTGAAGAACGAAAGCCTCCGTAAACGGAGAGCGGCAATCTAGCGTAGCCGGACACAACTTCGAAGTAATCATAACCATTGGACAATGTTACTTGAGCAGATCGATAAAGAAGCAGTGAATTGATAGTCTCCATGGATGTTGCATTATTACCGTAATAGGCGACATGATACGTGTCTTTTGAGATCTTTTTGTCTTGATACCCACCAAGACCGAACAGCTCAAATTTTTGGTAGGGCGTTGCACATCCTGCAATAAATATTGTTAAAAGAGAAAATAGTATAATTTTACGCATTGCGCCCCTACCCTTATCTGATTAAAACCCTCCAGCAGAGTAGTTGAATTTAAACTTAGGGTCAAAAATCAACCGCATACACAAAAAGATATTGCCTGTAAAAGCAGTACCATCCGTGACCCCACCCATTCTATTGAGAAGGTTTATTCAAACAATTTTAATTGCGTATCTTCATTTGTAAAAATAGATATCTGAAGGTTTAACTCTGTGCCTGATCTTATGCCCTTTAATTGAATTTTAGTTTTATTTTTCGAATCAGAAATCAATGTTCTTTCTGTGCTATTTACTGACCAGTTATCTAGAAGAAGAGGTATATTCAGAGTTATTTTGTTTTCGACAACATCGTTATGCTCTCTTCTATCCTTTAATTTTTCTACTTTTTGATTTTGGATGTCTTCATAGTTTATGATATGGGGGGCATTATTTTGTTCTTCAAATTTTTGTTCCTTAAATAATACTCCATCTTCCTGCTGATTAGTTTCCAAAAGGGGGTTCGTTGTATCCAATAAAATTGTTCCGTCTTTAAAACCGCCAGCCTTTTCTTTTTTTGCCTGCTGTATATCACTTAAATCATCTCTTCGAACATCTAAATTAGCTAAAATAGCGTTTATAACTTCGCAAACATCTGCTAACTCTTCAACAATTGAGTCTTCATCAACAGCATCAAGAACTTCAAATGCTTCTTCAATTAATTTATCTCTCAACGCTTTTAATAAGGCCTCCCCTGTCAGCCTAGCAATATTAACAGTTTCACCACCTTGTTTAATTTTATGTGGCACTTTATCTCGCACAAGCTTGTTAAATTCTCTTTTGTCTTCTGATCGCTTAAATGGATGCAACACCTCGACAACGGCGTCAGTTTGCAATAACTGATAATATGCATGTGAAAGGATACCGCCTTCTAATAAAATAACGGCATTCAGTTCCTTAGCTAACTTTCCTATTTCATATAACGTATCTTTATTTCTTAGAAGTTGATCTTCATTGGGTTGGATTTTTATATACTTAATATATGACTTTTCTTTTTGGGATTCTTCTTTTAAGTTACGAAAATCTGCAACTGTTTGAATGACAAATAATTGATCAAATGGGGTTTTATAACGGAACTCATGTATTCTGGGCGTAATGTTTTGATCATATTCTTCATGATACCATGGGAACACTTGCTCTGGCCACACTTCTTTAGGAACATTTACAAACCACATTACACTTACCGGACATCCTTCGTGTTCTGCAATTTTCCTAGAGTTTAAAGCTATTTTATTAATCCACTGATCTTTTTCGATTGATTTTTTCCAATCAAATGCAGGCTTTAATATTTTTGTAGTCCAATGTCCACTCTTATCAGGAGACACAAAAAAATGTTTATAGTTTAAAGTACTATCAACCGTAAACTTCTCCAAGTTCAGCTTTTCAACATTAGAAAATTTTGTATCTACAATAAATTTATCATGAGCATTGTAATACAGTCCTTCAGGAAGGCCCCATAGAGCTTCAATTTGCACTTTCCTTTTACCAGGAACAGCATAAGCAAAAGCTGACGAAATTGCAGGAATAAAATTATGGAAAATAAAAACTACATTTTCACTTATACCTTTATTTAGTATATCAGCACACTTTTCTGTTAACCAGCTTATAGCACCATCAAGACTTCGTTCTTCTTGAGTCCTTGGTAGCAGTTGCCTTTTACTGAGATCATCAGACTCAATATCCATTCTGATAACTAAAGAGCTATTAACCAAGTGCTTAATATCATCTTCTAAGTCCTCTGGAACATGGCCTGATGCTAACTGCCTAATAAGCTCTTGATCATCAAGGATATATAGCTTGGCAATTGGAAGATGGAGCTTCTGATATACAAATACATTTTTAATTTTGTGATACTTTTTACCATGTTCTTCGGTTACCAGCCTTAAACGTTTAGCTACAAAATCAGGCGGGATGCCCGTCGTTTCTTGATAAACTTTAGTTGGGTTAACCCCCTTGGTGCTGCAATCTTCATCTGCCTGAACAAGATAAATATTTTTTCCATCCCAAACCCATTCAAAATGAATTCTTAATTTTTTTTGAGTTCCCCAATTAGCTGGGATGTATAGGATTTTCTTAACATGTGCTTCTAGATTACATTTAAGAGCACTCTCAAAGTACTCTTGTACATTTAGCTGCTTGCGCCACGCCCGAATATTTATTGTGAAGCTATGTCCTTCATTCCTCTGTGCATCTTCAAACTCCCCGAGCCAATCCCTTTTGGCTTCGTAAGCTCTTCTCTCATTCGATAAATGGCCTTTTGCAGAAAATACCGTAACAAGTTTTTGTATAATTATAGGGATTTTGTAATTATCCAAGTCACAGTCTTGTATTAGCATTTTAAAGCTTTCTTCAAGGTTATTTTGAAAATTAACAACATTCCCTCTAGTGGAGTGAAGCTTGCCTCTTTCTTCCATGCCCTCAGAACATCCTGAAGATCGTATGATAATATCACTGTCTTCTGTTATATTGATAAAGGATAATGCGTCAATGACCTTGCCGGATAAAGAACCTAGCAGCTCCAACCTCTCTTCCTGATCAGCGCGTCTAAATTGTGTTAAGTAAATATCTGATATTACAATAAACGGGAGCGTCCACTGGCTTGGTAAACACGATAGACCAAAAGCTTTTCCTCCAACAACTTCTTTCGATATGCATTCTGGCTTTATTGTGTTTATGCCATCTTCTGAGACATAAACAATTGGATTTATTGGTGTTAACCCTAGCTTACTAACCATTATAATTCATTTCAATATCAACTCTTATTTGAGGCACTTTTCCCAAAAATAACGTTAGCAATTTCATACATCTTTCCTACAGCCTCATCAGCAAAGTATCCTGCTAAAAAGCCAATTGCTACTACAGAAGCCCCGCTTGCTACCTCTTGCCCATTGACCATATTTGCATTTATTAGCGTGCCTGTTATCAATGCAATAACCATCGAGATAAATGGAGACATCAACCTCCATGTTCGCCTATCTTGGTGCCAATATCCTCTAGCAACAACACGATAAAAATACTTCATACCAAATATGATGCCACCAAGCATTCCTGATATAGCAAATAGTGCATATTTTTTGAAAATTTGGCTCTGCTCTCCCAATAGGCCTAGAGATGAGCTTATGCAACCGGTCCATACGAAGTATAGAGCAATTAAAGAAAGAAATAGAATTAAAAAAAGAAAAATCGCCTCACAGCGAATTTCTTTTTTTGCCTCGATTGGATACCCACTTTTATAATCGAACTTTTGCCTACCATCTGTTTCATCATTATTTTCTTTGATTTGGCTACTAGCAGAATTATCACACATAGTATTTATGCAACTAACTTACATGCTCAACAAGCGTCTTACTGGTAAGCATGGCATTCTTTAAAAATGGAAAGTCCCTGTAATTCGCCATATCTGGGCACCCAATACGATCAGCAATCAATTTTCGGAAAAACTGGGATATTGGCTGCTCCAAGACATGTAAATATCCATTAGGATTACGCCATTTTTTTGAATCTAACTCCGTATAAAATAGGTACTCATTCTTTCCCGCTTTCCCTGCAATTTCTGATGAAAGACAATGTTCCCACTTTAATCCTGAATTATTAAGATCGGGAATCAGAGTTCCCGTAAAGGGCACCAAATGTAGGTGAGCATGGTCAGTACCACATGCGGTGATCGAACCTTCTTTATTTGACCCATGTTCGAATGAAATGAGTGAGCCATATCTATCAACCAATGGAGGGATTACTTTTCTAACAAAAAGCTCGAATTCCGAACGTTCATAATGATCAATCATTGAAAGTTGATGTACTTGAGGGATTATTAATGTCCAGCCTTCAACCAAAGCCCCGATTGATGCTACCGCCATATACTCTTCGTTTATGGCAAAAGGTTCATCAATTTCATCATGGTAGTATTGCTTTTTCGCTATACCACAAAAACGACATTTGGCTTCTTCCATACTCTCCTCATCACTGCCTATTACACTTAATGACATTAACACTATCTGGTAAATATTTCCTTATCATTTAGCTTGATTATAAATGTGTCAACCAATCTTCTCAGGAAACCGACATAAAAAACATTCAAAGGTCTACCTATAGTTTGGTGCTACTCAACAAATCCGTTACCAAAAATATGGGCTACTCTTTCTCTGTCGGTATCCACCATCAAGATCGGACACAGCCTATAGATAATGGCTAGGCTGGTCGGCATTTTAATACTTATTACCACCACTGTGATTGGGTGAAATTAGCAGTTGGTCTATGCAGAATGAAGTAATGGAGAAAAAACGTCCGCTTCAAACAAAAGCCCGTAAATTATGCGGCCTTGGCCTTTGCTGGGTTCTCTACATCCGTAATAATAAGCTGGTCGCTAAAAAACATGGCCTCAGCACCCTTATAACGATCTTGGGCACTGTAGTTAATTCCATATGCAATAGAATTACAACCTTCATACATTTCCAAAATTTGAGGGGCATAGTCGTAAGAGACTATCCAAGGGAGGTTTACCTCTTCTTGAACCAGCCTTGAAATCTCTATGTGATCGTCATGGAAATAGTGATTTTCATAAAGGCCTTGCCCCTTCACATAGTACGGTGGATCTAGGTAGACCAGCGATCTCTCGGGGAGAGTAGGCAGAACATTTTGAATCAAGTCTACGGCATCGCAATTATATACTCGAATGCGATCTCTATACATGGCAATCCGCTCTATACGCTCGCACAAGTTTTGTTTATTGAATCGGGCATCAAGTTTGTAATTACCGGCTTGATCCTGTCCTCCGATTACACCGGCCAAGATGATTCCAGACCTGTTTGTTCGATTTAGAAAGAATGTTGAAAAACCAAGATCAAGAAGATCAGGGTCTTCAGCAACTTGCACAGTCTTCTGTCTACGCCATTCATCCATTGTTACATCAACATCATTGATGCGTCTGCACAATTCTTCTGGTTCATTTACAACACTATGCCAAAAAGCATAAACAGAAGGATTGAGATCATTGAGGTGTATGCACGAAGCATATTCAAGAAGCAGGAGGCTAATTGCTATTCCTGATCCTCCGGCATAAGGCTCGATGTAATGCCCATCAAGCAGCTCGTTTTGTTCAAAAACCAATCTCAAATAATTGGTGAGCTTCCCTTTGCCGCCGGGGTATCTTAACGGGGTATTGAAGGCCATAGCAATGTTTCCATTTCTGAACTTTATACTAAAAAAACGGGTTGGCCACCTCTATTTTTTCGATTCCCATAAACGTCTAATGAACAGTTCAACATTGTTCCAGGCAAGTTTTAACTGCATAGGATCTGGATTTAACCATTGACTGTGAACATATGCATTAAGTGTTTCAGAAGCCAAGATCGAGTTCTTATCACTTATTGCCACATTAATTGGCTTAAGTTCTTTTTCAGTAAACAGCTTTTCCTTTTTAGAATGCTCAACAACTTTCGACAGCCTGACAGAGAGACTGTCCTTCACATTTCCTTTACCATCCTTTGGTAAATTTATTCCATGTTTTTGGATATAGTCGTCCAAACTAAATTCAAAGAAAACTCTGAAGAGGACGGAAACAGCATGACGGTAGTTAACAACACGCAATTTTCTTAGTTCCATAAAAACATCGTTGACCTTTCCACTAGGCAATTCAAGTTTGAATCCCTTCGGTATTAAAGTTGTTCTGTCGTCAGTTGAAGTGGTTGACTTTGAATTGCTTGGGTTCCGTTTTGGTGGTGATTTGATTGATTTCGGTTTTCCTGAAACTTGCCACGAAGTATCAGCTTTTTTCTTCCCAGGATTGTTACTGATAATCGAAGCAGAAAAGGCCGTTCGTTTTTCCTGGCTATCAATATCTCGCTCAGTGAATTTCTTGCCTTGATGTGACCTGGTTGCGATCACTGTGACAATATCAGTTATCACCTTTTTCAACCATGTTTGATCTTGATCTGAAATGAGTTTCCCATCTTGAACGGAAAGTCCAATTGCATCTTGCGCCTCTTTTGTCGTCAGAATACGCTCAAGAGTAGACAGATTGAAGCTAGATCCTTCCAGAATTTCCCGAACATTCGAATCAATATCTTTATTTGTTAAAACATAATTTACCGCATCAAGATCAGGACGAGGAATACCTTGTTCAGCATCTGCGCGAGCTTTTGCAATGGAGGACCATGGCTCAGTTCCCGCTCCTTCCAGTCCATTTGCATGCTTTCTATTTATCCATACCAAACCTGATTGCTTGTTTGGAGCTATTACACAATCAATTACTTTAGGAATCGAGTCAGAAAAGTTTTTGTTCAGGCGCTTAAAAGCAGCATGAACTGAAGTTCCTTCTGCAAGCTCAGGTTTCATCATAAGACTAATAGCTGTAATACGTCGATTACCCTCTATTACGGTATAGTTTTTATTTCCGTCCTCTGCATTAATAACCAATGGAAGATCAAAAGGGTTTAAGCCGTTTTCTGCTATATCTTTTGCAAGAACAGATAGCTTTCTTCCTTGTTCAGCTATTATTGCATCGCGTGCTTCTTTTTGACTTCCTGCAACTCCATGCCTGTAATTACTCAAGTCGAGTAAGATATTACCAATGCTTATTTTAGCTCTCTCAAACATTTTCCCTCCCAGGATTTATTAAGTTTACTTCTTTAAAAGGACATTGTTACTGTTTCCATTCCCATGTCCATTCCATAAAGCCATCTTCGGCACTAATATCGCCGGCAACAAAAGTAATCCAGTTTGCATCTTGATCAGAAATCATGATCTGAATCTCACACAGGGCATGATGGTGATGAGGCAACTGCTCAAACACATGTTCGATATTGCTTGCTTCTGCAAAGATAGCTGCGAAATCTTTTGGATGAGAATGAGTAGGCCAATCAAATTCACATTCAAATGTTCCATTAACTTCTTCATCTTCGTCGTTATCATTATCAAAGTACATCCCCATGTCCGCCATACCATGTTCCAGGCGATCCTGAAACTCTTCCAATGTGAGTCCTTCTACATGATCTGCATCATGTAATTTTTTCACAAGATAAGACAAGCATATCTGGATTGTTTCGGAGGCTTCTTTGAAATCACTTTGTTTAAGAGGGCCGCCAAAGCCAGAAGAAATTTGGTAAACTTTCATACTATCTCCAATAATCACTTTACAGCATCTGATAGAATTGTGTGCGCATTTTCTTGTTTAACATCTCCAATTTGAATCACTGTATCTACCTGCAGAGCATCCGGCAGCTGATGGGTGATAAAAAGCATCGTGATCTTGCCTTTTAACTGGTTCACTGTGGCAGCAAAAAGCTCTGCAGTCCCCGCATCAAGGCTACTGGTTGCTTCATCGAAAAGGAGAATCTTTGGATGTTTTAATAGCGCCCGCGCAATCGCAAGGCGCTGCTTCTGGCCACCCGAAAGACCTGTGCCACGTTCGCCAATCTCCGTCTGATATCCTTCCGGAAGTGCTTCAATGGCATCATTGATTTCAGCCTGCTTGCAAGCGTCCACTACCTGTGAAAAATTGGCATGCGGATTAGCCAGAATCAGGTTTTCATAAATAGTGCCGGAGAAAAGAATCGTCTCCTGGGGAACCACACCAAAATTCTGACGAAGTTCATTGGCAGACAGGTTTCGAATATCCTGGCCATCAAGATGGATATGGCCATCACTCGGCATATAGAATCCCTGTAACAGCTTCGTAAGCGTGCTTTTTCCCGAGCCTGATGGGCCCATGATTGCCACGCACTGTCCCGGCTCGATACTCATATTAAAGTTGCGGTATAGATAGGGAAGCTGGTCTGAATAGCGAAAACTGACATCTGAAAACTCGATCTTGCCTTTTCCTCCACCTTCACGAGACGGCAAAATAGAATATGGCTCCTGAGGTGCATCCATCACATCACCCAGTCGTTTCACTGCAATATCCGCCTGCTGGAACTGTTGCCACAAGCCCACCATTCGTAACACAGGCTGTGACAAGCGCCCTGCAAACATCTGAAACGCTACCAGCATACCAATGGTAAAATCCTCGGTGGTCATCACCAGCCATGCACCAAGGCATAGGATAATCAAAGTCAGCAGCTGCTCCAGCGTATTGGCTGCAACGTTATAACTATTTGATAGCTGGCGGGCATTGAACCCTGCTTCCAGATAACTGGCCAGATAGTCACCGTACCGTGATGTCACCTGTGGCTCCATCTGTAGTGATTTCACTGTCTCCATACCGGAGACATACTCGGTAGCATAAGCCTGATTGCGTGCTCCGAGCAGAAACTGCTTATTCAATAATTTACGTAATGACGGTGTAATTGCCAAGCTCATCACAGCTATCACAAAGAGGATAGCAACCGCGACCAGTGTCAGCATCCAGCTGTAATAGAACATGATTGCAAGAAAGATGAACAGAAACGGAACATCCAGAATCAGTGTAACTGCTGCGCCACTTAAAAATTCACGGATACTCTCAATTCCCTGCAGGCGGGCCACCAGCGTTCCTGTCGAGCGATGTTCAAAATAGCGAACAGGCAACCGAAACAGATGGCTAAAAACATGTGATCCGAGCACCGAATCAATTCGATTGCCCGTGTGGTTCACAAGATACTGCCGTATCCAGCTCATCACGGCGTTAAAGATCATGAACATGATCATGCCGATACCAATCACAATCAGTGTGCTCTGGGTATGATGGACGATGACCTTATCAATAATAACCTGCGTAAAAAGAGGGGTGGCAAGCGCCATCAACTGAATAACCAGCGAGGCCAGCAGTACATCCCGCCATATCTTCTTATGCTTTAACAGTTCCGGAATAAACCAGCTGAAACCGAACGGTTTTTTTTCATCTTCGATGTTCTTGCCCTTGGGTGGTGAGAAGCGCAGCAGATGCCCTTTGAATAGTTCGCTGAATTCATCAACCGGAAGTGATTTGGGTTGCTGGTCTCCCTGCTCAAAATAGACGACATTGCCATCTTCAATTTTGACCAACAACACGATTCTGTCAGTTGCTACTTCCTCTTCGTCTTCAGCACCCTCTACAGGCGACAGCAGAGCAAAGCATGGTGACTTTATCCGCTGCTTTGAAATATCCTTCACCTTTCTCCACTTACTCTTCATATCCAGAGAGAGGAGAACCTGCTGCAATGAAGAGGTGTTGTAAGGTGGTGGAAACTGGCGCAGTGCAATCTCTCCGGAAAACGGGACACGATGCACCTGACAGGCACACTGCAGAGCCCAAAGCAGTGCTTCTGGAGCAATGGGTAATGAACTCTTCCTGCCTTCCGAATCAGTATAGACCGGCTGGCTCATCGCTCACGTCCTGCATCATGGACAGTTTTCTGAACCGGAGAGAGTAGATATTCGATCACACTCCGGTTACCGAGATGAATCTCAGCTGAAACCTGCATACCCGGTGTCAGTGTATAACGCTGGCCGGTATGACTCTCCAACTCATTACCTTGCAGCGTGATCATGGTGCGATACCCCTGCGTTCCTGACCGCATCGCCTCTTCCTGATCAATTGCATCGGGACTAATCTGATCAACTTTCCCTTCCAGCATACCGTATTTCTGAAAAGAGTAGGCGGCCACTTTAACCCTCACATCCTGACCCGCTCTCACAAAACCGGCGTCAATCTGACTTACCCACACCTCTGCTTCGAGTGGATCATTCATCGGTATCAGTGTCATTAGTACCGCGCCGGGTGAAACCACTGTTCCGGGTGTATGGGTTGAAATATCTTTTACAATACCATCCTGAGGCGCCCTGACTTCAAGAAGATCATGCCGATGAGTCTGCTTTTCCAACTCCTGCTGCAAACGTCGATACTCGCCTTCAGCCTCGACACGCTCATTCTGAAGTTCCTCACGATATGATGAAGAAATTTGTGCAGCCTGCTTATCCGCCTGAACAATAGTTGCGCGGAGACTCTTTACATTATGGTGCTGTGCTCGCAGATCCTGTTCTCTTTCTATGAGTTCCCGGCTCTTCTCACTTGCAACCAGCTTGGAGACGTAACCTTTCTCAACCAGCTTTTGAAATGCTTCACTTTGCTGCCGGTACATTGGCAGGGTCTCTTCAAGCTTCCGTTCAATCTCAAGAGATCCCTTCAAATCCTGCTCTGCTCTGGCTCTTGTTGCACGAGCACTCTCCAAAGCGTCCAGCCAGGACTGGCGACGTGCCTGATACTGTTTTAATACTTCAGAAAACAGTTCAGCGGGATCTTCAGGTAGAGAGGTTAATGCTTTTCCACTCAACTCTGCATCAATCCGGCGTAATTGAAGTTGCTTAAGGGCAAGTTCGGTATCCAGAGTCCGGTTATCTGCATCAGAGAAAATAGCATCCATCCTAGCCACAACCTGGCCTTTCTGAACCCTGTCTCCTTCACTAACCAGCAACTGCTTAACAATACCGGAATCAGCAGCCTGAACAATTTTCATAGAACTCTGCGGAACCAGTTTTCCGTGTGCTACAGCAATAATATCAAGCCGTCCAAACAACGCCCACAACAGCAGACACGTAAGCAATGCCAACACTCCCCATAATATAGCTCGGGGGAGTGGTGACGGTGCCTCTTGCTGCAGTCTCAGAATGTCCGGATCAAAATCATACTCGTCCGACGTTGTCAGCTTTCGCTTAATATCTTCCCACATTTGCTTGCTCAGTCACGTAGCTCCTGTGGCTTTCGACCGAATGAAGAGCTCTCCAGCACATCCTGAATAGCGCCCGGACGCATAGCATCCAGTGTACCGGTCAATCCATATTGAACGGAAATCTCACCTCCCATCGCCTCTTCATCATCGCTACTCTCTTCCAGATGACGATCCAGCAATGCATGTGTCACCGACCAGCGATCCATACTGCCTGACTGATCAAAGCTGCTGGTGAGTGAACCAAAATCAAGAACCTGCACATTGGTCTCAAACTCTGCGTCATCAGCATCTTCTTCAACTGTTCCTGAAATAATCTGGAGATTGGCAACACTGCGATTGTCAGCAGAAGCATACCAGCCGCTGAATGTGATCTGATCGGATATGCCAATATCCAGAACCAGATCATTACCGGATCGGCTCAACTGAAGATCCTCGAAATTGATGCCTCCACCAAGCGTGAGTGTGTTCTCTGCCTGCGGATTCGCCAGTACAGTATCAAGACCGTCACCGGCATTGAATGCAACAACGTTTGAGCCGGCACCCGTGTCGATCAAATCATTACCCGTACCGCCAATCAGGAAGTCGTTTCCAGCTCCACCATAAAGCCTGTCATTACCAGCACCGCCATCCAGCAGATTGTTGGATGCGCTTTCATGGTCATCGTCACTATCATCCTCACTATCGGAGGCCAACTCATGGTGCTCTTCATCATCATGATCGCTGTCGTGATCTGACTCATGATCTGAGTCATCCTCTTCATCTATGTTCTGTGGTTCTGCCAGTAGTGGGGCACCGCCCAACTGCGAAGCATCCATCGGCTGCTCTGCAATCAGGATATCATCACCGGCTCCACCGTTGAGGATATCCATACCTGAACCACCAATCAGTACATCATTCGCACCCTGGCCCATCAGCACATCATCATCACCGAATCCGTAGATCACATCTCTAAGCGCACTACCGGATATAACATCCTCTTCAGGGGTGCCCAGAGTCAGGTCGGCAACATCAAGCTGGAAATCGGAGAACGCCGATGCCCCGTGCTGATCGGTTGCAGTGACCCGAACATTCCAGATGCCTGCTGCCGAACCATCGGGCATATCACTGTTAAAGGTTTGTGTTACCGGATCAAACTGAAGCCAATCAGGCAGTGGGTCGCCATTGGCCATCGTTGCGCTATAGCTCAGCACATCGCCTTGATCGATATCGGTAAATGCATCGGCAGGCATCTGATAACTGAATGGAACCTCTTCAAAGGCCATCTGATCAGAGAGCGGAATATTGACCACTGGCGCATCATTGGTGCCGGTGATGCTCACTGTCAGTGTGGATGGTGTCTGTGCCATGCCGTCAGTTGCCAGATAATCAAAAGTCTCGGTTACCACCTGACCCTTGGCTAAGGACTGAACAGCTATTGAGGCATTATCCAGTGCGTAGCTGTAGCTGCCGTCTGCATTCAAAGTCAGTGTGCCGTAACTGCCTGCAAAGACGCCGGCGTTGGCTACAGAGAGCACGTCACCCTGATCAATGTCGCTGTCATTAGTCAGAACATTGCCTGTTGCAGAAACCGTGACGTCCTCCTGAACAGCCGCAAAGTCGGCTACAACAATCGGTGCATCGTTGGTTCCGGTGATACTCATCGTCAGTGTCGATGGCGTAGTCGCGATACCGTCAGTCGTCTGGTAATCAAAGGTTTCAATAACCACCTGGCCCTCTGCCAGTGACTGCACACCCATTGAGGCATTGTCTAATATATAGCTGTAACTGCCATCACCGTTCAGAGTCAACGTGCCGTACATACCCACAAAGACACCGGTATTGGCAACACTAAGCAGATCTCCCTGATCAATGTCGCTATCGTTAGTGAGCACGTTGCCTGTTGCAGAGATGATTACATCTTCCTGAACTGCTCCGAAGTCAGGATTGGCAACTGGAGCATCATTGGTTCCGGTAATGGTCATAGCCACAGTTGTGGTGCTTGTCGCACCCTGCGAGTCGGCAATAGTGTAGGTAAATGTATCAGTTGTGGTCTTTCCTTCACCTAGCCACTGGAACAGACCGCCGATATCGTACTGAACATCACCATTCACCAAACTAACTGCAGCGCCCGCCGCAGAAGTAGCAGAAACCGATGCAATACTCATCGTATCGCCCTGATCCACGTCCGTGTCATTCGCCATCAGAGAAGCACCTGTAATTACAACCGGGCCACCATCTTCAATAGCTGCCCCGAAATCAACATTGGCCACAGGCGTATCATTGGTACCTGTAATCGTAACCGTCAGTGTTGATGGTGTGGCTGTAATGCCATCTGTTGCCTGATAATCGAAAGTCTCGGTCACCACCTGGCCTTCGGCAAGTGACTGCACACCCAAGGACGCATTATCCAGTGCATAGGTATAGCTACCATCAGTATTGAGGATAAGGCTGCCATAGGTGCCTGCAAACAACCCTGCGTTCGCTACGCTGAGCAGTGTTCCCTGATCCACATCATGATCATTGGCAAGTACGTTGCCGGTTGCAACGATGCTCAGGTCTTCCTGAACGCTTGCGGTATCAACCGTAGTAACCGGCGCATCATTTGTACCGGTAATGGTAACAGTCAGTGTCGATGGTGTGGCCGCGAGACCATCTGTTGCCAGATAATCAAAGGTCTCGGTAACTACCTGTCCTTCAGCAAGTGACTGTACACCCATTGAAGCATTATCCAGCGCATAGGTATAACTACCATCAGCATTCAATGCCAACGTGCCGTAAGCACCCTGATATGTACCTGCATTGGCAACTTGAAGTACCGTGCCCTGATCCACATCGCTGTCGTTGCTGAGAACGTTGCCTATCGCCGCAATCGTGAAATCTTCCTGTACCGCACCAAAGTCCGGATTCACTATCGGAACGTCATTCGTACCAGTGATAGTCATGGTGACCGTTGAAGTACTGGTAGCTCCCTGTGAATCCACGATGGTATAATCAAAAGTGTCAATCGTTGTCTGGCCTTCACCCAACCACTGGAAGAGAGAACCAACATCATACTGAACATCACCGTTCACAAAACTAACGGAGGCTCCAGCCGCAGAAGTAGCAGAAACAGATGCGATACTCATCGTATCGCCCTGATCCACGTCCGAGTCATTCGCCATCAACGAAGCACCTGTAATCATAACCGGACCACCATCTTCAATGGCAGATCCGAAATCTACATTAGCTACAGGGCCATCATTGGTTCCAACTATCGTTACGTTAACAATACTGGTCGCGGTTGCGCCATTACCATCATTGATCGTGTATTCGAAACTGTCGTGAACCACATCTCCTGCTTTTAGTTCCTGGAAACGGTTGCCAATATCGTAATGAATCTCACTACCAACCAGTGAAACAGCCGCGCCGACAGCTGAAACGCCAACCGATTCAACAGTCAGGATATCGCCTGAATTCGGATCAGTGTCATTAGCTAACAGGCTAACTGTAGGAGTGATAACAATGCCGCCATCCTCAAATGCTGTTATTGAATCTGGATTGGCTACAGGCGGACGGTTCAATAACGACTCAATACCTGCTCCATCGAGGAAAGAGCCGTCGGCAAACTCAATGCGGTTCACGCCCTCAGCCTGTACGAACCAGTTGGTCAGAGTCATTGAATCCGCCGTTCCGCGAATGGTGACAATCATATCATTGCCACTTCGCACTCCATCAAGGTTCGCTTCAGTTAAGTTGCCGCCAACATAAAGCGTGTCCAGCCCCGAGGCATCAACTATAATATCCGTACCATCACCCGGATTGAATATGTAGCGGTCGTTACCAACACCTCCCTGTAGCGTATCGTTGCCTGCACCACCTTCAAGAACATCATTCCCGGCAGCGCCATCAAGCAAATTATCCCCACTATTACCAGTGATCACATTATCCAGTGCATTGCCGTTACCATTAAGGTTGGCTGCACCTGTAAGAGTCAGATTTTCAACATTGGCTCCCAGAGTGTAATCAATGGATGCGTGGACTGTATCAACCCCCTCGTTAAGGTTTTCAGTAACAGTATCGCCTGCATCATCTACGCTGTAGGTATCATTGCCCAGTCCGCCGACCATTTCATCGGCTCCCAGTCCTCCGTCCAGTAGGTCGTTGCCAGCGCCACCATCCAGACGGTCGTCTCCTTCCATGCCTGCCAGCTCATCATCACCCGCACCGCCAAACAGCGCGGCATTGCCTGAGCCACCATAAATCTGATCGTTCCCGGAATCGCCTGAAAGCAAGTCATTGCCTGTGTCACCAGAGATCAGATCATTGCCAGCTCCACCAAAAATAATATCGTTGCCAGCTTCGCCCATCAGGGCATCGTGCCCATCTTCACCAAAAATCAGGTCGTTGCCAGCTCCAGCAAAAACCACATCATCGCCTGTTCCCGCCATGACAACGTCATTGCCTTCACCGGCATAGACAGCATCGTTGCCAGTACCACTATTAATATAATCATTACCAATACTTGAAAATACCACATCAGCACCATCCAATGCCTCAATCGTGGTATTACCATTATTGCCCAACAGCAGGTCTTTGCCCGCCGTGCCAGTCACAACCTCTCCTGATGGAGCAAATGGTGGCTTCACTGCCGGATCGGTCGTACCGTCCGGATTGGTGACTAGCACCTCGTCAGAATAGGCCAACGTTACATCAGCCATATCAAGCGTTGTCCCGTCCGCTTTTGTCACCGTGCCGACACCGTGTACGGTCTGACCATTGATGATTTGAAACTGGCCGTTACTGTTCAGGCCAATTGAGGCAATGCCCATCGCGCCCAGTGTCTGAAATTCTCCCAGGTCAGTGATTCCGTTTTGGTTGGAATCCTGCCAGACACCGAACTGTGACCATCTGTCATCCAGCG
Organism: Zetaproteobacteria bacterium; assembly: GCA_021545665.1. The sequence continues at coordinate 16,955 of JAJRTX010000006.1, forward strand.
CTGAGAAAATGCCATCATTGTTGCTATCAAATGCTTTCAGGGCTTCCAGATCAGTCTGGGCATTGACATCGTGACTGATAAAGCTGATTTCACTGCCATTATCCACAATGCCATTACCGTTAGCATCAAATGCCAGCAGGCCATCACCGGCAACAGGCCATGCCATACGATGTTTGAATCCATCACCATTGATATCGAAAAAGATGTTGGAATCATTTACGTCAGTAAAAGCAAAGCCGTCGCCATCCAGATCTATCGAGATCGGTTTCTTACCGCCGCCACCGCCACTACTCGGAGTGTAAGCACCGCTATGGACTGAAGGGGCCTGTACCGTCGTACTGGCACCACTCGAATCAGTTACTTTAATGGTGAAAGGATCAGCTCGGGACGAGTAAGTTTTTTTCGGATGTCTAGTATTTGATCCTATCACACCATCTGACCGCGTACCTACCACATTGGGTGCAATCCAGTTGGTATAGCTGTAATTACCATTGGCATCAACGCTTCCCTGTCCACCCTGCGGTTGAGCAGAGACCTCGAAGGTGAATGAGCCGCCCGGATTATCAACATCGGTAACCACCACCCTGCCGCCATTCGGGCCATCCAAATCAACATTCGATTCAATTGTATTGTGTGTACCATAAATTCGCCAACCATTTGAGCCAGAGCCAACAAATTTATACCCGGTCCACGGTGTATAGTGTGGTGCGCCTCGAGTGTATCCATTTCGAGAGCTTATGGCGTCATAACCGTAAATCGGCGTCAATACCTGCTCAATTCTAGCAACAGGTGCGTCGTTCACATTTGTGATATCGATATCAACTGTAGCTGTGGAAGTCTGTCCCGTTTCTGCTTCAAGTGTATATTCAAAACTGGCAGGCCCAAAATAGTTAGCATCAGGTGTATAGTGGATTTTACCTGTCGCAGCATCCAGCCAGCCTGTGCCATGGGTGAAATTTGATACTCCCGTAATCGAAAGATGGTGACCGCCGGTATTTCCTCCCAGTTCATCATTCGCCAATAAAAGCGCACTGTCTATCACCATTTCATGATCTTCCAGCGTGGTAACGCCATCCCTGTTTGGGCTAAGCACACTCAGGTCATCCACCTGAGTTACATTCAGGCTCACTTCACCATTGCTCGTTTCGACCACAATACCTTCAGGAACAGCAAATGATCTCGTACCAGCTGTATCAGCCGTCAAATCTGGACTGGACATCTCTTTGATCTGTCCGTTTTGAGTGAACGTCCCCATATTGTAGTTCAGTTCAGTAATGCCGAGCTCAGCCAGTGTTGCAAGCTCATCCGGCTCACCGGCATCAGGAACCCCATTGCCGTTTAGATCAATGAAATTTCTGACTCCATCACCATTCAAATCATTCCAAACCTTAAGCGCATCCCAAACCGGGTCGGCTACAGTGATTTTACCATCATAGTTGGAATCAACCCACTTCATGCCTTGCAAACCGCGCTGATTCAAAGCAACCAGAGCATTACTGAACAGCTCTTTACCACTATCAATGAAGCCATTCATATTCCGATCAAGGAAAAGGAAGCCATCGCTATTGCTTAGCCACTCTGTGGACTTGTAGAAACCGCTGTCATCCACATTGAATTCAACGGGTTGAGTTGTACCTGCAGGGTTTGTGGCTGTGGTCTGTACACCATCACCATTCAGATCAAGTGCAACAGGACGGAATATCTGACTGGTTGCATCAGCAGCCAATGGCGCTGCAAGCTTACCAGCACGACCTGCACGTTCCTCTTCTGACAAACCACCGGATGGATCACCCGCCTGCGTTTGGGCAGCAGCAGTTGCCACCTCCCACATCGGGGCTATGGCTCCCCGGCCAAGGGCCGTGCGAAGGAAACGCTCATAAAAACCCTGGCTCGCCTGATCCGAGCCCGGAGGGGCATCGTAAGGACGAAGTGTTTCAAAATCGTAATGAACAACAGGATTCTGTGCGCCGGTCAAAGGATCTGTATCGGTCAGCGTAAAGCCCGGAACGCCGCTTTGATCACGGAATGTGATAGAAGAAAGGCGATTAGGGATTACGCCAAGAGGGAAGCTTGGATTGGCCGCTTCCGAATCTGCAGCCATCGTATCAAGATAATTGAGCATGGCATCGTAAGTGCCTTGGGCTCGCTCAAGCCCTCCATTCGCGCCGCCTGCAGTAGAGACTGCATCAAGCCCGAACCATTCAGCCTGCGCATTGCCCCACGCCTCAGGTGGCGTGTTATCAGCAAATAGGCTGGTGACAAGATTGAAAACAGCATAGATTTGTCCCACCACCGGAACAAAATAAGATGCTACCGCGATCGCAATCCCAACCGGGTCACCACTGATAATACTGGTGATGATTCCCGCATACGGTAAAACGCTATCAATAGCTCCAACGGCACTGCCTAATCCCGATGAAAGATCTGCAATGCTCTGTCCTGCGAAGCTCGCATAAGCCGATGCGGCATAACTGATGGTCTGTGCACCCGCTACAACTGCCCCAAAAGTATCGCCACTCCTAAGTGCTGCTTCAAGACTTATGACACTCAGAGCAGCGTTACCAATACCGGCAGCTCCAGCCAAAGTACCATTGGGAGGAGAAACATTGCCAGCCGCATCTGTAACTGTATTAAAATTGTTATGGCTCTAGACTAGCAGGCACTGTCTTCCCTTAGTATTTTCCACAGCTCTTTGCTGAGTGTGTCTGCATCTTTTTTCCATCGCCATTCGCATTCTTTTAAGTGTAATTCGAAGTTCACCTTAACGCCATTAAACTTTGCCAG
>JAJRTX010000076.1 GCA_021545665.1 Zetaproteobacteria bacterium
AAAGAAACCCTGCTGGTATTTGCCTCACTCAGTCTCACCGCTTTTGTGCTGGTGCTATTCATGAACGAGCTGACCATCTGGATGTCACTGGGCGGCATCGCGCTGGCGGTCAGCTACCCGTTCATGAAACGTTATCACTACCTGCCGCAGGTACACCTGGGTGCCGCGTTCGGCTGGTCCGCACCGATGGCCTACACCGCGCAGGCAAATGAGATTACCGTCATCACCTGGCTGATTTTCCTCGCCACCATCCTGTGGGCCACCGCCTACGACACCATGTATGCCATGGTGGATTACGACGATGACATCAAGATCGGGGTTAAGTCCACCGCCATCCTGTTCGGCAATCAGGACAGGTTGATCATCGGCGTGATACAGATTCTGCTCATTCTGGATTTACTGCTGATCGGACACCGCGCCGAACTGAGCGGCTTTTATTATCTCGGTGTCGCTGCCGCCAGTGTGTTCGCCGTCTATCAGCAATACTTAATCAAAGACAGAAAACCTGAGCTTTGTTTTCAGGCCTTTTTAAACAACAACTGGTTTGGGCTGGTGTTGTTTGTTGGCGTGTTTCTGGATTATCAGTTTGCGGCTGTTACTTAACGACTTGAGCAAGTTATAAGCATTACCTAGTTAGCCGATTGTTCCAATCGATGCAGTGTCTCACAACACACATAAGGGACATTAAGCGTTATCATCTGGCAATAGAAAATGATTAAAAACGGACATTAACATCGCAATTCAGCGGCGCCAAAAAGTGTAGCACAGCGTGTGCTTTTTGGCGTCTGACGAGGATGTGATTTATTCTGTGTAACTGCCAAGTTTAAATATAAACCTTCAGTCGATTCTCGAACTCGAGGATAAACCGATTGAGAGCAGGTTTACAATCATGGATTTGCATAGTCCATTTTTTTGATGCTTCCCTTACCTCCAAATAGATGACCTTTTTAGCCAAATATACGACACTATGAATTTTTTATGATCCTAGCTCAGTTTCTGCTTCTTCTTGTCCATAGACACTAACATCTAGTTTTATTTGAGTTCGAAGAGAACTAAATTTATCTTTAATTACGTCGTCAGTATCGGTTACTAGAGAACTTCGTGCTTGGCGCCATAGCTTCCCTGCCTCTGTTGATAAAAATATTCCATTGCCAAAATTGTAATACCATTTTGTCATTTCCTCATCGATTTGGTTCTTTTCTGAGTCTGTTACTGCTTCCGTGCGAGTTGGCCGAACCATATAAGTCAACGCCCAAAGGAGTTTATATGCCTCAATGCGTGGTAAAAGAATTTCGATTTTAACCTGCACTTTTTCTGTTAAATCAGATTCGAATGCTGCCAGATCCTTCGCGATATCTCCTTTGATTTCTTCTGTGGCACTTATCAGTTTAACTGACTGGACATGCAACTGTTTTTCAATTTCATTGTGAGCCTTCTGCTCACCCTTTTTGTTAAGATATGAGCGAAGAAAAACAGACAATCCGGCAACTAATACAAATACCAGAATCAGAAACCAGCTTTGATAAGTTAAACCTTTTTCTACAGCGTCTTCCACTAACTTCTGCAATTTTGAATCCTTAGTGGTTTCCTTCTTTCCAAGGCTAACGGTTTAATTAATGGAACCCCACGTCCCGTTATATTTTTTTAGCCAAAAAAGTCAATCAGTTATTCACTTTTTAACGAGGCTACATACTACGTTGGACCGGTTAAGTTTAGCTGCAAGAGTCCTTACCGCATTATGCTCCAATCCTGAGCACTAAACAGACATGGAACGGAATCTATATAAAAGCGAAGTCCAGTGTCCTGAATAAAGTGGACCAAGCCTCGGCTGACATCGGCCATGTATCTACTACAATCAAAAGTCTTAGATTCTTTGTGCCATTGAACCGATGTGTGCCCAAATCGTTAGTACCCGCAAGAATTCCATTCCAATAGAACCGAGCAACGAAGCTGTATGATTCAACGCGATCAAGCAAGTTGCCGGTGACATAAAGCGTCAGATTGAATCTAAAGCAAATATTTTAGTAATTTATATCTGCTATTGAATTCGGTCTGCATGACTTACGGTTTTTTATAATTAACTATCACTTTGGTTCGACCTATAACAGAATGGTAGTTTATCTGTCTCATCTTACCCCAACTAGAAGAGCTGACATGAACACATCCATGAGAAGACTCACCAACTTTTCCGGCGTGTATTGCTTCTCCTCTATTGTAGAAAACGGCAAGATGCATGTTAGCTGAAGTGTCTGGGCTTGGTGTATATCTGCCTCGCGGGCCAACGCCTCCAGTCAAGCTATCAGAATAGGTCCCACTATTATAATTTTGACCTTCAATCCGGTGCACAGTAAATTTACCTGCATCTGTTTGTCCAACCTGTAATGACCCTCCTGATATCGATAACGAAAAATTAGGTAATGCCACTTTGTTTGGAGAGTAAAAAACTTTTAGCGTTCCACTCCATGTATCATTACCGCCTGAATCTACCTTTTTGGTCTTCAAAGTGATTATTATTTTCTTAATCCAAGGTTGATTTTTCGCGCTTTTAAATGGCTGCTCTACCCAGTCCGGAGGTGAATCAGCCATCCCATAATTGAAGCTTCCTTTTTTCTTCCGGTACCGCTGGATTTTCCCTGTCTGTTGCATAACATGTGTCAATTCATGCGCCAATAGTCGTCGGCCAGATTGCGAATTCGGATGATATTCACCAGAACCTAATGCAACATGGTTGCCTAGCGTAAATGCACGGGCATGAATGGATTTGGCTGTATCTGCTGCTGCACTATCCGCATGCACCCGCACACCACTAAAATCATGGCCGAAACGTGGTTCGAAGAAAGCACGAGTGCCATGGTCAAGTGGTTGGCCACCTCCCTTGAGGCTATTGAGGCGTGATTCGATGCCGGAATTAACTTCCGGCGTATGACTCGGCTGTGCCTTGGGCTGAAGTTGCTCCTCATCGTATTCCGGGCACATACGCTGGATATGCATCGGTTGAACTAATCCTGATTCGACTCGCTGCGCTACATCGGTATCGGAGATTTTCATTACCTGATCGGCGATACGGTCCGCTTCCTGCTCGTATTTGTCATTGGGTTGGCCGATGGTCAACTTGGCCTGCGCACCGGTGGTACGAAGAACATTGTAGATTTCGCTCTGCTGCACCCTTGCCTCCGGGCTGCGATACCCAAAGCGTGAAGGCTGCGACCGATTACGGGCCACAGGTGATGAGTGTTTTTTCTTAGCAGTAAACGTATTCATTTTTTCTCAGCCTTTAAAAACTCTTGTACACCTTTCAGGTAATCACTGCCATTCCATAAATATGGGCATTAGATACATCAGCTTCGGTATTCAACATTCAAGACTTGACCGCGAAACATTCATTCCTGCTAGTCCATCACAGCTAGTCCCACCATCCCATAAACATGGGATACAGCCAAAGCTCGATCCCACTAGCCTTATTTTGTAATCTTACATTCCTCAAATTTCGGAATTCATTGCTAAGGGAAAACGTCTAAGAAGCGGATACCTTGGACACTAAGCTGTTGAGTTACTCCAGAAAGTATTTGTGTATTTCTAGTAATATTTGCGTTTGTAACAACCCGCACAAAATTACCGGAATTCAGGGCATCAAGTGCTTGCTGAAGAAGCTGGCGCTCTGAAACTGACCTTGTTGTATCCACAAGCATAGCAGTAATCTCATTCTGAACTGTGGTAAGATTTCGTCCAAAATTCGTTGTTAATGCACTTACAGAACTAACATTTCCCCCACGAGAGAGCGCCTTATTATCTATAAGGTGGACGACCCCATTTCGAATTGTGACTATATCAATCCCTCCTTGGTTTGTTCCAAGAATACTCGGTTTGTAAGATAAAATCTGATGTCCGTCTCTAGCGAGAGCCTCTGCGGCCAGACGCTCTCCAAGATTGCCACGTGCAAGTTGCGGTGTGGTGCTATATGGCTGAGAAGATGTGGCACTTGTGGGATGTTCAACAAATGAATCATCAACCCTAGTTCCAATGTCTGTATCTACATCCCTCGTGCGTATTCCTAGTCGCTCTCTAACCTGCTCCAGTACCTCATCCCATTTACGTCGAGCCCACGTAAACGCTTCATTCAACTTCATTGGTGACAATTCTCGAATTCTAGCCAATCCAGCAACAAGACGTGCACGCATACCTGATACGCGTAGCGAGATGCTCAGTATGCTTCCTGAACCACGAGTCAATATACTATGAAAGTAAGACAAAGCTATATTCCAAGCACGTCTTCCAAAAGTAACAAAGTCATTCCAATGCATTGCGACATAACGCTGGAGACGACTAATATCTGTAACCTCGGGAACAAACCTTCTTATCAGCCCTAAAAAGTCCCCTATATGGCTAAGCACCTCGCGCGCACCCTTAATAATATACTTACTTGCAGATTTGATAGCGCTACCGACTTCAGGAAACAAACCTATGAGCGAGAACACAAGCCCAAGCCAACGCATAAATCTGTTGTATTGGTTTTGCGCAATCATAAAATAAAGATGGGCTGAGATGTCACGAGCATCAGAAACTTGATCAAGAATTGGTATGAGGCTCACGCCAAGGTCAACACTAATCATTCCAATAGAAGGATCTTCCTCGAATTCACCCATAAGACCACCACCTACCGTACCCCAAAACCCAGGTCCTTCTTCCTTCCGTTCAGATTCAGATTCACCATTGCGTTGAATTATTGATTGTCCAGCCGTTACGTCGCCCTGCTGAACTATATGTGTCAACTCATGACTCAACAATCGTCTACCTACACTGGATTGAGGCTGATATTCCCCCGAACCCATCACTACATGATTACCCATCGTAAAAGCACGAGCATGAATCGATTTAGCTGTATCTGCGGAAGTGCTATCCGTATGTACCCGTACATGATTAAAATCATGGCCGAAGCGGGATTCAAAATATGACCGTGTAGCAAGATCAAGCGGCTGGCCGTCAGCTTTCAGGCCATTGATTCTGGATTCAAGACCGAGAGTCACTTTTTGGGTTTGCCCCGGCATTTCCTTGGCCAGGAGCATATCTTCCTCTTCTTCCTCAGGCTTCCGCTGTGCCATCTCCTCTTCACACTCGGAGCATACGCGCTGAATCTTCATTGGCTGAACCGTTCCTGATTCAACCCGCTGCGCCACATCAGTGTCAGACATGCGCACCACCTGATCAGCAACACGATCTGCCTCCTGTTCATACTTATCATTTGGCCGACCAACGGTCAACTTGGCCTGCGCGCCGGTGGAGCGAAGAATGTTATGGATTTCGTCCTGTTGCGCTGTTGTCTCCGGGCCGCGATACCCAAAGCGTGAAGGCTGCGACCGATTACGGGCCACAGGTGCCACGCGTTTCTCCCTAACCGCGAACGATTTCACAGATAACCCCGCCTTTATCCCACTTCCGACAACGTCAGGCGCTTAATCGTATTGCTATCCAGTGCGGAAGAGAGCTGTGCCAGCTGATCCTTCAGCAGTTCAACCGCCGTTTCTGGTTGACCTGTCATCTGAACAAGCTGATCTCCAGACTCTTTCAGAATATCTACCAGAGATGTTCCTCTTAGCGCATCGAACGGCGCCAAATCCAGTTCAAAATCGGCCACAAGCTGGGCCCGGGCCTTATAGTCAAACAGCTTTATGACACTCTGACCTGTTCCCGTTGCCTGAGCGAGTACATCCATGGCTGCCAGATGAGCGACCGTGGTAACCCCGATATTAGACAGCTTTTTCGCAACTGAATCGCCAACACCCTCGATCTCCTTGGTTTGCAAATCGCCTAACACACTGGTAATTGGCTGCACGCCAACATGAATATCAAAACTCATCGATGGCCCAGGATTGCTGATGTTTGTCACTGAAACATTCGATGCCGCTCCGTCATATGCATCGCTACCCGGAGTAGAGCCCGAAGTGAAATTCCTGTTCCCTTCCCCGCCTGGGAAAGGATCGCCGACATCGCCGCGATCAGTGCCGTTATTCTCCAGTTCCAACAGTCCATCAGCCTGTTCCAGTGCCACAAGATAATGGCTCTGATCCGTATTATCTGGCTGATTCTCGTCTATATGCCAGATAAGAAGACCGGCTCCGGGGAGCTTATTGTCAAAACCCTCTTTGTGCCTGTTCTCTATGAGAAAATACTCTTTACTGGAAGGGTGGCCGACCGGCAGCTTTAATATATCCGCATTCGAAGCCGACCCTGTTAACGTAGCTGAGCGCCCGGCATTGAAAATCACCTGTGAATCCACCCAGCCAAGTTTATGTTTGCACCATGCTGACATATGTGCTGGTGTCTTGCCGCCATCATTCCAGGAGCCTCCGGCCATCAGGCACCAGTTACCGATGCCGTGCGAATTGTAATCCGTGTCATACAGGTCGGGCAGATCGAAGTTATGCCCAAGCTCATGGCAGAACACACCAATATTTCCGTTCTCCGGCTCCATGGTGTAACCGGCGACTTGAACACCATTCACTTCTACAGGATCTATACTCCAACGATGCGACCAGATATGGTTAACGTCACTTGTCTCTTCTGCACCCGGTCCTGCATGCACGATAAAAAGCGCATCTACTTCGCCGTCGCCATCCAAATCGTATTCATTGAAATCAACATCAGCCTTTGCAGCTTCAACCACCTCTTTAACCAGTTGCTGAACATTTTTCGGTGGATCGCCGAAACCGTACTCTCCATCTGTGTAATAAGAGTAAGGATTAAGAGCCTGATACGGACCATATACATCACCAGTAACATCCAGGTTTCCATAAGAGACCTCCTGATAATAGTCACGCAGGCTTCCTGTCCCCCCCGCACCTTTCGAGAAAAGCATCTCTTCAAAATGTGCCGGTTTCTTAACGAATTTGTTATCAGAAAAAGACACCAGCAGTACCAGTGCTCGAACTTTATCTGCTACGTGTGCAAATTCACGCGTAGGTGAAACCAGCGTATGAGCCCGGGTTGCACGCGGCCTGGTAATAATCTTCGAATAGGTTGCGATATCGAGCACCTCTTTGCCCTTAAACTGGCTCAGTCCAGCACCCGAACTGATCAACCGCTTTGTGCAACAGATTTTCCGCAATAATTCTGGTGCTGGTGGCACCTTATGAAAAATATGATTGTTCATCTCTAACCTCCATTTAAAAGCCATATTTGCTGGTCATTTCTTCCCAGATTCACTTGTTTTCGATGCGAACTTTGCAGTGGCATCGTTTCATGAAACAATCGACCAAATAATGATGTGGGGTAGTACTCTCTTACTCGCTGAGTCGGCAAGACGTGTTCATCCCGTTTTATACTTTCAAGCATGAAAGTATCACAAAGAGATAAACTTAAATTTGAGGTTTTATATCGGCAGAAAGCGAAAAAGGCAGCCCAGACTATCCGGTAGAAAAACTTCCACCTGTCCGACTGCCTATCTCTATCACATCTAAGATTCGAACATCCTTCACCGATTCGTTTCTCTGTATTCCACGTGAAGTCCCCTAACCAGTTAAAAATTGCGGAGAGTAGATGTGATATATATACTTTAAATAATATCATCTTTTTGTCAAGACCGATTAGCGCCAATCAAAAAATTGCCTGGTGGATATACATCTACTTCCTTTGATGCGCCTGTGAACATATTACTCTCAATCTGCCAAAGATCCTGACCTGGCGGAAGCGGTGTTATAGCTCTGGCAAACACCCCGGTATCAAAACCATACAGATGGTTGCACCGAATCTGCATCATTCTTCCGAAATGACCAAAAACCCTGATGCCTTGAATCGATTGTTTAATATCTCGGGGAAATCGCTCGACCTTCATGTAGTTATCTTCAACATCAAGGCTTTCAAAATTCCCAACGTAAATGCCATGACGATTACCGTAAACCTGGGAAGAGAGGTAAATTACCACGTGATTCCCAGTAACACGTAGCCTTCCGGCAATATACGGCATTTTACTCTCTAACTGATGATCGCTGAGCCCAATATGTATCCCTTGGGCAACGCCATGTATTGAGTTGTTTAAAATACGAATATCTTTTGCAACCCTGCCTGCACAAACGATGCCTTGTGCTGCAATGGCAGGAAGATGTGACTGCATCTGTTCATACCAAATTTTAAAGCCATTGGGGCTGGACACAGGATTCAACAAAATGGTATCTGCCATTTTTTTCAATGCCCGGATTACTTCTCTAGGTGTAAGCCCGCTTGCCGGTTTATTCTTTTTCCAATATCGTTGCCATACTTCTATCAAGTTCGTGTCGGTAAGAAATTGCAATCTTTGCCTTCCATATGTCAGTTCGACATTCCGGGTTGAACCCATTGATATCGTTCTCTCTACAACAACCGCATTGGACACCAGCATTTTTCGAATTGATAGCCGATAATACTTTTGTTTTAGGCGCTTTTTGAAAACGAAACCCTTGGGCTTTGGTCGGCCTCGTATCTCATTATCCTCAATTTGTGCACGGTGCGTATTGATTAAAAGAATACCAACCTGCTGCTGACCGGGGTAAAGCTGGCAATGACGTATGCGAACTGAAGACATTTTATGTGCTGTCGTACCATAGGCTACCGTGAGGCAGCTTGCCATTCTCCGCCCCCCTGCCGGACAAATTAACGTGGCGCCTTCAACCGTGACATTTTGAACATCATAAACACTCAGGCTTCCTGACAGGCTTTGATATCCTCCTTTCTCTCCTATTGCTCCGCTCTGCATCGCAATATTGCGCACCACAACACTTTTACACCGCTCAAAAATAAATACTGACTCACTATTGGGAGCAAATACCCTACTCCCCATGCCGCAGCCCTGGAGCGTGATATGCCCCTTGTTTCTCAGAATAACGGGGCCCTTCACCTTGTAATGACCGCGGGGAATGCAGATATGCGCATCACCATTATCTGGAATCACACTAATCATCGCTTCCAGGTCATCACCTGGAGATATAGTTATAGTGCAACAGCTACCACCTCGCTCCATTCTGCACAATGCATTCATCGCATCCTGAACGGTATTGACGCGTTCATCACCAGTCAGGCTTTCTAATTTTGTGCAAAGATTACCCCGGTCAACAGGGATATGTGTGGCCTTCAGCTTACAAAGGAAGGCATCAAGAATATCCTTAACCGTGTAATAGCCATCAGATCCAAGAGCCGGTAAATTGGGTGGCGTGGTGGCATCGTTAACCAGAAGATCATGAAGAGTGCCGCTACCAGGATTGCAATCTGGTTCGTAAGCTACCTGATCAGCTGTGCTCAGGTTGGCATAAAACCGAATCGGAGGATGTAGAAGAAAATCAGCTGATGAGCGTGGATAAATAATTGACGAATCGTTCCTATCCGGGCCATCCCTTTCCGGGTCCACAAGCCAGGCAATAACCTGCTGCTTCCCACTTCCAAGTAGCCCCAACTGCCAGTCACATCTGGCTATGCCATTATCGTCTGTCGTGATAATAAAACCATCGATGTTTGATGACGTTTCACCATCAGCGATGGTAGATGAATTTCCGGAAATCGGGTGCTCAGGAGCCTCAACAATGGTTCCACCTCCATTCTTCACATAAAGAGCGACCTTGGCCCCTGCAACCGGCCATTCGCCATTGGCAACACCCACTATAAGCGGCTGAGGTACTCGATCACCCGGCATGGCTTCCTGTCCATCACCGGCAACATGGAACATCCGTGTCATCTCCGTCAGCGGCGGGAAGGCGTACTTACGGTCTTTTTCCTGATTATGCTTAAGCTCTCCGCCTTCTACGATCCCCAGCTTGAAGTAGTGATGTTCAATGCCCTGGGGAACATCCGGTTCCAGAATCGGTGGAATTTCGTAGGAGGCATTGTTATTCTGGGCCTCACGCAGTTTCTCAAGCTCGGAGCGGAGCACTGTATCACGCACTTCGGCCAGCCAGAAATCTCCGGCGACAAACTGAATCGCAGGTGTCGTTCCAACACTAAACCCGGCATATTCCGGATTTGTTCCAGAAATAACAATGTCGGAATTTAAAAGTGAAATCAGAGAAATACTGCCACGGAATGTGGTTGTTCCTTCATCAAACCCGCACCGATTTGAAACATCTGCACTTGCCACCTCAACAACAATATCTCTGCCATCCACTGCTGTAAGAACAATGGCACCTCCAGCCGTTTTACTGGCCTCAAAAGCCGCATCCGTATCAAACGTGGCATGGGTATTAATGGCATTTACAACTGCATCCGCCTGAGCCTGTTTATCTGCTCCAGCCGAAACCGCTCCAATAT
>JAJRTX010000077.1 GCA_021545665.1 Zetaproteobacteria bacterium
CTGATGACGAGATTGACTTCATCATGCACCGGCTCAATCATCGGCCAAGAAAAACGCTGGGCTACAGAACACCCCATGAAGTGTTCTTCAATACCAAAACTCAACTCACTGAAGTTGCACTTGGCAGTTGAATCCGCGATAGATAAATAAGGAGGAAGGGCGAAAATGAAAATTAAATTTGTTGTATTAATTGCTGCTGCGATTTCATTGGCTATGACGGGATGTGTGAGTTCTGGTAATAAGGTCTTGAAAGACGAGACGAGCTCGTCGGTTGCGCAGAAAATCATTAAAGGAAAAACAACCAAACAGGAAGTTCGGTCTATGTATGGTGATCCGATGGAAACAAGTTTTACGGATAGTGGAAAAGAAATTTGGAAATATAATTTTATTAAAGGACAGATGAAAGCATCTAGCTTTATTCCAGTTGTAAGCCTGTTTTCTTCTGGTTCAGAAGGTGATAAAAAAGAGTTGGTGGTGTTTTTTGACAACGACATTGTAAAGAATTATTCCATGTCTACCTCTAAAGTGGATACGAACACGAGTTTATTCCAATAACTTGATAGCAATTTTATAAATGGCGGGCATTGCCCGCCATTTTCTTTTGAATCTATAATGTATAGGAATGGAACGCGTTGTTTACAGACTTTTATATAAAAACGGGATGCTGTTCTTTAACCTATGATTAAAAACGAAAAGGCCTGCCGAGGAGGGGGTGGGGCAGGCCTTCGAGGAAACTGTGTCGTTGCACAGGCATTATGGCTTATAAGTACTGAACCCTTTACGTTAAGGTGGGTGCAGCATCCCGACATCAGGTATCCCGCGAGGGATTCACAACAGCCAGAATAGGTAAGCTCCCGTTCAGTGCGCATCGGCTCAAATTTATAAGCCATAATGCCTGTGCAACGAACTTGGGTTTAGTCTACAACCCGGAACTATTAATGTCAAATTATTCTAACTATTTTCCTGCAGGGAAATACTCTTGTCTGGCGGCGGTTTCACTTGCTGCGAAAGAAGTAAAAAAACGCACTATTTTCTACATCTGGCTTTGCGGATTTTTTGTGACTGGGTAAGCTGCTGCGGTGGTTACTGATCGTTGTAGACAGATACTCTCCCTCCAAATGCTGGTTGACCCTGCGGGTCTTCTGTTACCGGAGGATGACAATGCCTGATATTGCGGTGGCTCTGCTGCATTATCCGGTGCTTAACCTGAAAGGGGAGAGCAGTACCACAGCAGTTACCTCAATAGACGTGCATGATTTTGCCCGAAGTTGTGCTTTTTATCAGATTGAGCCTGTATATTTGGTGCATCCTGCACAGGGTATGCACGCGCTGGTACATGATATGACCGATTACTGGCTGCATGGCGCCGGTGGAGAACGCAATCCGGAACGTCGTGAGGTGTTACAGGCAGTTCGTATGGTGAAAAGCCTCAAAGATGTATTGAAAGACACGGATTACCAGCTCTGGTACACATCGGCACAAGCACCGCAACATGCTTGTATAGAGCCTGATTCTCTGGCGGCAATGGCAGGAAAACATCTGATTGTTTTTGGTACAGGATCGGGTCTGGATAGTGCAAAATTGCCTGAACCAAATGGGTGGTTGTCACCGATAGTCGGCATCGGTAGTGTGCGCCACCTTTCTGTCAGGGCTGCTTTAGCGATCTATCTGGATCGATTGAGCAGAGACTCGGATAAAGTTCGGAGGCAATAAGAAATGCGTTTGTTGGATCATATAACAAAAGACCAGTTGCGTGATGATATTCCTACATTCCGCGAGGGTGATACCGTTCGCGTGAATGTGCGTATTGTCGATTTTAAGGAAAGTAAGAAGGGCGTGGTGAAGACCGAGCGTTTGCAGGCTTATGAGGGCATCGTGATTGCTCGTCATAATAATGGAATTTCCAGTTCTTTCACTGTTCGCAAGATTTCCAGTAATGTTGGCGTGGAGCGTGTGTTTCCGCTGCATTCACCCATGCTGGAGAGTATTACAGTGATACGCCATGGACGCGTACGCCGTGCCAAGCTGTACTATCTGCGCGAATTGCGTGGTAAGAAGGCGCGTATCCGCGAGCGTCGCTACTAGGCTCAGGTATACATCAGGAACAGAATCTAAGGGGGCTTCGGCTCCCTTTTTTTGCTTGGTTTCATATCCTCAGACCCTAGGGTATGCACATGACTGAGCAGACTGTGGTAACTCGAATTATTTCCCTGAAAGGGCAGTGTGCCCTGTCCGATTTTCGTCGGGAAAAGTTATTGAGAGCCTTCAGCTTACAGGAATTTCCTGTAGAGGATATTCAGGCTTTTTATATTCATATAGCTGAAGTTGATGAACACTGGTCTGAAGAGAATACAGAACGCCT
Source organism: Zetaproteobacteria bacterium (assembly GCA_021545665.1). Next base: position 2,363 of record JAJRTX010000077.1, read on the forward strand.
GGCGAATCTTTTGGGGCATGCATCAGATATCTATGAGGCGGTGGAAAGTGATGAGCTGTTTCTTGTTGTACCACGTCTGGGCACGATCAGCCCCTGGTCTTCAAAGGCGACAGATATAGCCAGTCTGTGTGGATTGAATGCATTGAAACGTCTTGAACGTGGGATTGCTTATAGTGTTTCGGGTATTCCATGCGAGTTGCATGCCGGTTGTATAACTCTGTTGCATGACCGGATGACAGAATCAGTGCTGCAAAACACATCACAACTGTCACAGTTATTTTCCCACCATCAGCCAATGTCGTTGGTCTGCATTGATATTCTAGCCAGGGGACGAACTGCTTTAGAGACTGCCAATCAGGAACTTGGTCTGGCTTTGGCAGAGGATGAAATAGATTATTTGCTGACTAATTTTATCGATTTGGGGCGCAATCCCAGTGATGCTGAATTAATGATGTTTGCTCAGGCCAATTCCGAACATTGTCGACACAAGATATTTAATGCTGACTGGGTGCTTGATGGAGAGCATTTGGATAGCACGCTCTTTTCGATGATTCGTCATACCCATGAAGCACATCCCGACGGTACGATAGTTGCGTACAGTGATAATTCTTCTGTGATTGAAGGGTTTAACTCACAGCGGTTTTATCCCGATGTGGATGGCTGTTACAGCAATCACGCAGGCGATACGCATATTCTGATGAAAGTGGAAACACATAACCATCCTACAGCAATTTCTCCTTTTGCCGGTGCAGCAACAGGTTCCGGTGGTGAAATTCGTGATGAAGGTGCAACAGGCATTGGCTCCAAACCCAAAGCAGGCTTGTGTGGTTTTTCCGTATCCAATCTACGTATTCCCGGATTTGAACAGCCGTGGGAGAATGATTTTGGTAAACCGGGCCGTATCGCTTCGGCACTGGATATTATGATCGATGGGCCGATTGGCGCAGCTGCGTTTAACAATGAATTCGGGCGCCCCAACCTGGCCGGTTATTTCCGCTCTTATGAACAGCAGGTTGGGGGCAAGCTGCGTGGTTATCATAAGCCGATCATGATTGCCGGTGGTGTCGGCAATATTGATGCACGACATGTACATAAAGGCGAGGTTCCTGAAGGTTCGTTGATTATTCAGCTGGGCGGGCCTGCCATGCTGATTGGTCTGGGCGGAGGAGCGGCATCGAGTATGGATACCGGTTCCAATGTCGAGTCGCTGGATTTTGATTCAGTGCAGCGCGGCAACCCCGAAATGGAGCGCCGTTGTCAGGAGGTATTGGATCGCTGCTGGCAAATGGGAGATAACAATCCGATTCTGTTTATTCATGATATCGGGGCAGGCGGTCTGTCCAATGCCGTGCCGGAACTGATTGATGATGCCGGCCGGGGCGGCTGGTTTGATCTGCGTAAGGTTCACAATATGGAGCCGGGCATGAGTCCGATGCAGATTTGGTGCAATGAAGCGCAGGAGCGTTATGTGCTGGCTATTGCTCCACAGTCACGCCAACTCTTTACCGAGTTGTGTGAGCGAGAACGCTGCCCGTTTGCCGTATTGGGCGAAGCCAGAGTAGAGCGTACGCTGGTGGTGAATGATCCTGAGTTTGCCAATCAGCCGGTAAATTTGCCGCTGAACATCTTGCTGGGCAAACCACCGAAAATGACACGCAATGTACAACATCAGCCACAAAGCGGTGAGTCGCTGGAATTGTCCGGGATTGATCTGAAAGAGGCTGTAAAACGCGTATTTCGCCTGCCTGCTGTTGCCGGGAAAGAGTTCCTGATCACCATTGGTGACCGTTCAGTGACAGGTTTGGTGGCGCGCGATCAGATGATTGGCCCATGGCAGGTTCCGGTTGCCGATGTGGCTGTGACTTCGATGGATTATACAGGCTTTATGGGTGAAGCCATGGCGATGGGTGAGCGTACACCGATTGCAGTATTGAATGCGTCGGCATCCGGACGCATGTCCATAGGTGAGGCGCTGACCAATATTGCCGCTGCCAATATTGAAAAAATCGGTGATGTGAAACTATCGGCCAACTGGATGGCTGCCTGCGGCCATGACGAAGAGGATGCGTTACTGTTTGATACAGTAAAAGCTGTGGGTATGGAACTTTGTCCTGCTCTGGGTATCTCCATCCCGGTGGGCAAGGATTCCCTGTCGATGAAAACAGTCTGGCAGAGCCGGGATGAACAGGGTGATGAAACGAAGCTGGAAATGAGCTCGCCATTGTCATTGATTATTTCCGCCTTTGCGCCGGTTGCTGATATTCGTCGTACGCTCACCCCCGAATTACGTCTGGATCAGGGCGATAGTGATTTGATTCTGCTGGATCTGGGTGATGGCAGGCACCGGCTCGGTGGTTCGGCACTGGCTCAGGTGTATGGTAAAACAGGGGAGTTGGCGCCCGATGTAGATGACCCGGCACTGCTGAAAGCTTTTTTTGCCGGTATTCAACGGCTGAATAGTGAAGAGCTGATTCTGGCCTACCATGACCGCTCAGATGGCGGTCTGTTTGTCACTCTGGCAGAAATGGCTTTTGCCGGACGCGCCGGCTTGAAAGTGCATCTGGAGACTCTCAGTGGTGACCACGATGGACAGGAACTCAGTATTCTCTTTTCTGAAGAACTGGGCGCTGTTATTCAGATTCGCCGCGCAGATCGTGAAAAAGTACTGGCACACCTGGCAGAAGATGGCTTGGCTCATGTCAGTCACATTATCGGTCACCCCAGAACTGATCAGCGCATAATAATGAGTAGTCACCAAAGGATTGTGGTTGATGAAGATGTGCTGGAATTGCACCAGTTGTGGGCTGAAACCAGCTATCGTATGCAGGAGCTTCGTGATCATCCTGATTGTGCCAGAGAGGCGTTCGCATCCATTCTAAACAGGGAAGATCAGGGTCTGCATGCCATACTGAGTTTTGATCCTGCAGAAGATATCTGCGCCTCATTTGTGGGCAGTCCGCGACCGAAAATAGCGGTGCTCAGAGAGCAGGGTGTGAATGGGCAGGTGGAAATGGCTGCTGCTTTTGATTGCGCCGGTTTTGACTGTGTCGATGTGCATATGTCCGATATTATTGCAGGGCGAATCTCTCTGGCTGATTTTCATGGCCTTGCTGCTTGCGGTGGTTTTTCCTTTGGCGATGTACTTGGCGCAGGGCGCGGTTGGGCTCTGTCGGTGCTTCACAATGAACGTGCCCGCGATCAATTCGATGCTTTTTTCCATCGCCCGGACAGTTTTGCGCTGGGTGTATGTAATGGTTGCCAGATGATGAGCCAGCTGAAAGGGATGATTCCGGGAGCCGAAAACTGGCCGGATTTTGAACGCAATCGCTCAGAGCAGTTTGAAGCACGGTTACTACAGGTTGAAGTGCTTGATTCGCCTTCACTATTCTTGCACGGCATGGCCGGTTCCAGCTTGCCGCTAGTGGTGGCGCATGGTGAGGGTCGAGCAAGTTTTGATTCTAATGGACAGCGGGTCAAAGTGAGATCGTCGCTACGCTATCTCGATCCTGACGGCCAGGCTGCAACAAGCTATCCGCATAATCCGAATGGTTCACCGGATGGATTGACCGGATTCACTACAGAAGATGGCCGTTTTACCATTATGATGCCGCATCCGGAACGACTGTTCCGCACTTCGCAATATTCCTGGCACCCTGATTCATGGCGTGAGGATGGCCCATGGCTGCGTATGTTCCGTAATGCCCGCAAGTGGGTTGGATGAAAAGTTTTGAGCCAGGAGTCTGTCGGATTTATGAGAAAGCTAATGTGCGGCAGGGGCAGTGGCCCAAAACATCCTGATTTATCGTTGCATAGTTGCCACTATGCGCCTCAAAATTATACTATTTTTGACTTACTTTCCCACCTGCTCGCTACGATTGCCCTAAGTCCGACAGACTTCTGGCACCTCCAGACGCCTTCTGCTACATTCCCCGCCCGTCATGAATAAAAATACACGATTCGTTTTTGTTACCGGCGGGGTGGTCTCTTCGCTCGGCAAGGGAATTGCTGCCGCCAGTCTTGCAGCACTATTTGAAGCACGTGGCCTTAAGGTCACGATGCAGAAACTCGACCCCTATATTAATGTTGATCCCGGCACCATGAGCCCGTTTCAGCACGGCGAAGTTTTTGTCACCGATGATGGTGCTGAAACTGATCTCGATCTGGGTCATTACGAGCGTTTTACGCATGCGCGCATGTCCAAACGTTCCAATTTCACGACTGGCCGGATTTACGAGTCGGTGATTCGTCGTGAGCGCCGGGGTGATTATCTGGGCGCTACGGTGCAGGTCATTCCGCATATCACCGATGCAATCAAGAGCGCAATTCTGTCGTTGCAGGCTGATGATGTGGATATAGCCCTGATCGAGATTGGCGGCACGGCCGGTGATATTGAATCGCTGCCGTTTCTTGAAGCCATCCGCCAGTTACGCTTTGATCTGGGCAGAAGGCGCACCGCTTATATTCATTTAACACTGGTGCCCTACATTGCGGCCGCCGGTGAGATCAAGACCAAACCAACGCAGCATTCAGTGCAGAAATTGCGCGAAATCGGCATTCAGCCGGATGTGCTCCTGTGCCGATCCGAGCATCCCATTCCACAAAGCCAGAAAGACAAGATTGCGTTGTTCTGCAATGTCAGCAAGGAAGCTGTGATTGAAGCGCCGGATGTGGATACGATTTACAGTGTGCCGCTGACTTTGCGGGAGGGCGGCCTGGGAAGCGCTGTTTTGAGACATTTTCATATGGACGATTCCGATCCGGATTTGTCCGTATGGGAGGATATTTGCCGCAAGGCGCGCGAGCCCGAGCAGCAAGTGCGTATTGCCATGGTCGGCAAGTATATTGAACTGACCGATGCCTATAAGTCGGTCAATGAGGCGCTGTTTCATGGCGGCATGGATAATGGCGTCAGAGTAAAAATTGATTATATTGATGCTGAGGCGCTGGAGAAAGATGGCACTGGCCTGCTGGAGGCGGCGCATGGCATACTGGTTCCGGGTGGATTTGGCGAGCGCGGCACAGACGGCAAAATGATTGCCATTCGCTATGCCCGCGAAAACAGGATTCCGTATTTGGGCATTTGTCTGGGCATGCAGCTGGCCGTAGTTGAATTTGCCCGCCATGTGGCCGGATTGAACAATGCTGTGAGCTCCGAATTTGATGAGCGGGCGGAGCATCCGGTGATTGCCCTGATGACCGAATGGGAACAGGAGGGAGCGCGAATCCAGCGCTCTTCCGACAGCGATTTGGGCGGCACCATGCGCTTGGGCGCCTATCCGTGTAAAGTGATTGCTGATACCCATGCGGGCAGGGCCTATAAACAGGATGAAGTGCGTGAGCGTCATCGTCATCGCTATGAATTTAACAACACCTATCGCCAGCAGCTGGAAGAAGCTGGTCTGGTTGTTTCCGGCACCTTGCCCGATAATTCACTGGTTGAAATGGTGGAAGTAAAAGATCACCCATGGTTTGTCGCCTGCCAGTTTCATCCCGAGTTTTTATCCAGGCCTTATGCGCCGCATCCATTGTTCCTGAGCTTTGTTGCTGCTAGTAAACAACAGGTCGGAGAATGACAGTTTCTAAAATCGTTACCGTTGGCGATGTTTACATTGCCAACAATCTTCCGTTTGCACTGTTGGCCGGTCCCTGTGTGATAGAAGGTGAAGATTTCACCTTGCAATTGGCAGGCCGGATTCGGGACATTACGGACAGAGTGGGTGTGCCACTGATTTTTAAGGCCAGCTTTGATAAAGCCAATCGCACCAGCATAGATGGTTTCCGAGGCCCAGGCATAGACGAAGGTTTGCGCATTTTACGGCGCATTAAAGATGAAACAGGCGTGCCGGTTGTGACGGATGTGCACTCGCCCGAACAGGTGACATCTGTCGCTGAAGTGGTGGACTTATTGCAGACGCCGGCATTTTTATGTCGGCAGACGGATTTTATCCAGTCAGTCGCAGCAGCCGGAAAACCGGTGAATATCAAAAAAGGCCAGTTTTTGGCGCCTCGTGACATGTTACATGTGCTGGAGAAAGCGACAGCTACGGGGAATGATCAGATTATGCTGTGTGAGCGCGGTGCCAGTTTCGGTTATAACAATCTGGTATCTGATATGAGATCTTTGCTGGTGATGGCTGAATTCGGTGCGCCGCTGGTATTTGATGCCACCCATTCTGTACAACAACCCGGTGGTCTGGGTGGTGCTACAGGCGGGAATCGCGAGTTTGTGCCCGGTTTATCGCGTGCAGCCGTGGCCACGGGTGTGGCCGCAGTATTTATGGAAGTGCATCCTGACCCGGATCATGCAAAATCAGATGGACCGAATTCGCTGGCCTTGAGTGATTTGGAAGCAGTACTGACCACATTGAAACAGATTGATGATGTCGTGAAAAACAATTAATCGTAAAGGTATGCAAAGAATGATTGAATTTCTTCGTGTTCTCTGTGTTCTTCGTGGTGTAATATTCTAAAAGAAAATCGTTGGCTATGAGGCTGACAAGGAGAAAAGATGAGTGAAATTGTATCCGTTCATGGCCGTGAAATATTTGATTCGCGTGGTAATCCGACGGTAGAAGTCGATGTAAAGCTGGCCTCCGGTGCGTTTGGCAGAGCTGCCGTGCCCAGTGGTGCATCGACAGGTTCCCGCGAAGCGGTGGAATTGCGCGATGGCGGTGTACGTTTGGGTGGCAAAGGGGTGCGCCAGGCTGTCGCCAATGTGAATGCTGAAATCGTCGGCGCGGTGAAGGGTCTGGATGCGGCGGATCAGGCTGCATTGGATCATGTTCTGATTGAGCTCGATGGTACGCCGAACAAGGGGCGGCTTGGCGCCAATGCCATTCTTGGCGTATCGATGGCTGCGGCCAAGGCGCAGGCCACCGAGCAGGGCGAATCACTGTTCCGTTATCTGGGCGGCACTGAGGCCAATCTGCTGCCAGTGCCATGCATGAATGTGATCAATGGCGGCTCGCATGCCGACAACAGCATTGATTTTCAGGAATATATGATTGCGCCGACCGGGGCATCAACATTTGCCGAGGCTATGGATATGGGGGCAGAAGTATTTCATGCCCTTAAATCTGTATTAAAGGCAGGCGGCCATGTTACTGCCGTGGGCGATGAGGGGGGGTTTGCTCCCAATCTCGGCTCCAATGAAGAGGGCATTACCGCCATTCTGGAAGCTATTGAGAAGACGGGCCTGAAGCCGGGTGAAGATGTCGCACTGGCATCCGATATTGCGGCATCTGAATTTTACCATGATGGTTCTTATGTGCTGGCGGGGGAGGGCAATCGCCAGCTGGATGCGGCGGGCATGGTGGATCTGATTGCCTCTTTTTGCGAGCAGTATCCGATTATTTCTGTCGAGGATGGACTCGATGAAGGCGACTGGGATGGCTGGAAATTGCTGACTCAGCGTCTGGGCAACAAGGTACAGTTGGTTGGTGATGATCTGTTCGTGACCAATCCGGCAATTTTGCAGCAGGGGATTGATCAAGGTGTGGCCAATGCCTTGCTGGTCAAAGTGAATCAGATTGGCACGCTGACTGAAACCATTACAGCGGTGAATATGGCGCATGATGCCGGTTATCGCTGTATGATGAGCCACCGCTCGGGTGAAACCGAAGATGCAACCATAGCCGATCTGGCTGTGGCAATGGCCACCGGCCAGATTAAAACAGGTTCGGCTTCCCGTTCGGATCGCATGGCCAAATACAACCAGTTGCTGCGTATTGAAGAAGAACTGGGCTCTGCCGCCCGCTATGCCGGTCGGGATGCTTTTTTCGGGAGCTGACCACTGAAACGCTTTGGCCTTGGGCTGATTTGGGCGCTTAGCCTCGCTGTTTTGGCTTATATGGGCTGGAGTTTATTGTTTTCAGATCATGGATATGTGGTCTATCAGCAGGAGGTTCAAGAGCTTGAGCAACTGAAAGCCGAGAATGTCAGCTTGAAAAATAACAGAGAACATCTGGCCAGCGAAATTCTTCGTCTCAGAAATGATCCTGATGCACTGGAGCAACTGGTGCATGAAGAACTGGGTTATGTGCATGGTGATGAATTCATGCTGGTGATGCCGGAGGAGAAGGACGTGATGAGTGAGGAGAAAGGCGTGAGGGGTAAAGAATGAAGTGGGAGATGCGGGCAGTCATATGATTACCTTTTTTGCGTCCTCTGTGCCTTCTGCAGTGAAAAAATGGTTATAACCCGCTTTGCGCCATCGCCGACCGGGCTACTGCATCTGGGCAATGTCCGCACAGCCCTGCTGAACTGGTTGTATGCCAGAAAGCATGGCGGGCGATTTCTGTTGCGCTTTGAAGATACTGATCAGGACAGGTCTGAATTACAGTTCATTGAAGCGATTCAGGCTGATCTCGACTGGCTGGGTCTGGACTGGGATGGCGATATCCTGTTTCAATCCGCCCATATAAAAAAACATACGCAAGCGCTGAAATCTCTGGCCGAATCGGATTCTGTATACCGCTGTTTCTGTACGGAAAATCAACTTAATCTGGATCGAAAACTGGCTGCCGCCCGTGGATTGCCGTCGCGGTATGCCGGTCGCTGCCGTGTGTTGAGCGCTGATGAGGCGGCAAAGCGGGCAGAGGCGGAGCCCTTTGTCTGGCGTCTGGCCGTGCATGGAGATGAAGGCGAGGTGATTGTTCCTGATGTCCTGCGCGAGGATGTGCATTTTGCCCTGCGTGATCTGGATGATCCGGTGGTTGTACGCTCTGATGGCTCATTTACATTTTTAATGCCGAATGCTCTGGATGACGCACTTGATGGTGTTACCCATGCCTTGCGTGGCGATGACCATCTAACCAATTCAGCCTATCAGGTGTGGCTGCTGCAACAACTGGGTTACAGACCACCTGTTTATCTCCACCATGGTTTACTGCTGGGTCAGGATGGCGCCAAGCTGTCCAAACGAACGGGCAGCCATAGCGTGGCCCAATTGCGTGAGGATGGTCTGTTGCCCGGCGCTCTGGTGCAGGCTATGGCGCGCCTGGGTCATCCGAATATGCCGGAGGATGCGCATGATGTGTTATCGCTGGCGGCGCATTTTAATGCACAGCATGTTTCAACCAGTTCCGTGCGCTGGGCGGATGATGAAATGTGGCGCTGGCATACGCGATTGTTGCATGAACTGGCACCTGAGAAACTGGCTGATTTGCTGCGACCATATTTCAATACAGTAGCAGATGGTCGTCTGATTGAATTTGCAGCGCTGATTGGAGGCAATATTGAGCGGCTGGAGGATGCGAGAATTTTCAGGCGTTTGCTGGATGTAAATGCGCCGGTGGAAGCTGAAGCGCAAGAGCTTGTCGAGCAGGCAGGTTATCATTTCTATCATCATGCTTTTGAAGCATGGCAGGTGTTTGACGGCGTGGATTGGAAAGTATGGGTGAATGCCGTGAAGGACAAAACGGGTGTGAAGGGCAGGGCATTATTCATGCCCTTGCGCATTGCCTTGAGTGGTGCCCTGCATGGCCCGGAAATGTCTGATATGATTACGTATCTGGGCCGCAAAGGCGTAGCGGATCGACTCAAGCACGCCAGACAACAACTGGAGCGGCAATGAGCCTGCACGTCTATAATACGATAAAACGCAGCAAGGAGTTATTCGAGCCGTTGCGTGCCGGCCATGTAGGCATGTATGTCTGCGGCGTCACGGTTTACGATGTGTGCCATGTCGGTCATGCACGTGTGATGGTGGCCTTTGATATTATTTACCGCTGGCTCAGACAGCTTGGTTATGATGTGAATTATGTACGTAATTTCACCGATGTGGATGACAAAATCATAGCCAGAGCCAATGAGCGCGGCATTGATATTGATAAACTGACTACAACCATGATAGCTGATTTTCATGAAGATATTGATGCACTTGGTTGCCTGCGTCCCTCAAGTGAGCCACGCGCCACCATGCATCTGGCAGAAATGATCACCATGATTCAGTCATTGATGGACAAGGGCATTGCTTATGTCTCCGATTCGGGCGATGTGCTTTATGCAGTACGCCAGTTTGAATTCTATGGACAGCTGTCAGGAAAAAACATTGATGATCTGGAAGCAGGAAGCCGCGTGGATGTGGATCACAGCAAGCGCGATCCGCTGGATTTTGTGTTGTGGAAAAAGGCCAAGCAGGGTGAGCCTGCCTGGCCTTCGCCCTGGGGTATGGGACGGCCCGGCTGGCATATCGAATGCTCGGCTATGAGCTGCTGCCATCTGGGAGATACATTCGATATCCATGGCGGTGGCATGGATCTGAAATTTCCCCATCATGAGAATGAAATTGCCCAGGCGCGCGCCGCCAATGGCGGCGGTTTTGCCCGCTACTGGCTGCATAACGGCTTCGTCAACATCAATGAGGAAAAAATGTCCAAATCACTGGGTAATTTCTTCACCATCCGCGAAGTATTGGACAAATATCATCCTGAAGTGCTGCGCATGTTTATGTTGGGCACGCATTACCGTTCGCCGCTGGACTTTTCAGACAGCGCGCTTGATGTTGCTAAAGCAGGGCTGGATCGTCTGTATGAAACGCGCAGAAGACTGGAAGATAAGCCAGGCTTAGATATTGAGCTGTCACAGGCATTTACCGATGCCATGAATGATGACTTTAATACGCCTGAAGCATTGGCTGCATTATTCGATGTGTGCAGGGCTTTGAATAAAGCACTGGATACGGGAGAGGATGCAAAGGCTCTGGTCTCGCAGTTTGATGCCATGACTGGTATGCTGGGTATCGTGCAACATGATATGAGCGAATGGTTTCAGGGCGGTGATGTGGATGCCCAGGCTATTGAGGCCTTGATTGCCGAACGGTTTGTGGCTAAAAAGAACAGAGATTTTGCCCGCGCCGATGGCATTCGCAATGAACTGGCAGCTCAGGGCATCGTGTTGGAAGATAGTCCGACCGGGACAACATGGAAGAAGATTTAAGGTGGAACTGAACCGTTACGAAATATGTAACAGCTCCAGGAATTTGGAGGTTTAGAAATGCAAGCCAGGATAGATGAAAGTATAAAACTGCTGAAACAGGCAGAGGATCAATTTGCGCCAAATCTGGTTTTTGCCTGCAGTTTTGGTGCCGAAGATGTGGTGCTGATTGATTTGATCAGTAAATATTCCCCCTCCATTCAGATTATCACGCTGGATACTGGCCGCTTGCCACAGCCCACCTATGATGTGATGGATGCCTGTCGGGCCAAATATGGTATTAATATTCAGGTCTGTTTTCCGGATGCTGATGCGGTTGAGAAGATGGTGAACGAACATGGCCTTAACCTGTTTTATCACTCGGTGGAAAATCGCAAGCGCTGCTGTGAAGTCAGGAAGATTCATCCCTTGCGCCGGGCTCTGAGTGGTAAAAAAGCATGGATTACCGGTGTGCGCCGAGAGCAGGCTGATTCGCGTCATGATATGGCAGCAGTTGAAGACGATACTTTCTTCGGATTGAAAAAGTTTAATCCGCTGATCGAATGGGCTGAAGATGAAATCTGGACGTATATCCGGGAATTCGATGTGCCCTACAACGCCTTGCATGATCAGCATTACCCGTCCATAGGTTGCCTGCCATGTACGCGTTCCATCACCGTTGGTGAAGATCCCAGATCAGGCCGCTGGTGGTGGGAGCATGAGAATGGCGTGTCTGAATGCGGCCTGCACGCCAGCCCGATCAGTAAAGCTTCTGGCTGAAAACGCCGACGCTTTATCCGGTTTTAATACTTATCCCGGCAGGTTGCTAGCGGAGGATCAAAAGACTTCCTTGTTTCTCATGAATCCATGATGAATCCTTGATCCTCGACCTTTCCATCTAGGCCCTGATTTACTTTCAAACAATCAGCCTCCTAAAGGGGGCTTCAGAAGGTTGGCTGCATCAAATGGACAGACTTTGTTAATCAGTCTGTTAGTAAAAATCTGCAGCACTATTGAACCGGTTGCTCGCTGGCAGATGCTGCTGGAGGAGCAAGCAGGATAATGTCGATACGCCTGTTTTTGGTCCGTCCCCCGGCTGTTTCATTGTTGGCAATTGGTTTTTCCTCACCATGACCAATAGCAGAGAAGCGGGCCTCACTATCCGGAATTTGTAATAGCAGGTAGTCGCGAACAACGTTGGCGCGACGGTTGGAGAGTTCCTGATTGTATTCATTGGTGCCCATAAAGTCGGTATGGCCTTCAATGCGGGCGCTTCGGTTTGGAAAAATTCCGATAGACTTGATGGCATTATCCAGCAGGGCATAAGCCTCTGGTGGAATGACTGCACTGCCGCTCAGGAAATTCAGTTTCTTCATGCGAAGAATGACATCGGCATCGGGGGTAAGCAGGATCTCCACCATATCGGGATCGAATAGCCGGGTCAGGTGTTTAATCTTGGCCTCTGCTTCTCGTCTGAGCTGTAACTTTCGACGCACTTCGGCCAGGTCGGAGAGTTCTCCTTCATATGCGGTTAGTTTTCCTTCGTATTTGGCCAGTTTCTCTTCGCTTGCAGTCAGCTTTTCACCCAATGTCTGGATCTGTTTCTCTGCAACGCCGATCTGGGCAATGTGTTCTGCCTTGATATCTTCAATAGCCTGTTTGAGCTGTGCCAACTGAACCTCAGGGCTTTGGGAGCGATCCAGCTGTAGACCGACAGCCCTGGCAAGAATAGTCATGCGTGCATCACTTGCATCAATCCATGACTCCAGAGTTTCGGGATTACGGTCAAATTGTGAGCCGAGTGTAGAAATGCGAATAGCATGCTTGGCCGATTCCTGACCCTGACGTGAGAGTGAATAGGCCTCACTTTGGGCATTCGGACTTGATTTGATCAGACGTTCAAGCTCGCCTTGTGTTTTCAGGGCGCTCTTGAGGGAGTTCGGAGCGTAGTTGCGAGCCTTATATTTACGGGCTTTAGCAATAGTTTTTGAGATGGGACGTACGAATTGTTCGCGAGCAGCAACGCTTAGTGCGGCACGGAAGGTTAGCAATGCGTTCTTTTCCTCACGGTGGGCTTTATTGGTGTTGCCATTTTCTGCTGCAATAACAACGCGGTTAAACTCTTTTCTGGAACGCTTTTCCAGATCGTCACGAATATAATCATCACCGGCAAGTTTCAGCCGATCACGGGATTCGACAAGATTTGAGAATGTACTGGTGAATTGTTGCGAATGCTCTGATGCCTGTTGTGCATGGGTTGTGGCTTCGTTTAACAGATCTACTGCTTTGTCCGTATAGGGGTTTGCAAGTAACAGCTTTTCAGCTTCAGCCAGCTTGTTTTTCGCCTTGTTGAAGTGATTTGGTGAAAACTCAGCAGCACGTAACGCATCAGCTTCAACGATTGCCACTTTGGTTTCATCCAATGATTCTGCTTGAACCGGACTGCTCAATGCTATGGCTGAAAAGGATAGAAAAACTGTAAAAAATGTACGTAAAGGCATCGTTTACTCCTTGTATGCGGCACATCAATGCCGGATTGAACGAGTAATGATGCCTTGCGATTTATCTCTGAATGTGATTATTTACACAGTTAGCAAAAATAGTTGTTGCGGTAGAATGCAAGCTCTTTGATTGATTCGCGGATATCTGCCAGCGCCAGATGTTCAGCCTCTTTAAGAGGAGCCTGGATGCCGGGATACCAGCGCCGTCCCAACTCCTTGATAGTGCTGACATCTATATTTCGGTAATGCACATAGGCTTCCAGTTTCGGCATATATGGCACAAGGAAACGACGATCCTGGTGAATGGAATTACCACATAATGGGGAACTGTTTTCAGGCACGTAGAGGCGGATGAAATCCAGTGTCTGTTGTTCGGCTTCAGTCATGCCGATTTTAGATGCGCGCACCCTGGCAGTCAGGCCGGAAGCGCCGTGATGGGTTGTATTCCATTCATCCATGCCATCCAGAATAGAATCCGGCTGATGAACGACAATATTCGGTCCCTCGGCAATGATGTTCAGATTTCCGTCAGTAATGATGGTGGCGATTTCAAGGATAGTATCAATTTTCGGATCAAGCCCGGTCATCTCCAGATCCATCCATACCAGATTATTTTTTGAAGCAGTCATTCATGAAGCCTAGCCTGTGTTATCCATGAATACTATGATGAACGTTTTCAAATACAAAATGTGTCTGAAATAATATTCAGCGTTGCCTGAGCCCGTGTATTGCCCTTGCAATCAGGGGATTTCAAGTTGACGTTTGTGCCTGGTGAGGTTATCACAGCCGTTATCGCGGACGACGACCATGTCTTCGAGGCGGATGCCACCCAGTGTGGGGTAGTAGAGGCCGGGTTCAACGGTGACGACCTGACCGGTTCTTAAAATATCGCTCCGGGTTGAGATTCCGGGTGCTTCGTGGATTTCCAGTCCTACGCCGTGGCCGGTACCGTGGAAAAAGCCGGTCTGTTTGCCGCGAATGGTTTTTGTCGGAAATCCCTGCTTGTTGAAGTAATCTGTGATGGCCTGGTGAATGTGTGTCCCGTCGACACTGTTTGCAACCATGTCCAGGCCGATATCCTGACCTGCACGAACAGTATTATAGAGTTTCCTGATCTCCGGACTGGCCTTGCCTTTGACATAGCTTCGAGTCATATCTCCCCAGTAACCCGTGGCCAGGTGGCGCGGGAAAATATCGATAATAATGGTTTGATCTGCACGGATGAAACCATGGCCGACATTGTGTGGGTCGGCACCTTCGCGACCACAGGCAACAATGGTATGGGCGGGCATGGCGCCATTTTTGATCAGAAAGGTTTCGATGACTCGGCGAACATCAGCTGATTTAACCTTTTTGCCTGTTTCTTGCTCACGTAGAATTCTATCATCTCCCACGCTGCAATCAGCCAGATAATTCTCAGCCTGTTGCATGGATTTTCGGGTGAGCTGTTCTACCTTTGTCAGACAACGGATTTCATATTCGTTTTTGACAGTTCTGCCGGGAAAGAAAGCAGTTCCGGCAGCTGTGACTTTAAAACCCCAGTCGCGCAACTGATCTGCATATCCAAGTGGGAATCCGCTTGGAACCTGAAGGTTCACTACATTGTTTTCTTCAAGAAAGGCGGCAGCAATTGCGGCCAGCCCATTGCGCCCATTGTTTTCTGCTTTGGAGCGCCAGGGATTGTCGAGATGAACCTGATCCAGTTTTGATTTCTTCCGTGCCCTGCCCACTTCCAGCGGGGAAAGCAGACCATGCCACTGACCATTTATTTCTACTGCAATGAATGGATCGGGCACGAACAAACCGCTTACATATAACATATCAGCATTGTGTTCCGAATCAGCGATAATGAGTCGTGCGTTATTCATAATTCAGATTCTGTCAGGATTTGTTCTCTGGCCTTTTCTTCCTCGGTTTCTTTGTCTGTAAGTTCGCGGATACTGAGGCTTTTTAAAATATTTTTCTGTTCCCGGTTCATGCGGAAATAGAGACCGTGCAGATGTCGCCCCAGCGATGTATCCTGCCAGACGGCAGGGACAAGCATGGGCGTCTCATTCACACTTTGGTAGATATCATACAGGCTTAAATGGTTGGCATCACGGCCCAGAATCCATGCCGACTGGTTGTCTACTTCGGTATGGCGAAGCAGTTCAAGCTGACACAACCTGTCCAGCCATTCCTGCATGATATTATCGGGGACATTGGTTTCAGCCATGAGCATGGACATGGTCAGGGTCTTTCCCTGTTGCAGGGACTGGGCAGCGCGTACAATGATCAGATGCGAGTAGAACTGCTGCATGCCCGGCATCAGAAATTTGCTCTGGCGACGGTAGGACTGTTCGGGATGTTGGAGGCAGAAAGATATCTCTGCACCGATTAGCACAATCACCCAGATCAGATAAAGCCAGATCAGGAAGATGGGTAGCGTTGAGAGAGCCCCGTACAGGCGTTCGTAGTCGGCCACTTCGGTGACATAAAAAGCAAAGCCGAATTTTGCCCACTCAAATAGTGCACCGGCAACCAGACCACCAATCAGGCTGAAGCGGAAGGGCACGGAGGAGTTGGGAAGCACCGAATAGAGTGTAGCCATGGCCAGTGAAGACATCAGCCAGGGCACCAGAAATGGCGTCTGGCTGATATAGGTAGCACCTTCGGCCATCTGTTTGAGCACGGGCAGGGCAGCAAAGTAGGAGGTGATGCTGATGGAAGCGCCGACAAGAATCGGAGCCAGTGTCAGCGTGGCCCAGAAGGTAATGAATTTGGAGAACAGGGCGCGGGCTCTGGTGATGCGCCAGATGGTATTGAAAGCCTCTTCAATCGTATTGAGCAGGGCCGTAGCTGTGAACAGCAGGCCGAGCACGCCGAACACAGACAAGGCTGTGGTTTTGTCGGCAACCGTGCTGAGATAAGCCTGCACTGCCTGCTGGCTCGTTGGCAACAGATACTCAAGCAGCGTGTTGGTTAGATGGCTGGAGACAGAAGCAAAGGCCTGGAAGCTGGTGAATATGGAGAAGATCAGTGCTACCATCGGTACGATGGCCAGTAGCGAGGTATAGGCAAGAGCTGAGGCGCGTTGAATGCATTTATCGGCAACGAAGCGGAGCAATACCCTATGCGAAAAGCGCAACAGATGCGTCAGGTGACGATGCAGGGCAGGCAGGCTGGCAATATCAGCAACATCCATTTCCAGGGTGCTGGAAATTTGCTTGCGCAGTGAGCGTTTGGGCGAATCGGCCATTACTTCTCCTTACAGTCCCAGTTTAGAACCAAAATGTCCGAAGGAAAAGCGGCAGTTATCTGTGGGGGGAGATTATAGAATTCCTCAACAATCTTATTTCCGGTTTTATGATGGCCTGCTGCGGAGGTTTTTTTAGCTGAAAAGACAGTTATTATAAGGTACGGAACCAATATTTTTGATTTAATCTTGCTTCGGAGTTTTCGTATGGATACTCAATGCGTGGATAGTTGCAGGGAACAGAGGTTTGAGGGCGTCATAAACCAGACGATGGCATTGTGCCCTGCCTTTTCCAGTGAATTTTTCTGTCGTGATATGGACAATAAAATGACCGCCACCACTCTCTTTTGCACCGGCATGCCCGGCATGTTTCCAGGATTCATCTTCGATCTTTAAATCCTCCGGTTGAAATTCACTTGCAAGTAAATGACGAATTTTTTCACATGATGAATTCATGAAACAGTCTCTGTCCGATTTTTCTGACGATACAGGACACAAATTTTTCCAATTTGGTTGACTACCTCAGCTCCGGTCTGTTCAGCTATTTTCAGGGCAGTTATTTTTCGGGCATCTCTGTCATCATCAGCGATATGAACCTTGATAAGCTCATGGATTTCCAGAGCCTGACCGGTTTCCAGCAGCAGGTTTTCAGATACACCTTTCTGGCCAATTCTGATAACAGGTTTAAGGTGGTGGGACTTGACCTTGAGGTCTTTACGTTGCTTGTTGTTTAATGCCATCTGTTTCTCCAAATGCCAAACGCTAACAAGCCCATGATGGAAATGGTATGAGGTTTAGCAGGATGGTTCCCATAGCTGTAAATATTGGCTGAGATGTGGGCGGGATTCGGCTTCGGTTTCCAGATAGTTACGCACACCGAGAATGGCACGGGCATAAGCGCCTTCTGATAATGCACCTGTGAACAGTTGCTGACGCAGAAAAATGAGCAAGGTGGTGCAAACATCAGTTTCGCAGTAGTTGCGGATTGCTTCGATCTGGCCGGTTTCGAACATTGCACGAACATTATCTCCGGCTGTATCCAGTTTGCCCGGCACATTGAAGACTACAGCTATTTCATCCATGGAGCAGCGGGCTGAGGCGCCGTGGTCAGATAATACTTCCAGCAGATCGATGTGATATTCCTGCGAATAGCGGGCATCGTAATTACTCCATTTATCACCTTGATTAAACCAGCGGGGACAGGATAATCCGTGTTTCATGGCACGATATTTGAGCACCGGCACATCAAAGCCCCGGCCATTGAAACTGACCAGTTGCGGCGCACGTGTTTCGATCAAATGAAAAAAACCTTCCAACAGTTCCAGCTCATTGCTGCTCTTGTTTCCACCGGTGACCAGACGGCGGATAAGCAACTCCGAGCCTTCATCACCAGGCTCGCGGATCAGATGAGCATAGGAAATGGCAATAATCTGATGAAAGGGTTGGCGGGCGAAATCATTGCGACCATCGGTTTTATCAAGAAAATAATCACGCAAGGCATCACGTGATTCAATATCATCAAAGGCTGGCCGGTGCAGGAGTCGCCGTGAAGCATCGGCATCCACAACGGTTTCAATATCGAACACAATCACATCACGACGCATGCTTCCCCCTGTTTAGCAATTTATTCAGCAAGCTCCGTTCACCAAGGATAAATGCACAGATCAGGAAAATAACCATGCCGCCAATTACAGCTGCTGTTAACCAGCCAAACTGGAGCGCTCCTCCTGCTGGCGGAAAGGCCCAGAGCATTTCAAATCCTGCCAGATAGCCAAGCATGACCAGACTGGCCCAGATAGCAGTTACCATGCGTTTTAAACTGTTGCTGTCAACCAGGGAGCCATGCGTTTTTGTAAGTCGCATGAATAACAGGCCAACATTGACAAAAGCGGCTACAGATGTGGCCAGTGCCAGCCCGACATAAGTCCAGAACTGCATAAAAATAATGGCCAGTATAATGTTAACGGCAACACTGACCGCCGCATATCGCATTGGTGCTTTGGCATTTTTGCTCGCATAACATGCGGTTGCCAGCAGTTTTACCCAGCAGAATGCGATTAAGCCAAAGGCATAGGCCTGCAAAGTCTGAGCGGTGGCAAAGCTGTCGCCATGAGAAAATTCTCCCCGTTCAAACAGTGTCACGATAATTGGTTCAGCCAGATAGAATATGCCCACTACTGATGGCAGGGTGATCCAGGTCAGCCAGGCTAGTCCTGAACGCAAATCATCGGCTGCCGACAATTGATTGCCTTTAGCCAGATGTTCCGAGAGTGTAGGCAGTAATGCGGTGCTCATGGCAATGCCGAACAGGGCTAATGGCAGCTGCACAATGCGGTCGGCATAGTACAGATAAGAGACCGCACCTGTATCCAGAAGGGTGGCCAGAATAGTGCCGATGAGGATATTAATTTGGACAGCGGCAATAGCGAGCAGGGCCGGGCCAAACAGGCTAAGCGTCTCTCGAATCGCTGCTTGTCTGAATTTGAAACTTAAACGGGGAACCCAGCCAATCTGTTTCAGCGCAGGGAACTGAATGGCAAGCTGTAATACACCGCCTACTATCACACCACAGGCTATGGCAAGTGCCGGATTCTGCATGGCTGGAGCCAGAAACAAGGCAGCAAGAATGATGGCTACATTCAACAGTGCCGGACTGGCAGCAGCAACGGAGAACTTTTTATAGGTGTTCAATACTCCCCATGCCATGGCAGCCAGTGAAATAAAGGCAAGATAGGGAAACATCCAACGTGCCAGTGTCAGCGCCTGTTGCCATCGATCCGGTTCGTCTGCAAAACCGGGGGCAAACAACAGCAGTAGCCAGGGCATGAAAATGATGCCCAGTAAGGTGAACAAGGTGAGAATAAGCAGCAGCAGAGTGGCAAGGGCGTTCAGATAGCGATGCGCCTCGATTTCCCCTTTTTCCAGCTGATTGGACAAAACAGGTACAAGCGCTACCGTTAATGTGCCTTCGGCAAACATGCGGCGGAAAAAATTGGGTAATTTAAAGGCTACAAAAAAGGCATCAGCCAGCGGGCCTGCACCCAGCATGCGAGCCAGTAAAATATCACGTACAAAACCCAGCACACGCGATAGCATTGTCCAGCTTCCAATTTTTGATGTGATGGTTAGCAGACTGGAAGGCGCAGTCTGTTCTGTTTGATTTGACTTGTTTTGTCCTGCCGCCATAATTCGTCGCCCTTTTTTGACCTGTTGGGTCGCTGCCAGCCTAGCGCCGAGCAGTTAGAAGGGCGAGTCAATATGGTATCATACTGACTTGCTAAAGTTTTTGGGCTTGCCTAAGGGGGTGATGTTTTACATGCCAGGAATTAGAGTAAATCCTGATGAGCCATTTGAGATCGCACTGAAGCGATTCCGCAAACAGGTTGAAAAGGGTGGTGTTATTTCAGATTGCCGCCGCCGAGAAGCCTATGAGAAACCCTCTGTTGCGAAGAAACGCAAGGAAGCCGCTGCACATAAACGCCTGATGAAGCGCCTTCGTCGTGTTCGTATGCGTGAGAACCGCGACTACTAAACAAGTAGCAGGCTACGAATAGATGCCGGGCCTTCGTGCCCGGCATTTTTTATTAACTAGGGGAGAGCCATGTTTGATCAATTAACCAATGATATGAAAGTAGCCATGAAAGCAAAAGACAAACCCCGACTTTCAGCTATTCGCATGTTGCGTGCAGCAATAAAAGACAAAGAAATCGAAGTCGGTCATGAGCTTGACGAAACTGAAGGTATGGCTGTTGTTTCATGCTTGCTGAAGCAGCGTAAAGATTCTGCCAGACAGTATGCGGATGCTGGCCGTAATGATCTGGCCGTTCCAGAGTTGGCTGAAGCTGAACTGCTTCAGGCTTATCTGCCTGAACAACTGAGTGACGAGGATATAACTGTGATAGTCGATCAGGCTATTGCTGTTACCGGCGCCACCGACATGCGGGATATGGGTAAAGTGATGGCGATGGCAAAAGAAAAAGCGCAGGGGCGAGCTGATATGAGTAAGCTATCCGGTCTGGTCAAAGTACAGTTAAATTCCTGATTCTCTTGCATCCGGCTCTTTGTTGCACTACATAAGTAGTATATGACTAATTTTTCTCCATCATTTTTGGATGAGGTGCTATCCCGCACTGATATCGTTGGAATTATTGCCCGCCACGTTGAGTTGAAAAAATCCGGATCCAATATGATGGGTTTGTGTCCGTTCCATCATGAAAAATCACCGTCATTTTCGGTTTCCCCGGACAAGCAGCTGTATTACTGCTTTGGCTGCGGCAAAGGTGGTGGAGCTTTCCAGTTTTTGATGGATCATGATGGTTATGCTTTCCCTGAAGCCGTAGAATTTCTGGCTGAAAAAGCAGGGATGAAAGTGCCGCAGGCAACACGTACTGATCCTGATGAGCAAGCTCGGCATCGGCAGGCACAGGACATGTTATCAAAAGCTTCCGATATTTTTGCTCGTAGTCTTCGCAGTGATCAGGGAAGTGATGCCCGTGCCTATTTGAAACAGCGTGGACTATCGGAAGAGATTGTTCGTGATTATGGCCTGGGCTATGTGCCATCGGGTTATGGTTTTATGCAAAAGATGTTCGGCGAAGATAAGCATACGCTGGCCCAGCTGGAGGCTGTGGGCCTGCTGTTTAAAGGTGAGCGTGGATACGGTGACCGTTTTCGGAATCGCCTGATGTTTACCATTCGAGACCGGCGTGGCCATGTGGTCGGCTTTGGTGGTCGAGTGCTGGGGGATGGCGAGCCCAAATATCTGAATTCTCCGGAAACAGCCTGGTTTCATAAGTCTGATCTGTTATATGGCTTTTCCGAGCACCGCGATTTTATTCGTAAAGAGAAGCAATTGCTAGTAGTTGAAGGTTATATGGATGTGCTGACACTGGCGGCATTTGGTCTGAAAATCGGATTGGCACCACTGGGTACAGCTATTGGTGAGCGCCAGATTCGCGATATTTTTCGTCTGCATGAGGCTCCGGTTTTTTGCTTTGATGGTGATCGTGCCGGGCGACAGGCGGCATGGCGGGCACTGGAGCGTATGCTGCCTGTACTCAAGGCCGAACTGACACCTCGATTTTTATATCTTCCTGATGGCGAAGATCCCGATTCAATGCTAAATCTTGAAGGTGCCGAGGCATTCAAGTTGCGTTTGCAGGAGCAGTCCAAACCAGTGCTGGATACCTGGCTTATGGGTCTTAAACTGCTGGCTGGTCAGGGTGCTGACGGCAGAGCCCGCATGGCTAAAAAAGCTGATACCATGCTGGCCAGTATTACAGATCATTATCTGCAACAGGCATGGCGTCAGGAAGTAGAGCGGGAAACCGGGATTTCACTACAACAGGGGCAGCGGCGAGCTGCATTAAAATCCACGCCTGCAATTTCGCGGCTTACAGGTAAATTAAGTGCTGTACAGGAAAGGTTTCTCTCTGCACTGATGCAGGATAATCAACGATTTCTGCAGCTACCCGAAATAGCCGTCAGTTACTTTGTTGACAATGCCAAGTTAAAGTCGCTATATTCACGCGCTTTTTCGATAAAAACGGATGCCAAAGATAATAATACCGACATCGCGAGCCAGTTGATCCGGGAGTTTCCCGATGATCAAACCATGATTGCTCGCTGGGTGAATCAGGCAACCGTCCAAGATATTGAATTTGAACGTTTAATGTTGGCTATGGAAACCAATCATATTACCCGTCTGCTGAGACAAAAGGCGGGGGATACGGATTTATCTGAGCGCATTAAATTGCAGAAGCGTATTAAAGAAATTGACCCCCAATGGCGCAAGCTAAATGAATTGCTGAACGAAACAGGAGCATAACGCATGGCAAAGAACAGTCAGGAGCAAATAGCTATCAGCGAACTTGGCACATTAATGGCCAAGGGCAAGCAGGCTGGGTTTATTACCTATGAAGAACTGAATAAACATTTACCCGGTGGTCTGGTTTCTGCTGATCGGGTTGAACAGATGATTAATGTGTTCACAGAAATGGGTATTGAAGTTGTTGATCCTGAACGTGCGCCAACCGGCGCTTATGCGATGCGTAAAGATCGCTTGCGCAAAGAAGACTCGGCTTTGCGTGCTGACACGTCTCAGCTCGGCACAGTCGTTCGCATTGATGATCCGGTTCGTATGTATCTGCGTGAAATGGGTACGGTTGAATTGTTGACACGTGAAGGTGAAATAGAAATTGCGCGCCGTATCGAAGAAGGCCGTATGCAAATGCATGAGGCCATTTGTCTGTGTCCATCGACTTTCCGTGAAATCATGCTGTTGGGTGAAAGAATCATTGAAATTCGTGATGAGGCGCTGGCGAGTGGTGAAGATCCCAATTTCCGGGATATTATTGATGTAGATGAGAAGGTCGTTAATTCGGCGGCAATCAAAGAATATGAAAACCGTATGAATCGAAGCGAAGATGATGATGAGCCGGTAGAAACGGAACCAAAACTGGATGCTGAACAGCTCTCTGCAGCGATTAAAGCGCGCAAAGCAACACCGGATGGAACACCGATGATGGAGACTATCATCACCAAGGAAGAGCAGCTGGAAGAAGCACTTGTTCATTTTGGCAATGCCAAGAAGTTGCATGATGAATTTATAATCCTGAGAAAGAGGCTTGAAAGAAAACCCAATGATACAAAAACACAGCTGAAAAGCCGGAAAGTTTTAAACGCTATGCTGCTGGAGCTGATTAGCATTCCATTTTCTCCACGTCAGCTTGAGCAATTGGTTCAACGATTTAAAAATGCCGTTGAAAGAGTGCGTCGTTTTGAACGTACGATCCGTGATTATGCACTGAAAGCACGGATGCCGCGAAAGCTGTTCCTTGAAACATTCCCGCCAATGGAGGCAGATGAGCGCTGGGTGGATGGCCTGCTCAGGCAGCATAAGGATGCAGCCTGGAATGAGGCTATTGAAGAAATATCGGGTAAGATCAAGGAAAATCAGCGCCGATTAAAACGTGTTGAGCAGGAAACCGAAATGAATGTGATCGAGCTCAAGGAAGTGGCGCGTAAACTGACTATGGGTGAAGCCAAGATGCGTCAGGCCAAGCGTGAAATGATTGAGGCCAACCTGCGCCTGGTCATTTCCATTGCCAAAAAATATACCAACCGTGGCCTGGGTTTCCTTGATCTGATTCAGGAAGGCAATATCGGCCTGATGAAAGCGGTGGAAAAATTCGAATGGCGCCGTGGTTACAAGTTCTCTACCTATGCGACCTGGTGGATTCGTCAGGCCATCACACGTTCCATTGCCGATCAGGCCCGAACCATTCGAATCCCTGTGCATATGATTGAAACGATCAATAAGATGATGCGTGTTTCACGTCAGATAGCGCAGGAAATTGGTCGTGAGCCAACGCCGGAAGAGTTGGCTAAACATCTTGAAATGCCTGTTGAGAAGGTTATGCAGATTCTGGAAGTAGCCAAGGAGCCTGTTTCACTGGAAACACCTATTGGTGATGATGAGGATTCCCAGCTTGGTGATTTCGTCGAAGATGATAAAGCTGAAAACCCACTTGATTCTGCAGTCAACGCCGCATTATCCAAAGTGACTCTGGATGTGCTGGAGAATTTAACAGACCGTGAGCAGAAAGTATTACGCATGCGTTTTGGGATCGGCATGAATACCGATCATACACTGGAAGAAGTGGGTAAACAGTTTGGTGTTACACGTGAGCGCATCCGGCAAATCGAGGCCAAGGCCTTGCGTAAGCTTCGGCATCCATCCAGGGCTCAGAAACTGAAGACATTTGCTGAGGCTCCTGAAGCTGCATTACAGGTTGAAATAGGCCGCTAGGAGGCTGTCTTTAATATGCATGATTTGTTTCATACTAATCAGCAGTCTCCTTTATATTTTCAGTAATTATGCTGGCGGAATATGAATGCGCCGGATTGTACAACTCTGACGCGTGTTCGGATCAATTTTGACCAGGGTGGCAAAAATACTGGCACCACGCTCGACGGCTTCGAAGCGTTCAGGAAGTCGCTGAACCATTCGCTTGAGAGCACTTTCAACCTTCATGCCGATAATTGATTGATAGGATCCGGTCATGCCGATATCTGTCTGGTAAGCTGTACCTCCGGCATGAATGATCTCATCACAAGTGGGAATATGCGTGTGCGTACCGTAGACGAATGAAGCCCGCCCATCCAGATACCACCCCATGCCCATTTTTTCGCTGCTTGCTTCTGCATGCATGTCAACAAGGATGGCACTGATATCTTCAGGGATAGCCTCTATAGCTCTGTCAACTGCGGCAAACGGGCAATCCCATGTTCCCATAAAAACCTGACCAATCACATTAATAACTGCTATTTTATGCCCTGCTGCAGTTTCCCGTACGGTCCAGCCGCGTCCAGGGGCGTAGTTCGTAAAGTTCATTGGACGGACAAAACGATCATCTTCGTCGATCAGATCCAGAAATGTGCGTTGATCCCAGCAATGGTTGCCGTTGGTCAATACATCAATACCAAGATCAAACATGTCATTGGCGATTTTACCGGTCAGGCCAAAGCCATGGGCAAGGTTTTCTCCATTGGCAACAACAAAGTCAAGGCGATGGGTGTCAATAAGTACAGGCAAATGTTCTGTTAATGCTCGTCGCCCGGCCTTGCCGATGATGTCACCAATCACCAGAATGTTTAGCTGTTCTGACATTCAATGATCTCCTTCTCAGTGATGATACAATCCATCGGCATGTCATGCTCTTTGACAGGGATAGAGGCCACCTCCTGGCAGGAGAATGCTAAACCGACGATTTGCTGTATAGATTGCCGGTGTTGAGCCAGCCAGTAATCAAAACAGCCTTTGCCCATGCCTAGGCGATTTCCTTTTCTGTCAAATGCTGCCAATGGGCAAATTAATATGCTTGTACCTGATTCAGCATGCCACAGGTCACCGGCATCCGGTTCAAGAATGCCAAAGAAGCCTCTATTCCACTGTGTTGAGGATGAAACTCTATGCCATTCCATATGTTCATGGTGGTGTGTGACGGGAGCATAGATATAAAAACTCGATTGCCGGAACAGTGCATTTACATCAACTTCTGATGGCAAGGCTTGATATGTTAACAAGCACATGGGTTGAAAATCCCGGGTTTCCAGATGCTGGTGTAGAGATTTGAGGATACTTTGAGAATAAATTTTGCGTTGATGAGTAGATAGAGCCTTGCGATTTTTCAGGGCCTCATCTCTTTGCCTTTGCTTGCTTGCTGATGTTATAATCATGGTAACAGACTCGAATATTAGTTGTAATGCAAGGGATTAAAAAAGGGCGCCCCCACGTTGACGTAATGGCAAACAGTCGTCGAACCCTCTAACAAGAGGTGGGTGCTGCACCCCGGCATCAGGTATCCCCACAGAGGGGACGCTCACAACCAAGGTAGATAAGCTCCCGTTCGACAAGTATCGGCTCAGGCAACATTCTGCCATTCGTTCAACGCAGGGGCACTTTTGCTAAACCTTCTGCCTGTGAGACTACACCGTCAAGTATAGAGATCAAGCCATCAAATCCATCAATTTTTACCTGATTGCTCTGGAGTAACTTTCCGGCCAGGTTCAGAGCTACCAGCGTAAGCAAGCGGTCAGATGCGACAGTTGCCCCCATCTGTCTGAGCTCATCAATATGCTCCTGTACCATTCCTGCGGCTGCTGAAACCTGCTCCGGATCATCATCAGTCAATATGGTGAAATTGCGTCCCATCAGTTCGATTTCTACAGCATGGCTCATGAAATAGTAGTTACCTGATCAGAAATAAGTTTATCAAGTTTCTCCATGGCATGTGAGACTCTTGCTTTTGCTTCGAGTCTACCATTCTGCAATGCGTCAAGCTCACCTTCCAGCGTTTGCACCTGATCGCGGCGTTTACGTAATTCATTTTCAGCAATGCGGATAACTTCACGCATACGATGATTATCAGCAATGATCTTTTCCATATTCCGCCGAATGGTTGACAGGTAATCTGATAATTGTTCAATGCGTACTTCCAGAGCCTGTTGCGGAGATTCATTCATAGGTGCATTGAATCACTGAGTGTCCTTGCGGTCAACTCAAAACTCATGAATATCAGGGAGAGAAAGAGCTTTCAATATCTGCCAGAGCGGGGAACCACTCAATCAGCCAACCGGAAACGATACTGAAACTGCCCAGGAAAATCATTATTCCGACCAGTATCAGTAGTGATCCGGAAATTTTCTCAACCAGTTCAAGGTGTTTCTTAAAGCCTTGTGACCAGCGTAGAAAAGCATCTGTTGCCAGTGCGGCCAGTAAAAACGGAATGGCCAGGCCGAATGAATAGGTAGTGAGTAGGCCGATACCATACATCGGGTCTGACTGTGCGCCTGCTATCGCCAGAATAGCACCAAGAATGGGGCCAATACAAGGTGTCCAGCCGAAAGCAAAGGCGAACCCGAGAATCAATGCGCCCATACCATGCTTGGCATTTACTCCGCCTGTATCGAAATGTGCATCTATCATAAGCATAGGAATTCTGATAATGCCAGTGTAATGCAGGCCAAAAATCATAATAATTATACCTGCAATTTTTCCCAGGATGTCCATGTTACTCAGTAACCAATGACCCAGCAGCGTTGCTGATGCACCCAGGGCAATAAATACCAGACTGAATCCAGCTATAAACCACAGAGATTGTATCAGCGCATGACGCCGCACTGAATCAGCAGCATGTTCACGCTGGCGTAATTCGTTGACTGAAACACCTGAAATATAAGATAGATATGCGGGAACCAAAGGCAAAACACATGGTGAAAGAAATGATAATACGCCTGCTATCAGCGCGCCCACAAAGGTTACTTCAATCATTCAATACTCCTGACAATAGGGTTCTTGGGTGTACCATACAAAACCTTATGTGACCGCATCATTAAGCCAGTTGACATATGAGTTTGTGGATTCCCCGTCCGTGCAGATAATTTCAGGCACATCATAAGGGTGCCGTTGAATTAGCCAGTCTACAAGTTCGAGTCGTTTCTGTTTCGATGTTTTAATGGTTAAACACCACTCCTTTTTTTGCTCCAGCTTGCCCTGCCAGTGATAAAAAGATTGGCAAGGGCCAGTGATCTGTATGCAGGCTGCCATGCGTGTGGTAATCATCTCACTGGCCAGTTTCCGGGCATCCTGCTTCGAAGCTACACTGGTTTTGATCATGCATATTTTTTGCATACGCAACATCCTAGGGGAAGTCTGAGAAACTGCATTAAAGAGTTTTCTGTCTAAATAACCTTGTTGTAGGTCAATTATGCAGGGTTGATTGCAAACGTGATCTGGCTGAAATGTCCGGCATATGACCGGCTTTTACATTTTTATGGAACCATCGAGATGATCTCTGATGCTGACGGATGCCTGTCAGATAAATATACTCTTGCCAGATTATCATTGGAGAGGCCAGCCATGAACCAAGCCATTACAAGTATTCTTGAGGAAAAGCGCACTTTTGAGCCTCCACAGGGTCATACAGGGCATATATCATCGATAGCTGAGTATGAGAAGTTACAGTCTCAATTTTCTCAGGATCTGGATGGAACGTGGAAGGAGCTGGCTCTGCAACACCTCACCTGGCGCCAACCTTTTGGTCGCGTGCTGAATCGTGAGCGTGCGCCATTTTTCCGCTGGTTTGAAGATGGTAAACTAAATCTATCTGAAAATTGCCTTGATCGACATATTCAAGCCGGTCTGGGAGATCGTACTGCTATTGTCTGGGAGAGTGAAGCTGGTGAAGTTCGCCGGATTTCTTATACCAGCTTGCTGGTTGAAGTTTGCCGGGCGGCCAACGTGCTGAAAGAGCTTGCAATATCAGCAGGTGACCGGGTGGTGATTTATATGCCTATGATTCCCGAGGCAGCAATTGCCATGCTTGCATGTGCCCGCATTGGCGCGGTTCATTCTGTTGTATTTGGCGCATTTTCACCGCAGGCATTACGTGATCGCATCAATGATGCCGAGGCCAAACTGGTTATTACAGCTGATGGTGGTGGCCGACGTGGTACTATTCATGCGCTTAAACCAAGTGTTGATAAGGCTCTGTCTGAGAGTTGCCACAGTGTTCAGCATGTGCTGGTTGTTGCTCATGCCGGAAATGAGGTGGCCTGGCAGGCCGGACGTGATATCAATTGGCAACAGGCATTGAAGGTACAGCCGGATCACTGTGAAGCTCTTGCAGTGGATTCGGAACATCCGCTTTTTATTCTGTATACATCAGGGTCTACCGGCAAACCAAAAGGCATATTGCACACTACAGCCGGTTATCTGCTCTGGGCGCGCCTGACCATGCACTGGACATTCGATTTCAGGCCGGATACCGATCTGTTCTGGTGTACGGCCGATGTCGGCTGGATTACCGGGCATACGTATTCTGTTTACGGCCCGCTGGCATGCGGTGGTACCACACTGATGTATGAGGGTGTACCTACTTATCCTGATCCTGGCCGTCTGTGGAAAATTTGTGCAGATCACGGTGTTACTGTTTTTTATACTGCACCAACTGCAATTCGGGCACTGATCAAGGCTGGCGACGAATGGCCAAATCAACATGACCTTTCCTCGCTGCGTGTGCTGGGCACAGTGGGTGAACCGATTAATCCGGAAGCATGGATGTGGTATCACAGGGTGATCGGCAAAGAAAAGTGCCCGATAGTGGATACCTGGTGGCAAACAGAAACTGGCGGACACATGATCGCGCCACTTCCTTATGCAACCGCCACCAAACCGGGTTCAGCCACCCGGCCACTACCGGGAATTGATGCTGCAGTTGTAGATGAACACGGCAAACAGGTGATCGAAGGAGGGGGATTGCTGGTCATTCGACAGCCCTGGCCCGCCATGTTGCGCGGTATTTGGGGCGATAATCAGCGATATATAGATACATACTGGAGTAAATTTGACGGGAAATATTATTTTGCCGGAGATGGAGCCAGAAAAGATGAAGATGGATATTTCTGGATTATGGGGCGAGTGGACGATGTGCTGAATGTTTCCGGTCATCGTTTAGGGACTATGGAAATAGAATCCGCCCTTGTGTCACATCAGAAGGTCGCTGAAGCTGCCGTTGTTGGTCGCCCCGATGATTTGAAGGGAGAAGCAATCTTTGCCTTTGTGGTACTTAAGTGCGAGGCCAGTGACGATTTGAAAGCAGATTTGCGTGCTCATGTGACGACGGAGATCGGAGCTATTGCCAAGCCGGATGATATCCGATTTGCCGACAGTCTGCCAAAAACGCGTTCGGGTAAAATTATGCGGCGTTTGCTCAGAGATATTGCTGCCGGCAGAGAGATTACTTCGGATATATCCACGCTGGAAGATCAGTCAGTTATTCAGCAGTTGCAACAGTCATAGACTTGTCAGTATTTAATGATAAGCACCTCATATCGACAAGATTCAATTTTTCGGTGCCGATATCTGTTAACATGCAAAAATCCATGCGCGTTAGTGGGAAATAGAGGAATGGTTTGAAAAACCGGCGTATTTTTCGTCATTCGGTGGGAATTTTCCCGATGGGCGCCCGCTGGTATCTGGCTTCCATAGCCATGTTGGCACTGTTGTGTGTTGCTGCCCACCTGTCTGTTCAGATGTATGCCCAGCAAATGGCGGAAAAACTTCTGCAACAGTGGGGGAAGAAAGCCCAGGTTCAGATTGGCAATGTTCACTATCACCTGTTGCGCAATGGTTTGATTGTGAAGCAGATTCATATCGAACGTGAAGGCGGATCACTTTCAATTGCCCATATGTTGATTCGCGCCAATCCCAGATTGTTGACAAGTGATTCACCCCAGATTGGCAAAATTGAGATGGCTGGCGTTAAAGTGCGGTTGTGGGCTTCGGAAGCCGAAAACACATGGCAGCAGGATGAGTATCTGCAACGCATCTGGCATGCAAGCCGCTCTTTTAGCTTGCATGATGGGGAACTGATCATATTTCCACGGGGGAAAACTGCCCCGCCACTACAGATGACAGGGCTAAAACTTGAACAGGATTATCTCTTTCGGCAGGGCAGGCTGGTTGGCAGTGCACAGTTACAAGGGAAAGATATTCAAATACATTGGCAGATCAATAAAGAAAACGGCTCATCCTCGGGGCAGCTAAGCTGGCAGGAGGTGGATGCCCAGCTTCTAAGCTCTTCATTCGGATTGCAACCTGAAGTCGGTCTTTTAACAGGTAATATGAATTGGTCACAGACAGACTCGGTGGGGCCGGGCATACAGAAAGTTACCATGGAAGGCTATACACAATTGATTGATGTGAATGATGAATCAAATGAAAGTCATCATTTGTACTGGCAAGGATCACAGGTTGCTGAAACCTGGAAAGTGGAAGTGATGGCAGAAGCATGGCCGCTTGATGCCTGGGCAGATGAATTGCCGCGAATTGGAGGCAGGCGAATGTTGGCTGGCCAGTTGGATGGATCGATGCAGTGGCATGGTCAGCCAGGGAAATGGAAAATCAATACTGATCAGGGAGTTATACGTCATGTAGTTTATGCTCAGGAGAATGATCATAAAACAGCTGGCTGGCATATTGGCAGGCTGGAATACAGTAATGCACTGATTGATCAGTCAAAACATCAACTACAGACATCCAGTATCCTGCTCGCTGATGCCAATATTACTTTGCAACCTGCGTCATCACTTGCAATTGAAATATTAGAGAAAAAACCTGAAGGGGACTGGCGCATTGCTACTGACAATATTCATATTCAGAATCTGGCTCTTGCTCTTAGCCTGAAGCAGGGGAAAGTAGACGTGGGGCCACTTTATGGCAAAGGCAACTGGAAGCTGGGTAAAGCATTGAACTTTGAGTTGCACACACAGGTGATTGCTAAAAATACTGATAGAAAACAGACTGAGAATACTGTTGAAACGACTGAATCCTGGCAGTTTCGCGGGCAGACTCTACAGCATCAAATAGCACTGAATGATCTCAAGCTGAAAATCCGGGCTCAAGATGTTCCACTGGCAAAATTGCGCGCGCTGATTCCATTAACAGGCTCAAAAAAGTCACCACTTACTCTGGAGGGCAGTGCTGTTCTGAAGCTGGATGTTTTGGTGCATGATGGTGTTTGGCGGGTTGACGGAAAGGCAACAGCAGAACATGTGGTACTTGCGCATGCTGGCGATACCTGGGGACTGGATCATCTTTCCATGAAGTTTGGCCCGGTCGGCACGGGATTGGCCAGACAGAATATAGAGAAGCTTGAAGTGCAGGGCTGGAAATATATTTCCGCATTGAATCCATTGCCTGCCCATTCGGTTGAGCCGACAGTTGAGACAGAAACAGCAAAAATACAGGTTCCGTGGTGGGCCATGCTTCTTCACAGGCCAAACTGGAAAATTGATTCAATACGTTTGAATGATGGCACAATAAGTCTGGGCCGTAGTGAGGATTATTGGGCGCGGAAGCTGGATATTCATCTGGATCATTTGCAGACAGATCAATGGTCGAAATTTGAAGCCGCAGGGAAGGTTGGTGCTGGTGATATAACACTGAAAGGCACATGGGACGCTTTGGGCGAGGTTAACCGGTTCAGAGGAGTAATTTCATTGAGAAATGCGTTACCATTTTTCATGAATAACTGGATGACTGCATCTGGCATGCCTCGACTGATTCGAGGCCGGATATTTGCAGATTTATCTGTGAAAGATGGAGGTGCTATTGATAGCTATCAGAGCTCAGTACAATTGAGGTTAAATCGCGGGTTGACCGAGATGAGTGCTTCTCCGAATGATCCATTACTTTCCAGGACAGGGTTTGGCACATCTGATATCCTGCTTCACCTTGATGATGGTGCTGGTAAAGCTGCATTGCAATTCGAAACCAGTGGCAACTGGAGAACCCAGCCTCTGAATCTGGACAGGCTGGGTATCTCAATGCAGCTGGCCTTGCAACAGGCTGCTGTTAAGCAGATGGAAAAAATCGGCTTTTTTCCTCCGAAGAAACAGGAAAACACCAGAGAGGCCCATATTCGCCTGCACGAAGGCAATGTTTTATCGTTGAATGAGCGAATCAGGCTGTTTAAGATCGTACGCATATTAAGAAAGAATCCTGGCTGGGTGGTCGATCTGATACCACACTGGACAGGTGAAGAAATCAATGCGGATGTACTCAAACGGGTATTAAATACCCAGAATCTCATCGAAAGGTATTTGTTACATAGAAAGGTCGGCAAACAGAAAATATTTCCCCTATGGCCCACTGTCGATAATCATGCGGATGATATTGGCTCAATCCGGGTGAGTATCGGTTCTCCCGCCTGAGGTAGCTAAAGTCAACAAACGCCCGCAGTAATTTTTGCCTGAATATACTGACGATGATGGATGCCCAGAAGATCAGCAATGCGCCTGATTAATTGCTCCTCATAGGGATCAATATGGCCATCGGCCCAGGCTACGGACCACAGCTGGGTGAGAATATCTATGCGCTCTTCAGTGGAAAAGCCCTTCACCACGGCTGAAGTGAACTGGTGCATATCAAGAGCCTTATCAACTTCCTTCTTGGCCTGCTCAATGAGCTTATGGATTTCATCTTCATTTAGGCCGAAGCGCTGTTCAATGGCGAGCATAATGGTGCTGTGCTCGGCATCTTCCAACTTGTCGTCCATGCGCATGATTTCCACCATCAGTGCAGTAACAGCCAGTGATACATCATGCTTTTTTGAAGTCTCGGGACTGGTAGCTGCTTTTTTCCACATCTGCTTGAGCTTTTGAATCATGGATACCTCCTGATTAAAAAATTGGTCCAATGTAAACCTGTTCACCACGAAGATCACGAAGTGCACGAAGGAAATGATATGTCTGCTCTGCGAAAAGTCATAGTAGTGTCTTTCTTCACAGCGTCTGTGGAGATATAACTGCCGAACAGCATTGCAAACCTGAATCATTCACTACCGCCTTAGCAATATGTTAGATTTCCTACAATGCTACTAATTTTTCTGTTGTTCTCGATTCCGTTGGGCTGCTTCTGCTCATGGTTTGCCTGGAAGGCTCATAAGGTCGGCAGGAGAAATATCGTTTATGCCATGTCATGGGTCGCTTTTCTGTGCTTCGGATCGGCACTGCTGTTTGGCGGCTGGGCATACGTGATGACCATCGTTTAGCGACCATGAGTTCACCTGTTCAACTCTATATCGGCTCAGGACTGGCGCGTTATGGTTTCGGGGAGGGGCATCCATTCGGCCCTGATCGCATGGCCGCCTTCTGGAATGAAACCATCAAACAGGGGCTGGATAAGCGGGTTGCCATTGCCAATCCGAAAGAAGCTGGAGCAGAAGCTATCGGGTGCTTCCATACCGCCTAATATATCGAACGGGTGATCAGACAATCCGAAACCGGTGTTGGATTTCTCGATTATGGCGACACGCCTGCTTTCAAAGGTGTGTATGAAGCTGCCGCAACAGTAGCCGGAACCGTGCTGGCGGCAGCAGAAGAGATCATCAACGGAAAGCATCCCCGCTGTTTTATTCCCATTGCCGGTCTGCACCATGCCAGACGGGACATTGCTGCCGGATTCTGTGTATTCAATGATGCCGGGATATTGATTGAGACCTTGCGGGCCGTATATGGCATCAAGCGCATTGCGTACGTCGATATTGATGCACATCACGGCGACGGTGTGTTTTACGCCTTTGAATCCGACCCCGATGTGTGGATAACCGACATCCACGAAGATGGTCGCTATCTCTACCCCGGCACGGGTTTCACCCATGAAACCGGCACTGGCGTTGCAGAAGGCACCAAACTGAATCTTCCCCTGCTTCCCAATGCCGATGAC
Organism: Zetaproteobacteria bacterium; assembly: GCA_021545665.1. The sequence goes on from JAJRTX010000077.1 coordinate 36,804, forward strand.
AA
>JAJRTX010000078.1 GCA_021545665.1 Zetaproteobacteria bacterium
GACAGTGGGCGAGATCGCCTCGGAATATAAGATTCATCCGAATCAGGTTAGCCAATGGAAAAAGAAGGCTCTGGAAGGCATGGCAGAGTCATTTTCACGTGGCAAGAGTAACGAAGTCGAGGATATGGAACGTGAACGGGACCAGCTATACCGGAAGGTTGGTCAACTTCAGATTGAGGTGGACTGGCTAAAAAAAGTCACCGGGCCGAGGAAACAGCAAAGGGGTCAGGCATGAGTTATTGAGTTGTTATGGAGCAATTCGGACTTCAATTTATCCAACTTTTGCTGAAATTGTGTTTCCTTCATCGCTCCCTCCCTGACTTTCTTTGCCTGCAAGCTTAAAGCTGATGGATCTCTGTGCATACGTCTGGGCAATTCCGCCAATGTATGCTGGCCTGTCTCTGTCACCAGCCATACTGCAACTCCGCGCGACTCTGTAAGACACCTTTTCCTGCTTACGCTGCACAAATCTGTAAGATCAATTTCAAATTCTCTGGCTACGAATGCCAGGCATTACGGTGACAGTTTATTGAATACACTTAACTGATATGGCTTCCCCTGTCAACAACGCATGCAGCTATCCGGTTGGTGCCTTGCATCAATATGGTTTAACTCATGCGCACATATGATACATTCAGGAGAGGCGAGACCGTTTTATGGCGGTGATTGTTACTCTGATATACGTGGATTCACCGGTTTCCCGGCTTACCAACAAGACCTGCTTTCACCAACCCGGGTTAACCTCTGTCTAATGTCGTAGATTAAGCTGTAAACAGCTACGCCTTCATAGTCGGAACGAGGATTCCCTGGCTATAAGGTCACGCCTCACTTGAATGTACCTGTACTGATGTATTACGCGTGTTTGTTCACCTCCCTGTCCTGCCCGTTTTGCCCTGTTAATTGTTTGAGTTTGCTTTTGGTTCAACCTGTTGAGCAATATCCCAGATAAATCCGCACAATTCCCTGGCTACTGCCGTAGTGATCAACTTGGCATTCTTGCCCCGCATGTTCAATTGGCTATAACGGGCGCACAGCCGCCTCTGAGCCTGCCATGCAATATCTATCACTTCCTGATCCAACCCTCTCTGCCGCCGCTCCATGTGTCGCGTAAGCCGTGCCGGAAAACGATAGTTCCAACCGGATTCCACCAATATCCTGCGTACATAACCATTGCCGGTTTTGGTGATTGGCCCTTGATGACGTTTTCCGCCACTGCTGTATTCACTCGGCACCAAACCAATCGCAGCCATCATCTGTTTCGGATGGGCAAAACGACACAAGTCTCCCATCTCCGCAACCACAGTCACGGCTGTGATCAGGCATACGCCTCGCAAGGCCTGTAAGGCATTTACAACAGGAGCCCAGCGCCAATATTCATTCAACCGCTTGATCTGCGCAGTCAGTGTATCAACACAGTCGGCATCATGTTCTACCCGGCGGCGATACTCTTCCATAACGATCTGCTGCGCCTCGTGTGGCAGCTTAATATCCAGTATCCAGCGCATGTGCGCAGTGCCCCAGCGGCTTTTTCCATCATACACTTTGCCATGGCGAAGCAGAAAACCGTTCAGCCGCTGACGCGAAACCCGGTAAGCGCAGACCGCATCTTCCCGCGCCCGAACCAAGTCACGCATCGCTTCATCGGATTCATCGGGAACATGGCAGCACTCAATGTCTCCGGAGCGCAATAGTCGAGCCAGCTTCAGAGCATCCCGCGTATCCGTCTTTACCCGATCACCCGGCTTGCGAGGAATCAGGCTGGGAGCTGCAACAACGCATGAATGCCCCAGCTTTGTTAATTGACGATAAAGAACAAAACCGAAACAGCCTGCTTCATAGACAAAACATAGATCGTAGCCATGACGACTCAGCTTCTTGGCCAGCTTACTCACAGCGGATGGCGTATTGGCAACCTCGCCATAGCTCGTAACTTCGCCTCTGCCTTCATCTGCTATAGCAACAGATATGAAATCCTTGTGGACATCCAACCCAATAAATCTGATTATTTCTTGCATGGTAACTCACCTCCTTGATTATGGCTCTGCCTTATCAGCAAAGTCCGGTAAGGATAATCCACGATACTCAAGGATGGTGAGTTATCCCTTTCAAGGGGAAGCCATGATGTCTAAAGGGAATGGGTCGCGTCTTGCAATCATGCATTTCCTTCTCTAATGCAGTCACATATTTCTGATGCTGCTTTCAAAGGCGCGTGCGTCAATCAATCAGCATCTTTTGCAGCGTTGCTTTCAACGCTTGAACGCTACGTGCAGATAAAGAACCTAAAGGCTTTACAATGCGTCGTTTATCAATAGTTCTGATTTGATCCACTGCAATGGTGCCTTTTTTGTTTTGAAACACATTGGGAACCCGCCAAGGGTATGTGTGCGTATTGGATGTCATGGGGGCAATTTGAACGGTTCGCAGGCTTTGATTCATTTCATCGGGTGAAATGACCGCGCAAGGCCATGTTTTTCGAATCTCGGAACCAACGGTGAGATCAAGATTAATCAGGTAAACATCGTATTGCTTTACCATTCCCAATCCTGATCATCATCGAGCACATCGGGAATCAGCAATGTATCATCACCACGTTCATGGCAAAGCTTCGCGGCTTCCGCCCAGCCTTCGCGTGGCTTTTTATGCATGGGCGTTAGTATAATCACATTATCCTGTACGTTTAACTCCAGTGTCTCATCCACCTGACACTGATCCAACACCTTTTTAGGAATACGAATACCTTTGGAATTGCCGATCTTCACTACATTAATTTGCATGACACACCTCATAACAAGTAATTACATTTGTAATTATGTTAACTGTGCAAGCAAAAGTCAAATCAAGTTCAAAAATTACGGTAACAGTTTACTAAATATACATAACTCTGAGCGGTTACTTGTGGCCCAGACTGTGTGAAAACACAGGCTCGGGGTTAAGGCTCATCTCAACCGGGTAAAAAGGCTAAGGTAGAATCATTTTTTGTGTTTGCTGATTCATATCAATGTGAAGAAGCATATGGACTTTGCATGCTCGATTAAGGCGGATTCCTGCAGACATAGGAGCTGAGAAGAGACTCAGGCGCGGATCGCCTGAAGCAGTCCCATGACACCCATTATATGAATGACCCGTTTCAAATGATATGCAAGTACATGCATACTCATTGCCGTGCTATTTTCCTGTCAGAAAACATCGGTAATCAGCGAGCAGTGAATCCACTGCCAGCCGGTAGAAGCGTTCGCCATCTTCGATGCTGGCCAGTGCCGGGTTGGAGCCGATGCGGCCATCGGGGAAACTGCGTCTGAAATGTGCGGCATCATGAATTTCGCCGGTCGGGGCAACAGTAGGCGACATCGGAACCTGTTTGACGGATTCGGGATGTGCGTAATAAC
>JAJRTX010000079.1 GCA_021545665.1 Zetaproteobacteria bacterium
CCATCATTTAACAGCGGAGCAAAACCCTGAAAAAGATATTTATTGTCGGTTTTGGCGATATTGGCCAACGAGTGGCGCAGCGCTGGCAGCAACAGCAAGCCAAAGTATTCACTCTGGCGCGACAGGCCAACGCTGAACCTGGGCATATTCAGGCCGACCTGGACCAAGCCAGCAGCCTATCCGGACTGCCGACCAAGCAGGCCATTGTTTACTACTTCGCGCCACCACCACTGCAAGGTGAAACAGACACCCGGCTGGAAAATTTTCTTGCCGCCATTGAGACCAACGCCCTGCCCAAATGTTTCATCTACATCAGCACCAGTGGTGTCTACGGCGACTGCCAGGGTCAATGGGTAACCGAAACCAGCCCGCTCAAACCAGGCACCGATCGCTCAAGGAGACGACTGGCAGCCGAACAGGTATTAGGGCAATGGGCCGGGCAACATAAGGTCACCAACGTCATCCTCCGCGTGGGCGGTATCTATGGCCCCAGCAAGCTACCCTTGGAACGTCTGAGGCAAGGTATGACAGTCCTACGCCGCGACATAGCCCCCTACAGCAATCGAATTCACGCCGACGACCTCGCTATGATCTGTCAGGCCGCCGCCAACACATCCGGCCAACAGCATGTTTACAACGTTTGCGACAACCTGGCCAGCAGCATGTCCGATTATTTTATTCGCGTGGCCAAACATGCGGGGCTTCCTGCTCCCATTGAAATTGACTGGCCACAGGCTGAGACGGAACTATCTCCCGTCATGCTTTCCTATTTGCGTGAATCACGGCGGATGGACAACAGCAAGATGCTGAACGAATTGCAGATCACGCTGGCATACCCCGGGCTTGAGTCAGGCCTAGAGGCTTGCTTTAAACCCTCAGCCTGATTCAGCCCTCAGTACCAATACGCTATACTGACGCCCTCGATAATACAGCCAAGGATGAATCATGCAACGCAGCGACACCCTGCAACGCTTTTTGTTTGAAAACAGTCATGTACGCGGCATTTTTATCCACCTTGGTAATAGCTATCAAACCGCACTGGGGCGTTACGATTACCCTGCCGAGGTCGGCAAGCAACTGGGCCAGGCGCTTGTGGCCAGCAGCCTGCTCAGCTCGACGATTAAGTTTGATGGTTCGCTGATCATGCAAACACAATCCAACGGCCCGATCAACATGCTGGTGGCACAGAGCAATAACCAGCGCCAGATTCGCGGACTGGCCCGCTGGCAGACAGAGATACTGGCAGAAAAACCCGACAACCTTTTCGGTGACGGCCATATGACCATCACCATCGACAATAAAAATGATGACCGCTATCAAGGCATTATCGACATAAGCGATGGCTCACTGGCGCGTGCCATCGAAAACTACTTCAAACAGTCAGAACAGATTCAAACCCACATCTGGCTGGCTGCCGATGCGGAACAAGCCGTCGGTATGTTGTTGCAACATCTCCCCGGCAAAGAGCTGGATCAAGACCTCTGGAATCGTATCGAAGCACTTGGCACCACGCTCACCAACGAAGAGATGCTTACCCTCTCCACTGAAGAAATACTTTTCCGTCTGTTTCATGACGAAGAGGTACGCCTGTTTGATGCCGAACCGATCAGCTTTCGTTGCAGCTGTTCACGCGACAAAGTGGCAGACATGCTCCGCGTCCTCGGCCCGGATGAAGTGCATGACATTATCAAACAGGAAAAAAAGATTTCCGTCGGCTGCGAATTCTGCAACCAGCAATATGAGTTTGATCGCGTCGACGCCGAACAACTATTTGCCAGCGACACACCACCACCGAGTAGCGACAGCACCCACTAAGAATGAAAGTTTCGTTTTGAACTGACAATATCAACCGACCTCACCTTGCAGTGCACACTCTTGACCTTGCAAGGACTCTCAAGGCATTCTTGACCAGCACTAGTCCGCCTCTTAACAGCATTAAGCTACACAAAAGACCTGCTTTAAAAGGACATTGAGCTTGATTGACCGGGATAATGTAGAGCAACATCCAGATCAAATAATTGATATATCACACTGGCCAGCTCATGAAGAATATGAGGTCTACCCTATCGGTGCACGTGAAAAGAGCTTAAGAATTTGCCCGACTGATGTTGATTATGATTTTTGTATTCCAAATCATCAGTATCTTTTTAAAGAGGCCATAAAAAGCTCAAGGGATTCTAGCCAACCCAGACACCCCGATCAGTATTGGTCAGAAATCATTGCCTTCAAAATTGGGAGATTAATGGGGCTCAGCATTCCCCCTGTATTTGTCGCCATCAACTCTGAAACTGACGAGCCTGGCGCCATTATTGAATGGTTTTTTGGTTATGACTCAAATACTGAGGAACGTTACAGCTCGGGTGGTGGCCATATGCAACAAATGATTAATGGCTATGATCATCGAAAAGGCCGTCAACACAACCTAGAATCGATAATCACGTTCAGCAGAGCGCTGGCTCAACATAAAAACCTTAGTCACAGCTGGAAAGAATACTGGGGATTATGCCTGTGCTTCGATGCACTGATAGGCAACACCGATCGCCATCAAGATAACTGGGGAGGTAATTTAGGATGAAATCAATGGCTCTTCACGACTAAGTCCGTTCTTCGACAATGGAACCAGTCTTTGGTCATGAATTATTTTCAGAGCGTATTGCCCAATATATGCGCGATAGAAGCGGGCTCTCAGCCTATATAAATCCTGGCCAGCATCATATGAAATGGCAACAGAGTGATAATAGACGCCTTCCATTGATCGATGGAGTTAATAGGTATTGTCATAAATACCCAGACATTGTCCCCCTACTGCTAAAAAGGCTAAGCTGGAATAATGAAGATTTAGTGCAAATACTTAACGAGTTAACAGCATTTGATATAAAATCACCGCTCACTACCGAGCGAGCCAGATTTGTGCAGGTTTTGAGCACTCACAGAAAACAGTTGTTGCTTGAAATCCTGGAGAGTCATAGTAAATGAAGTACATTAATCACCTGATCGAACCTAACCGCCTACTGCTCTCATGGCAGGCTCAGGACAGTAAAAACCGATCTCGCTATATTGTGGGCGAATTGGTTCGTGACGGCGAAACAGTGGTTCTCAATTACTTTGAGGACACAAGTGAGTTCTGCGACGCACGTGAGCACGGGTTTACAGGTTACCCGGCTTTTCAAGTAAAGCCCGGAGCAATCTATAGCAACCAAGTTGTTGAAGCATTTAGCCGCAGATTACCGCCACGTAGCCGCAGTGATTATCATCGATACCTAAAATTACATGGAATCAATCCTGACACGCCAATCAGTGACTTTGCATTACTAGGTTATACCGGTGCAAAACTTCCAAATGATGGTTTTGAGCTTGTACATACTTTTGATACTACCGAAGGAATTTTTGAGCTAATTGTCGAAATAGCTGGCTTCAGGCATAAATCAGAGATCATCTCGGAAAACATTCAACTTGGAGATGAGGTTAGTTTCGTCGCTGAACCAGAGAACCAATATGATGCTCATGCAATTCGAATTGAGAAAGAAGGAAAAACACTCGGTTATATAGATCGTAGCCGATTGAAACTATTCCATAAACACTTTAATGCTGGCAGCAACATCAGAGGTGAGGTTATCCGTAAGAACGGGACTCTTGATCGCCCTTTAATTTATATCTATGTCAACATCACCCCTAGCTAAGCTCCCCATCAAGTTTTATCGGGGAATTGCACACCCTAAGTCAAAAACGTAAACCACAGAATACAAAAAGGCCGGTCTGACGTTCGTTAACCAGACCGGCCTTTTTAGTTGCATCAAACCTGATGCAATCCAGCGCTGTTACTTAATTTCAGACAACAGCTTTGGATTGGTCACCAGCTTGCGTACACCGTGCGCATGGTCTTCATCAAAGGCGTTGTCTTCGCACCACTTGCCGACAGAATTGATATCCAGTTTGGCGCACTGGGGACGCACACTCCAACCCACCTGCAGTGGTGAACACTTTGATCCAGAGTACTTAGGCCCGGTGGTGGAACCC
>JAJRTX010000080.1 GCA_021545665.1 Zetaproteobacteria bacterium
CTGCAATAATGCTTAACGTGAGCTTGTCTTCGCCACTCTCTCATAATGGCCTCCTTATTGAACTTGCCGGTTCTAAAGGAGGCCATTTTTACACCCTGCACGCAGGAACGGCAGAGCCTCAATGTGTCTCACCGCCAAAGGCGGTGGTTTACCTAAATTAAATTAATATTCTCAGAGAGAAGGCTAATAATTTTAATTGTTTCTTTCTGATCCTGCTCCAGCAAAAGTATAGAAAGCAACAGACTTGCCTCAGGCCCTGCACTTCGATACTACTTTGTCAAAATAGTATCACTTTCACAACAACCTTGATTGCTGCCATACAATGACTTTTGCGCCATTTCTGACAAATGAAATGATCCAATACGTTTATGCATTATGAAATCAATAAAGGTAATCCTAGATAATAGTATTAACGTTCATATATAATATTTCTTTAACCATATTAATCTGACTGGCTTACCCTTATATCGCGTTGCTAAACAAAGCCCTTCTACTCATAAAAATGGATACCGAAATTATTACCTACAGGCCACCACCGTCTTAGCCAGAAATAAAACGCGTGGAGATAAACTTAGAATCTTTCAATAAAAGGAAAATAATTGGCGAGATGATGCGTGCGCATCTTTATTATATCAGAAAATCAGCACATTAAATTATTACCAGTGATTGAACGCTATACACTATGCATGAGATTACTCAGGATAAATTAACTACTATCAGGTTAGAATTCTACTGCGCATAAGAAACTGAGTTACACTGAAAAAATGGGCTATATACCGGAGCTTGCATGACCCTTACAACTGGAAAACCTGAAAATAGACGGCAGGAAAAATTCAAACTTCTTTTCATCTCATCAGATAGATTCCCACCTTTCAGGGTAGACGTGACAATTTTATTTGGGGAAGAAATTATGCAACGAGGCCATACAATAGATTGGCTTCTACAATCTGAGGAGTCCTGCAAACAAGCCTATGAAACAAATTGGGCTGGTGGAAAAGCATGGGTAGGAAAAACAGATTTAGGAAACACTGCATTCAGCCGTCTCAAAAAACATCTTCTCAGTATCACTCACGATTTCAGAATGTTCAGACTGGCAAAGAAGAATTCTTATGATTTTATTCAGGTCAAGGATAAATTCATCTCTGCATTATTGGCCATTGCAGCAGCCAAAGTAGGTAATGCGAAATTTGTATACTGGTTATCGTACCCCTTTCCCGAAGCGGCGTTCTACAATGCCAGTTCGGGACACTCCAGATACCCGTTATTTGACCGTCTACGAGGCATTATTTTCAAACTATTACTATACAAAGTAATCTTGCCGCAAGCCACACACATATTTGTTCAAAGTGATCAAATGCGCCGTGATGTTGCGGAAGCTGGTATAGCATTACGCAAGATCAGTGCAGTACCTATGGGGGTTGCCATTGACAAAGTACCACTCCCCTGTAATAAGCCGGAAGTACCCACCCAGGAGAGGAAAATAGTTTACCTTGGCGACCTCAGCAGAAACAGAAAGCTGGATTTTCTGATCCGGGTATTCCGTCAAGTTCATGATAACTTTCCCAATGCAAAACTCTACCTGGTCGGTGGTAGCCATGACACTTCTGATCTTGAGAAACTCAGAAATTACGCAGAAAAACTGGAGATATCTGAATCAGTGATTTTTACAGGGTTTTTGCCTATCACCCAAGGATGGCAGCATGCGGTAGAAGCGGATGTCTGTGTCTCACCTCTCCATACAACACCCATTTACAGGCCCGCATCGCTGACAAAACTAGTGGAATATATGGCGATGCAGCGAGCTGTCGTAGCTAATGAGCACCCGGACCAGGGGGCGGTGATTGAAAAAAGTGGCGGAGGAATTTGTGTACCTTATGACGAGACTAATTTCTCTGATGCTATCATAAAATTATTACGCAACCCCGAGCTAGCTCACCAAATGGGAATAAAAGGGAGAGATTATGTTAAAAACCACCGCTCCTACAAGATTATTGCGGACCGAGTTGAAGCAGTATACTTGGATCTAATAAATAAAGAACTGAGAACAACTTAATGTTACTTGAAGAAGCCAGGTGGTTTGGCCAAATGATCTCTGAAACAAAAGCAGACGACGTGTCTCCAATGCTCAATATTGGAAGTGGTACGGGAGAACTGAGAGAAGAGAGACAGCCCTGGGTTGAGAATGAAGTATTCAAAGTAGCAGCAGACAAAGGCGTCAAGGTATTACATACTGATTTGCAGAATGCTCCAGGTGTAGATCTGGTTGGTGACCTGTCTGACACAGAGTTCAGAAAGAAATTACAGGCTATGAAGTTCAAGTCAGTCTTCTGCTCAAACCTGATGGAGCATATCACCAATAGAGAGGAGGTAGCCGAACTGATTCTATCGATTATTCCAGTCGGCGCCTATCTGTTTCTCTCTTGCCCATATAAATACCCTTATCATCCCACACCAATTGATACCGGTTACAGACCAACTGTTGAGGAACTTGCCCAACTCTTTCCCGGGACTACAATAATCAAGGGCGAACTGGTCACAGGCGGGAACTATCTCCAGTTAATTACTAACAATCCATTACAGATACTTCGTATCTTCATGCCGTTTTATAGACCAAAGAGATGGTTAGGTGTGATAAGCAAACTGGCCTATCTTTTCAGAAACTACCAGGCATCCTGTGTTCTACTGAGAAAGGATAATTGAGAAAAATATAAAAGCCATGTCATTTGAGATATTGCCAGAAGCCACATGAACCCCATCTCTGCCTACCTTACAGCAACACTATATTTTGATCTTTAGCCCCGCTGCATACTGCAGACTATCAAACATGCAGAAAACTCCCTGCAAAATAGACCTCATAAAACAATGCTTCCTTCCATCATATATAGACAGGGAAAATTCTTGTCTTAGTAGTGTTCCTGTCTCTGCATTCGAAAACATCGAGAAACGATGACACCACTCATATACCAAAACAGCAAACCAATAGAGGCTACCGGAATAATATTCTGGTATGCAAATACGATGAGTAGCAGAACTGTTACACCGGGCCATCCCAATGCAATAGCACCATAAATATCATTGCTGCGACTAAGCACAACCGCATCTTTTAAAAACAACAACAACATCAATATCGACATACCCAGCCCAAACAGCCCGATCTCCCATATGAAATATGAGACTGTTGTCATGCCTGCGCCTTTCATCCCATATTGACTGATATATTCGCCCTGCAGCCTTGTTGTGGCAGTATCTGACACATTCCCAATACCATGACCAATCAATAATTTTACCGGGTCATTAATTAATTTGAATGGCAACACCATACTGTCCACCCGACCAATTTCACTATGCTCTAAACCACCACCGGTTCGACTCTCCTCATCAGCACCTTTATAGACATACTCAGTCATCTTTCCTTCGGTGATTACACTCAATACATTCCCACCCCAACGAGTATAGTAACTATTATAAACAGCAACAAAAACCACAAGAAGAACAGCAGCAATTCCTCCAATTTGAAGCAAATATTTTACTTTTTCCTTTCCCCGGACAAAAAGCACGGGCACAATCAGCGCAACAGGTATCAGGAAAAGTGAAATAGTTGTTTCATTGATCATTGTTGGCATTAACAGTAAAAACAGGACAAGAATAAATTTCTTTACTGAGATATAACGTTTGAGATAAAAGCCCATCAGAATTGCGGCGCAGCCAATCAAGACAATGGATAAATTAGATGATAGCCCTAACGTTCCAACCACAACATCACCACTGGCTTTATTGCTAAACTGTACAAAGCGCTGAAAGAAAGACACAGGGAACTGTAAAAGAGCACATCCTAATACCAGCTTTAGCTGCCTGCTCATATCTTCTTCAGAAAAATTACACACCAACGGCAACAGGAAAAATGGTATATAGCGTAAATAGATCAACATTCCAGCAAAAACAGCTCCAGGTTGAACAGCATTAATCGCCACTCCTGCCAGGATCACAAGAAGAAAGATAATGAAAAACAGTAAATATCTTGGGAAGATAAATACAGGAAACTTTAGCCCGACACGCAAAGCAACAATAACCAACACCAGCGCCGAAAGCATTTCAGGTGCGATCCGGAATACCGCCCCTCCCGGCATCTGTTTCACAATAATAGGAAGTAGAAAAGCTGAAAGAATAATTAGATAGACAAGCTTATTCATTGCGCGCGCCATAAAATAATATATTTATCCATGATGCAGCGCCTTATCACCCTGTTAACACTTCCAGGATCTGTCTAAATATTTTTGGTGAATTATTCTCTAGCGCATATTTACAACCGTTAAGGCCCATTTCACGCCTCAATTCCTGGTCAGTCAGCAAACATACAACATCCTTCTTAAGCTGATCATAAGACCCAGACAGGAAACCAATTTTCTTACTGGCAAGCAAACCATCAAGATCAACATCAAGACTGATAACCGGCACTTTTCTCATCCATGCCTGAATAAATGTATTAGGAAAACCCTCCTTGAGGCTTGTGTTTACAAAAAGATGTCCCTGCGCCAGCTGCTGATTAACCTTAGCTAGTGGCTGAAGACCAAAAAACCGGATATTCTCAAGCTTTTTAATGTCCCTATGCAAATCTGAGTATCTTTGTGTATCCCCTGGGTTCCCTATCATGACAAACTCAACATCATGCAAACATCTAAGATCGCTGGCTAACTGGACAAATATCTCGGGGCGTTTAACGGGCTTAAAATTCCCCACCCAAATAACCTTTATTGGCTTTTGTTTGTTAATTTTCTCTGTAGGCACAGGGTGAAAATTTCCAATCACAGCTGTTACTTCTAGCCCGAAATGAGTCTCAAGCAACGCTCCCTGCCGCTGTGTCTGGGCGATAATGGCATCGGCATTACGTATTCCATACTCCCCTATCTTCCTATCGATCAACCTTAATAGTGTGACAGTTGTAAAACGTTCTTGAAATGGAGATACATCAAAGTCATGAGCAACATGGAAAACAAGCCTGCAATCTCTTTTTTTTGCGTAAAAGGCAGCCACACCTGTATATGCCAATAAACCGCGCTGGTATATTATATCCGGCTGTATCTCCTTCAGTATTCTATACAGATCAATCGCGTCAAAAAAGAAAGCGTACCGATTCAGACGATTTCTTCCCTTAATTTGAACGAGTTGGTAGCCACTCGGGCGACATGCCAAATCAATTGCACGCGCCAGGTAAAATACCTCAAATTCTCCAGTACTGACCAGTTCATCCGCAATACAGCCCGCCTGATATTCTGCACCACCCAATGCATTTGAGAAATGCCCGCCAAGCAAAATACACAACCTTTTCACTATTTCAGACTCCCAATGCTTTTCTCAAGGCCTTGGGGAAATCAATTTCTGGTTTCAGATGTCTCTTTCCTGCAGATGCAGCACCACTCGCTAATTTCCTGCAGTACAGCTCATCCTGAATCATTTTCTCAAGCTTTCCTCTCAAATCTTCAACGTTCTCAGGCTGAAATAGCAAACCATTAACACCATCATCTATCAAATATGGAAAAGGGCCAAAATCAGGTGCCACAACCGGACGGCCTAAAACAAAACTCTCTGGAACCACTCGGCATAAACCTTCAGTCAAGGCTAAACGTGTTGGCGCCACCACTACCCGTGACTGCTGAATTAATCCTGGCAATTTCTCATGATGAACAAAACCAAGAACACTTACCTGCGAGGCAGATGAACTCTCCCTTACCATTTTCTCCAGCGATGGCAGGTCTGGCCCTTCTCCTGCATAAACAAGCTGTACATTTGGATTTTTCTCTAACAGAGGCATAGCGGCCGATAATAGGTCAAATATCCCCTTATTATGATGAATACGCCCTGCAAAAAAGATAACAAAAGGGTCGCTGTCCTTTTTCAAATCAGGCGCACTCGATATACCATTCCCGTTTGTCAGCAAGTATCTGTAATCCACGCTGTACTGAATAATATTTACGACTGGAACACCAATACCACGCAGTTGCTCATCAAGGTAAGGGCCATGACAAATGACAGCGGGCAACCTTCTCAGAACCCAGCGATCTAGATAAAACCATAATTTCCTGAGCGGATTGGCAAATAAAACATCCACTCTTGTATGTCGTGAATGGGCCAATGGTACATTCCATAGCCTGGCATACAGATAGCATGCCCAAAGAGCGGGGCCTATTTTCGCACACAGTATCTTTGTAGGCCGGAAGGATACAAGCTGTAAGAATACTCTAAAGAAAAGTGCGATCTCTTCCAGATATGACATGACTGTCTTGCCACCATTCTGGTTATGGCGGAAAGTTTTCACCTGCACATTATCCATAGAGAAAACTGCATTTTCTGGCGTAGACGCCATCAATAAAGTAGGTGAACATCCACTCCACTGGAGAAATGCCGCAAGATAGTGGTCATTTCCACCCGCCGGGATCGTTTTTGGCGCAGGCCCAATACGCTTCAATTCATCTATAATATTACCATGGGTACAGTATACATAACGTACATCAGACTCTTGTTTGGGCATGCTTATCTCCAATCATCCTCCACCCGATTTGATCCGGGCATATCTTGTCGCTAGAAATATCCAGCAAAAATTCCCGACTATTTGACAAGCTGGTTAATCTGCTCGATTCCATGCAGTACGCGGAAAAACGAATCGTTTCCAGAAGAAGGGTAAAAAAGTTAAAAGGGCTATCCTTGACTATACCACCTGTCGTAGCCGCTGAAAATTCCTGTCCAGAGCCTGATGGTGGTCAGGCAGTTACACAGCCTCCTTTTATGAATCGGCAGAAAAACCTTTCTATTGAATGTAATTTACCTGCCTGCCAGGGACTTCTGATACCATTTAATCGTCTCAACAAGCCCCTCTTTCAAGGATACCCTGGGCTGCCAGCCCAGATTTCTACAGGTATCTGCCACATCCGCCACTCGCACTCGCTCCAGCGCCCGTTCTGGTATAGAGCCAAATTCCGGCACAATATCAGCCTCATGCAATTCACATATCAATTCGACAACCTGCTTCACTGTTGTCAGCTTCCCTGTACCAAGATCGATCTCCTGGCCTTCAATACCGCTGCGCAGGCTCATGGCGATAAGCCCTTCTACGACGTCATCGACATAGATCCAGTCTACCGGCCGTTCGCCACTAGACAATCTGGGCGTTTCCTCACGTAACAGTGTAGAAATGACATAAGGCACCAGTTTGCGCATATCTTTCTGATCAGGACCGTACACCATGAACAATCGCGCCATGACCACGGGTGTCTGGTACAGGGCATGAAACATACGCGCATAGCCGCTACCTGCCCACTTGGCAGCTGCGTAAGGTGAACATGGAATGGCAACTCCGTCAGCTGATGGTTCTTCCATGGAGCCGGTCATGACCAGTCGTTGGCAATCCATTTCAGCAGCCATAATCAAAATATTGACAGTACTTACCAGGTTGGCCTGGAACGTAGGCATCACCACTTCCAAAGCCCGGCTGCCGGTTACTTCGCTCGCCAGATGGTAGACAAAATCCGGCTTGATCGTATTGAACAGCTTTTCAACACTGGAGAAATTTCCAAGATCACCCTGCCACCAGACAATATTCCCGCTATTTTCCGACCTTTCCTGTCGGGAAATAGCGTGGACCTCAATCCCCAGTTCGCAGAGCCTGCGGCATAAGTGGGAACCTATAAAACCACTTGCTCCGGTAACCAGAGCTGACTTCCCCATTAATTCACCCCTATGTCCCATGGTTTCTCTCCCTTCCCTTCATGACTACTCCAGAATACACTCATCAAGCCTCCATGGTTTCACAGAAACCAAAAGTGCCCACTCTTCCTCCCCGTAGATATTTTCCTGACCAGGCAAGATTATCTTTTTGATATATCTAAAGGAAATTCAGGCAAAAACGCTAATATAAGGAACTATGCCAATACTGCAAACGTTATTCATAGTATAAGGTCCTGGGTATATCATCAAAAACATAGTGACAGACGAACGCCATTGATTTTTATAGTATAATCAGGTACAATTACACTGATTTGTGTGGTGAGAAATGGTCGTATGTGGCCGGATCTGTTGAGTTGAATATAACATTAGGGATGGTTTATGAAATCGACACTATTGATCAAAACTTTCATGCTTATCGTGCTGGTTGCGTTTCTGAGCGGCTGTGGCGGTGGCGGTGGAGGCAGCGGATCAGGATCCAGTTCCAGTAACTGGGATGAAATGGTTTGGGATGAAGATAATTGGGGCTGACAGACCGGCACCTGGTTAATACCAAACGTCTATTACAGTAAAACACAGCAGTGAGGATATCAAAGGGATGAACAAATCAGCTATCACGACAATCGGAGCAGCGATTATTGCTTTGGGCGGGACATCGGCATGGGCAGGATCGCTCACCATTCCCAATACATTCAGCGCCAATACAGCGGCAGTAGCAGCAGAGGTAAATGCTAATTTTACAGCTGCAAAAACGGCAGTGGATGACAATGACTCCCGGATCACCACCAATGCCGCCAGCATTACAACCAACAGCACCAGTATCACGAGCAACGCTACAGATATATCCAATAACCAGAGCGCCATAACAACCAATAGCGGAGCTATAACTAGCAATACTGCGTCAATCAATACAAATACAGGAAATATTTCAACAAACACAACTGATATCGCGACAAATGCAGGGAACATCTCAACTAACTCCACTAATATCACTACGAACACTGGGGACATATCAACCAACACGACAGATATTGCAACCAATACCAGCGATATTGCCACCAACGTGACAAATATCGCCACCAATACCGCAGATATTGGCACCAACACTGCGTCAATTACTGCGCTACAAAGTGGCACGGCTACCTGCCCCAGCGACATGGCCAGGGTCGGCCCGATCTGCGTAGACATCTATGAGGCCAGCGTATGGAATGCAGATGGCAGCATCCAATACGGGGATACGGACAACAGCGGCGCTGTAGACGGAGCTGAAACAGCCATCCCCTGTACTGCGAATGGCAATAATTGCAGCGCCATGGATAACACCGGCACTGTCAGCACAGCGGCTATCTTTGCACGTAGCGTAGCAGGTTTTACCCCGGCTTCTGATATCACCTGGTTCCAGGCCCAGCAAGCCTGTGCCAATGTGAACAAACGCCTGCTGACCAATGCAGAATGGCAAATGGCTGCAGCAGGGACACCAGACCCTGGCGCTGCCGGTAGCGATACTGTAAATGAATGTAATACAAGCACACCCAATACAGTCAATACTGGCACCAGCGCTGGCGGTACAAACCAGTGTGTTTCCAACTGGGGCGTATTCGACATGGTCGGTAATGTCCATGAATGGGTTGCCGACTGGACACAAGGAAAGGCTGGAAATTCCAACAATAACAGCGGCGCTGGCACCAATTATGGCGATGATGTGATGTTCGATATTACCCCTGCCAGCACTCAGGGTACTAACGCACAGAATCAGCCTGCAGCAATAATTCGCGGCGGTTTATACAACAGTGGCGTCAATGCAGGGGTGTTCGCTATATCTGCTGGCAGAGCGCCGTCTTCCGCATCTATTGGCATCGGCTTCCGCTGTGCGCGCTAATTGACCGACAGGCGCAAAAGTAGCAAAAGGAAGGCTACTCACATTCATTTAAATTAACCTAAACCGCTCACGCGGGCCCCGGACCGGGCCCGCGCACGCCAGCGAAGCAAACTGGCATATATCTAGCAAGCCATTGATATTCCCCCTGCATCCCGGGATGTGTTCAGTAAAATAGAACTACCATATTACCTTCATGCCGATTAAAAACTGTAAATCACAAGCTGCAACCGCCCACCATCCCACAGCACTTTTATTCATCATGCTGGGGCTGCTTAGCGGCTGTGGTGGTGGGGGTAGCAACAACTCGACAGCCACACTGGCGGCTGTCGATGATGGCCCTCTGACAACCGCTGAAGGCAGCACACTGTCAGTCCCACAAAGCAGCGGTGTCCTGACCAATGACACCACAACAGGCAGTGCCCCGCTCAGTGCAGTACTGGTGGCAGGCCCCGCCAACGCGTCGACTTTTACCCTGAATCAGGACGGTTCTTTTGACTACACCCATAATGGCAGTGAAACAACCAGTGATATTTTTACCTACCGGGCCAGTGACGGGACCAATACCTCGAATACGGCCACGGTCACCATCACCATCAGCCCGGTGAATGACCCTCCCAGCGCACTGGATGACAGCTATTCAGGCGTCAATGAAGGCGGCACTTTAACCAGAAACGCTGTCATCGGTGTGTTGACCAATGACACTGATACCGAGAATGACCCTTTAAGCGCTATTCTGGTTAGCGGTCCCGCCAACGCCTCGGCATTTACCCTGAACCCGGATGGCTCCTTCAGCTATACCCATAATGGCAGCGAAACCATTAGTGATAGCTTCACCTACCGGGCCAATGACGGCACCAGTGATTCCAATACGGCCACCGTCACAATCTCGATTACACCGGTGAACAACTTGCCTGTCGCTGTTAATGATAGCTATAGTGGCGCTAGTGAAGGGACCACATTTACTGTAAACGCCCTGACAGGTGTGTTGGCCAATGATCTTGATTCGGAAAGCGATCCCTTGACAGCTGTTCTGGTCGCGGGCCCTGCCAATGCCTCGGCATTTACCCTGAGCCCGGATGGCTCCTTCAGCTATACCCATGATGGTAGCGAGACCACCAGCGACAGCTTCACCTACAGGGCCAATGACGGAACGGGTGATTCCAATACGGCCACGGTCACGATTACGGTTACCCCGGTTAATGACCCCCCGCTGGCAGTCGATGATAGCGGCCTGGCTAACGAAAATACGGCTGTCATTCTGAATGTATTGAATAATGATAGCGATATCGACAGCACCATAGATTCCGCCACAGTCGTCATCAGCTCGCAGCCGACAAATGGTACCGCTGTCGCCAATGCAGACGGCACTGTTACCTATACCCCGGATACCGGCTTCACAGGCCCCAATACGGATACCTTTCAGTACACGGTAGATGATGATGGCGGCCAGACATCAAACCTGGCAACCGTCACCGTCACTATCAATGCGCCCCCGACCCCCGTCGCCACCTGTTCGACAACCCCCCAGGACACAGCGTTGAATGGCACTCTCACAGCCACCGATGTGGAGACACCCAGCAACATGCTGACCTACAGTCTGATCAGTAATGGGGCAAAGGGAAGTGTCAATCTCAACTCGGATGGCACTTATACCTATACACCTAATAGTACGGGTTCGCGAGGAACGGATAGCTTTGACTTCCGCGTCGAAGACCTTGATGGCGGCTTCAGTATTGGCACCGAGACCGTCATCGTTGACCAGAAAATCATGCCGCTGGGTGACTCCATTACCCGGGGCACGATGGACGCTCTTACCCCACCCATTGAGCTAAGGGTGGGATATAGAAAGCCACTGTATGACTCCTTGGTCGCCAGTGGCTACAGTTTTGATTTTGTCGGCAGTGATTCCCTCACCGGCAACGACCCATCCCTGCAGCCCTTCGACTCGGACAACGAGGGCCACGGTGGGTGGCGAGACGATGAAATTGCCTGGGGCCAGGTGGGATACCCAACTGATGGAATACGCGCCTGGCTGGATGCCAACCCCACTGACATCATATTGCTCCATATCGGCACCAATGGCCTTGATACCAGTGCAGCTGACGTTGAGAGCATCCTGAATGAGATCGATCTCTGGGAGAACAGCGTTGCAGGCAACCCGGTCACCGTCATCCTGGCGCGCATCATCAACCAGAATCCGATCACCTCGGTTGTCACCACATTTAACGATAATGTTGTCGCCATGGCCCTGGATCGCGTCAATAATAGTAATAATCCTGCTTATCCTGACGATATTATTATTGTAGACCAGGAAGGCGCATTAACCTATCCTGATGACCTGTTCAATCAGGAGCACCCCAACTCGACCGGCTACGGAAAAATGGCACCAGTGTGGGAACAGACCCTGACGGCGGGGATACTGCAGAAATGCCCGTAACCCTGAGACAGCCATGATTCCTGATCATGGCATGAAGAATACAAGCTACCTGACAACCTGACCATTTGATTCCCGATGAATACGATGCCAACTTCAGATGCCCCGCGGGATAACTCAGTCGACCTGTCAATTGTTATCCCGGCATTTAACGAGTCTGGCAATCTGGACGAGATAGCAAATCGACTCAAAGGCATTTTGTCACCCCTTGGACTCTCATGGGAAATCATATTCTCGGATGATGGCAGCACAGATGAGACATGGAAGGAAATACAACAGCTAAACAAGACCGACAGTCATATCAAAGGCGTCAGGCTATCTAGAAATTTTGGGCATCAATTCGCACTTTTTGCCGGCCTGCAACAGGCACAGGGAAAAGCAATAATTTCCATGGATGCCGATCTTCAGCATCCGCCCGAATTAATTCCAGACATGGTCAAAGAGTGGAAAAAGGGCAGCAAGATTGTCAAGACCAAACGCCTGGAGGCCGACAATACCCCCCCCTTCAAACTGTATACCTCCCGTCTGTTCTACAAGGTTTTTTCTTATCTGAGTGGTGTAGACCTGGAGAATGGCATGGCGGATTTTCGCCTGCTTGACCGCCAGGTGCTGAATGAAGTGTTACAATTTGGAGAGGAAGGCCTTTTCCTGCGTGGTATCGTTCAGTGGATCGGCTTTTCGAGTTCGACCCTGACTTTCAAATGTGCAGACAGATTCAGCGGCACCACCAAGTATACATTTATCAAAATGCTGCGTTTTGCCTGGCATGGGGTCAGCTCATTTTCTATTGTCCCTTTACGTATTGTGGTCATGCTGGGGTTTTCTGCAAGTTTTATCTCATTCCTCGGGATTCTGTATGCGATTCTCGCAAAACTGATTGATGGACATACAGTACCGGGCTGGGCATCGTCTATCGCTATCTTCTCATTGCTGTTCGGCATGTTATTTATTTCTCTGGGCATTTTAAGCGAATATATCGGTCGTATAGTTGTCCAGGTCCGCATGCGCCCGCGCTTCCTGGTTGAGGAAACGCTTGGGTTCAGCACAAGCAACCCGTCGCCAAAGGTAACTGATTGTTGACATCAATATTTCAGCAACCCGCCCTGGGACAGTTTATCAGGTTCTCAATAGTAGGCTGCATGAACGTGGCGATCAGCACGATTGTCTACTACTTTAGCTATACCCAATGGCACCCTGCCAGCCTCTTGACATACATCACCCACGACAGCTTTGATGCCTCAGTTCTCAACGGCACCTTATCGAGCATCATTGCTTATGGTGTTGGAATGATTCAGAGCTTCATTCTAAACAAGACCTGGACATTCAAGGTAAAAAACGGGACATTCAACCAGGCCCGGCGCTTCTTTATACTCAATATGATGGGGCTTGCCCTCACGACTGCAATCATTTTTGCTTTTGTCGATATGATGAATTTCAATTATATGTCTGCATGGATTGTAGCTGTACTATTGGTCATGATTTTTAACTTTGCTGGCAACAAGTACTGGACGTTTTCTGAAGAATCCGTAGAGACCAGACAGGTCAGGTAACTAATATGAAGGGATGCAAACTGATCGTACATGCCGATGATTTTGGTATCTCAGAACACGTAAACCAGGGGATTCTGCAAGCACATACCAAAGGTATATTAACATCAACCTCTCTGATGGCAACCGGCGCAGCATTTGAAAATGCCATTGTAGTGGCCAGGGAGACCCCTTCCCTGGACATCGGCATCCATCTTACCCTTGTAGAGGAAAAACCATTACTTGATGCTGCCAGCGTTCCAAGCCTTACGACCGCCAACAAACATTTCTACAATCATGCCAATACATTCATAAAAAGATACTTCAAGGGAAAAATTAACCTGAAGGAAGTACGCAATGAGCTTGAAGCTCAAATCGAAAGAATTTTGGACCAGGGTATTTCTGTGTCCCACTTTGATAGCCATCAACATCTCCACGCCTTGCCCAAAATAAGGATGATCGTTATTGAACTAGGCAGGAAATATGGCATCCCGGCCATACGCGTACCGAGAGAGCGTATTTTCAGCTATATGCTCCGGGGAAAGCGGGCCCTGTCGAGGGCACCATCCATGCTGGTTTTAAATTTCCTTTGTGGGCTAGGACAAAACACGGGTTACCTGCACACCGATCACTTTGCTGGGTTTTTCTTTGGTGGAGAACTAAACGGTGAAAACATACGCATCTTGCTACGACATCTTCCTGACTCAGGAAGCTGCGAGCTTATGTGTCACCCGGGGCTGGAACGGGAATCCGAGCAATATGATCACTGGGGTTACCATTGGCAGGATGAGTATAATGCACTGATCGACCCAGAGATAAAAGACCTGCTAAGACAATCGGGAATCACCCTGATTTCATATCAGGAACTGGCAGCACTGTAACCCGCCGACTCCCGGAACTAGTCTTTTTTCAGCTTCAGGTAGCGATTCCGGGCATTATGATCCCTGGGTCTCCAGTATAACTCGACCGTACCCCCATCAGCATCTTCCCCTCTATATACCCTGATATAGTCTTGTGGTAGCCCACCCTGCAGGTATTCAGAAAAAAACGGGTAATCCTTCACACGGTTATGCTGAATATAAAGAAAATCAGCATGATTCAATTCAACATAGTTCAGAAATGGCGATAGCTCAGCATAAGCATAATAAACCTGCCTGCTGTTTGTAAAATATGCCAGATAACCTGTATGAGCAACGATGACGGCTTGCCTGCCCAGTACATCCTCGGCAATTTCATTGACGATTTTAACAGGCTGTTCAAGCTCGATTAAACTGTACTCCCTGTTCTGGACTGGTGGATCCAGTACCGCACTTCTAATATCCGCAGCCGACACACTGATCACAACAGCTGTCAGGATGGCAGCTATTGCATTTGAATTTAAATGCAGCCTCCCCGAAGCGCATGCAAGATGACGAGCGATGAACATGATACCAATACCTGCCACCAGCCAGATCAGCGGCGTCACTATTAGCAAATGCCTTGGCAAGGCAGTATGTAACAATGGTGGAATTATGCTGGCGCCCAGGAAGGTTAACACAAGAAAATTTTCATACAATAATCGGGATCTGAAAAGGGCGTATAGACCACAGGCAAAAAAGAACAAGCCCAACGGCCCCGTTATGACATTCAGCTGGGAGCGCAACAGTTTCCGGGTATTTTTTACGAAGTTTCTTACATAACTCATGGGGTCAAATGTTGACACCATTTCTTTCCAGGCTTCCGGATGACGCTTTAAATAGTGAATATTGGCCTCACTGGGGCTATAGTCAAGCGCATAGAATTTTTCTCCCCATGATTTGTCTGGCTGGGTATTGATTATTACTGACCACACCTCCCGGCCATTTAGCGAGAACTCACCGACAATATTACTTACGCGCCAGATTTGTGGGGCGATAACAGCTGAAAACACCACGATATAAACCGCTGCCCACACCAATATTTTTTTGAGGCTATATGCACGTTCCTTAACAAACAGAAAGTGCACCATTTGCAAAAATGGTATAACGGCAAGATAAATAATCCCTTCTATTCTGTTCAGAAAAGACAAGCCAAATACGATCCCCAATAAAATTCCGCTTCCAACTGTCGGGTTTTTATATTGCATCCAGAACAGCCATAACCCCAGATAGACCGTTGCGATATACGAAGGCTCCGTCAAGATGGCAAAAGATAATGGAATTAGTGCAGAACTGAAACTCAACAGAAGTAAGCCTGGTGTAATCTCACAGGGTTTTGCAATTAATCGCCCTATTCCCAGGATGCTAAAGAACAGAAGGAGACTGAATGCCAGCGATGTTAACCTGGCCCCTATTTCTATTGAAGGAGCTACCAGGCTGAATAACGAGCTAAAAAAGAGGTAGAACGGTGTAAAATCTGGATCGATGTCAATAATCCTGCCAATATCAAAAGTCATAAAGACCTTGATCCAGCGCATATAGCCAAGACTGTCCGTATCTTCAAGAAGTACGGTATTATTCCAGGCAACCAGCCTCAGTATTAGATAAACAGCAAAAACCCCCAGGAAGGCATACAATGATTGGGGTGCTAATTTGGCTGCCTTAGTAAACATATCTGGGTTATCCCTGTGTTATCGATGCCAGAGCATAGAGTCGCGCTTCAGTCAATGAGAGCACCCAGCCATCGACACTGACCGTCCTGCCATTTGAGAAATCAGACCTTGATTGCATAATCACATGCTTTTTTAACATTTCACCATCACACCTGAAATCATCAGATCCGCTACATATCATAGCCACAAGTTGTTTGGGGTCGGCTTCGTTGGGAGCCTTTTCTATATATTTACGACCCACAATATACGCGCTGTTTTTCTCACCGAGAATATCAAGCAATTTTTTTGAAAGCTGCTCAACATGCTCACTTCCAGGACTAGCTGCCCCGGCAAAAACCTTTGTCGTGACACCATAACCGGCCAATAGCACCAGTAATTGCAGGAAATAGCGACGTGTAATTTTCCCTGATTTTCTCATGCCAACTCCTCCTTGAGATGATCTGCCAACCTCAAGGAAAGTGCGACGATAGTCAGTGTGGGATTCGCCTGGCCGCTGGTGGTAAAAACAGAACTCCCTGCAACATACAGGTTACTGATACCATGTACCCGACAGTCTGCATCTACAACCCCCTGCTTCGGATCCTTGTGCATACGCGTAGTTCCCATGTGGTGAAAGCTACCCCTGAGCATTGATAACCAGTCATTTGAATCTTCATCAAAATCCAGCCTCAGGCGGCCAAGCCCTGCCCTTCCAAGTTCCTCAGAAAGAATCTCATGCAGTCGTATGATATTTCGCTGGTCCTGTCCATTTAGACGCCAATCAAGCCTTGCCTTTTTCTGTCCCAACGCATCCAGTTCAGAATATAAACTCACTCTGCTATCCGGGTTCGGAGATTGTTCGGCCCAATAGCTCAGCCGAAAAATAGTGCGCTGTTTCCCGGTAACCTTTCGATAGACCGCTAGAGATACATCATCGATATCATCGATCACGTTCCCCAGGTGTTCTGAGAATTCATCCGGGAGATCTCCATCACCAAGGTCATCAAGTATCTTGTTTAAGGAATCAACGCCTTTGGAAACCCGCTCCATATTGGTAGAGGAAAGACTAAAAGCACTGTTCAGCAGTTTATTCTCCCTCATAGCCTGCTCGCTGACCTTAAGAAACCCTGATACAGCAATCTCCCCAGTTCGCCCTCCGTCATTAAATTTCCTGCGGTACCACCCATAGAATTTTCGACTGAATTTCGTCGGCAAAAAATATCCTGTTTCATCGACAGGATGCTCCATAAAAAAGCGACCCACCAGATCATTCTGGTTACCCAGGCCGGTTTTTTGAACACGATCGGAAAGCAATAGTAACCGGGCATTCTCTATCCCGCCGGTAGCAAGAATAAAAATCCTGCTTTTAACAAAGAAAGGATTCTTTTCCAATGAAGTTACATGCAGGCTCGTTATTGAGCGAGAATTTTCACTTGCTTCTATTTCCGTCACATTGGCATATAGATATGTATCAATATTCGGAGCATCCAGAATTTCATTGCGATATTTCTCCCCAAACCTGGTTGGCGGGCTTGACTGAAGTATGGTATTAATCAATCTATTTGACGCAAACTTTACCGGAGGCCGGTCATCCCTCCCCCATGTCTCAGCGCTATAATCAAAAGGTCCAACCTCGCATATGGCCTGTGCGCCCTGATAATATGGCTCAAGATCAGAAAATGTTATTGGCCAGCCGCTATGTGGAACCCAGTCTCTGGCCTCGAAATCTATAGCTTCCATAGGAATAGATGCGCCTTCCCAGTGATTAGTCGTACCACCAAAAAAACGCAACCTGGAAATATCCAGCGGGTAATAGCTGTGCCCAATATTTTTACCATCATAAAGTGACTGGGTATCGCCATCTACATCAAACCCACCACTTTCCAGCAAACATATCTTGTATGATTGCCCTATGAATTCCCTGGCCATGGTTATGCCGGCAGCACCAGCACCAATAATACAAACATCAGCTTCAACTACAGTACCTTCATCTATTTTTCGCGCATCAATCAACATAATTTATTATCCCTGGCACACCACATATCAATAACTCCAATTTACTGATCGAAGACTCATGAAATATTATTTTCATCCTTCTCAATACCTATCATTGAAAAATCCACCCAGGGATAGAAGCGTGCCATGCTAACAATTCTTTCCTTTTGCTGCTCAGTCAGGGAGTTTAATCCACGCCCGGAAACACCTACATTTAGCCTCGTTTTCTGTTTCTGCATTTCCCTGGTCTGTTCTAGTGAAACTGTTATTTCCTGTTTTGATTTATCCATTCCATAGAACTGAGAGACTGCTTCCAAAGCAGCTCCCCAGTCTGCTATAACTTCCTCATATTTCATCCAGAGCGTCTCAATACTTTTTGACGATGATGCCTCGTACCATGCCACATAAAAGTTGAAATACCATGGCAGCCCAAGCTCTATTATCTGATCTAACTGGGATGATTCATCAAGATCCTGGAATTTTTCATTACAGTAGAAGGTCGGAAACGCATAGCCTTCGTTAAACATATGATCACGAATGCTGATCACTACATCAAATATATTGCGGGTCAAAATAACAGGCCGAATAGAGAAAGTGTTCATTAATTCTATATTTGGTGCAGTAGCCCTGACATGCTGGTGGGTAACACTACCGAAACTGAAAGCATCGACCAGTTTTGGCAAATACAGATTTTGATCGTTTCTCTCATATGCATAGGCAAGATTCACATAGCGGAACCCGGTCAAATTCTCAAGCGCTTTTGCCATAAATGTGGAGCCGGTTTTCGGAAGGGAAGCGATGAAGATATATTCGCCCCTCCTGGAGGTTTGTCGCTGCATTCTCAGGGAATAATTTATCAACCTTTCAGCTTTTGGCCGCAAAAATTTATTTATCAATTGCACCGATTACGTCCTTCCAGTCTAAGTTCATACCAATCACAAGGCCAGATTTCATACCGACTCCTCTTCGTCTTTCCTTAACAGGCCTTTTTCCATCAATATCTGTGATACAGCGTAAATCTCCTCAAATGGCAAACCTGCTCTCTCCGAGATATCAAGAAGGGTATGCTGTCCATCAGACAGGTTCAGCACCCAAAACATTGCCATTTTCTTTTGCGCAGCCTTACTGTCCCCACCTATTGCATTGTAAAGTCCACGCTTACCTAACTGTGGCTCACCCTTAGGGTTAGTATTTATATACCTGGCATTTAACTCCAGAACGTCAAGGATTCCTGCAACCATGTTATAGGACTCTGACAGGTAATCAGACTGAATGAAATCAAGATTATCTGCAGATGTGTGATATTGCGGAAAGTCTCCATACTTACTTCTTTCAAATAGCCCAACCGGCAAATTGAACCCCGGTGAACAATACTGCCTCTCATCATAACCATATGGAGAGAAATCTTCGATTACAGCCTGTCTCCCGCAATGCTTTAGAACATGCTCAACTGCTCTATCGATTGCTGCCGTACCACACCGGCTGCGCTTGTATGTCGGACCACCAGCATCTCCGACGCATGAAACAATAAGGCCATGTTTTATTTTTGATAAGGCATGGTGTTCATTTCTAGCAAGCCAAACCAGTGATCCAATAGAGCCTGGCGCAAACAAAAAACGGTATGTGTATTTTCGCTTCTGATTCAGCAGATTCCGGGCCAGAAAGGTCAGCAATGCGATTCCGGAAAGATTGTCATTGGCCAGCGAGGGATGACAGATATGCGAGGATAGCAGAATCTCATCTTCCAGCTCACCTTCCAGGACATACTCACCGTAAGTAAGACTGCCATCCTCCAATGAAGAATCAATACAGACTTCATAGATATCATCTTCCAGGGCCAGCATCTGGTGGTGACTCAGGCAGAATCCCCACGTTTCCTGATAATAAGAGGTACGATAAGGAATCCAGTCAGGCTGCTCCGGCAATGTCACAAGATGATTCTTTAATTCCTCCAGAGAAATTTTTACATGCACCGGGGCACTGTAGCTGACAATATGCAGGTTGCATTTTCTGAAATCGACAACTCGCTCACCCCTGCTGTTCTTGATATATGCATCCTTGATATTCCATTCGCGTGGCACGGACCAGTCAAATACCTGAGTACCAGTGGGCACCTCATGCACGTCAAGTGGTATATGCTCGCTGATATGCTGTAGAGTGTCGCGCACCCCATCCCCGGTAATGCTGCGACAAATAGGAAATAATCTCTCTATGAGAGAGAACATCTCTTCACCAGGATTATTGGTTTGAATCATGCTGCTGATAGTAGGATCTGGCATAGACTATAAAACCCCGGACTGTCTTCAAGGTATGAGGGGATTTCGACCCTTTTTCACAGTACCCGGCCACCCGGTCTGCTGACTAGAAAATATCACGCAACCTTTTCTGTTCACCATGAATCAGGAATTCCCGGCTTGCGCTCCCGCCTCACTTATAATGTTTTCATCCTGTAACTCGTACTGCGTATTCCATTCGAGCAACGGTCGAATAACCCCCCCCATGTTTCCGGACCAATCCCCTCGTGCTGCGTCCCCATCCATACTATCGATCAGATGAAATGCCACTACATCCTTGTATTGAAACTCCAGTTTTCTGTATGGCTCGAGAGCCCATAGC
>JAJRTX010000081.1 GCA_021545665.1 Zetaproteobacteria bacterium
GAATACGCCGACCTGCTGCGGCTGGCGGACCATATCTTCATCGAGGAACTGCGCAAGCACGACCTCTACGACAAGACCAGCCAGGCGTTCGCGGTGTTCCTGCCGGTCAAGTCCGTCGGCGTCACCGGCGACGGCCGACGTTACGACTACGTCATCGCGCTGCGTGCTGTCGAGACCATCGATTTCATGACCGCGCGCTGGGCGCACCTGCCGTACGAGTTCCTCGACCATGTGTCGCGGCGCATCATCAACGAGATCGCCGGTATCTCGCGTGTTACCTACGATATCTCAGGCAAGCCGCCGGCCACTATCGAGTGGGAGTGATGGGAATTTACAACCTATTGATTATAAAGTAATAAATATTCCGTATTGATGATGTAATCTGCATCATCAATGGTATTTTTCATGGTATTTTCTGCGGGCTGCAACGCAAAATCTGGTAATACCATGAGGGTCAGTTTGGCGCGAACATGGTATTTTGTTAGAGAGCACAATTAGCCAGCCTCAAATCGATTGCCCATGTTCAAAACAATTTTCTCCATGGCGATATTGATCAGGCATGAACTTGGGGTGGTTTGATCAGCGACTCAGCCGGAATACCCAGTCCTTCGTGGAGTTTCCAGATCATCTTCAATGTCAGTGAACGCTTGTGATTGAGAATCTCGTAAACGCGATTACTTTTACCGATCATCGGCTCCAGGTCTTTTACGGTTAAGCCCTTGCGCTCCATTTCAAACTTGATCGCTTCCACAGGGTCAGGCAAATCCATGGGAAAGTGTTTGGCTTCATAAGCCTCAATCAGCGTGACCATGACATCCAGCTTTTCGCCTTCCGGCGAATCCGGTTCTGCCATCATCAGGCTTTCAATTTCCTGTAATGCCGCGCGGTAGTCGGCATCGGTTTTAATCGGTTTGATGTCCATGGTTAATTTCTCTCATGCTGTCGGGGTAGTTAAATGGTTTGTGCATCAATCCTGTCGTACTGCCTATGGGTGCCGATAAAGCGGATGTACACCACTTTGTAGGCGTAGTTGATCCACACGACAAGTCGATACTTGTTTCCCGCGATATTGAACACCACACAGCCATCTTGAAGGATGCTGGCATTCCTGAAATCCTGCTTGACCTCGGCAGGTGAGCGCCAGTCGGCATGCAAGGCATAACGGTACCAGGCCAATGTTGGCTCCCGGGCATCCTGATACCCCGGGTTCTCTTCCCAAAAGGCTTTCAGCGTCGACAGTGCAATGATTCTCATGTATGCGCGAATCATAGTCCCAAAATGGGACTATTTCAACAGTTCCTTGGCAAAGGATCTGCCTGTAATAATCAGCTGGCCATTCCGATGAAATCTTGTTTGAATGAGGGATAGAGCGCATACGGGTTTGCTGGAAATGTGTTCATTTCAAGGATTTTCTGAACATGGTATTTTCTGTGGGGAGTGAGGCAGAAGGCGGTGATACCATGTAAGGAAGATTGGTGCTGGCATGGTACTGGATAGCTTGAAATGCTCACGCTCTGGAACAGTCTATTTCAGATGGCGTTGTGGATCCTGGCGGCCATGTAGTACACGGATGATTTCAACCGTGTCCGCAGTCACACGGTAAAACAGGGTATGACTTTCTATTGGGAGGCTTCTGACTTCTGGCAGGAGTTCGTTGCGCTCGGCACCCATAAGGGGTTGCTGAGTCAGTAACCAGAACCGGTTCTTTATGCCAGCCAGGTAGCTTTCAGACTGTACTTGTCCCCACTGCCGTAAGCCGTATTGGTAAATGTCTTTGAGGTCAGTTTTGGCCGCTGGCGCAATGACGAGTTGATGGGGCGCCATGAGGGTCAGCTTTTGATATCGTCAAACAAGGTGTCGAGCGCTGATCTTGATTCGATTGCGATACCTTTTCCCTGGTCCAGTTGGTTTACGCCGACTGTCAGTTGTTCACGAAGCCGGGCCAGTTTGATTTCGTGAATCCAGTCTTCATGGGTTTCCATAAAACGCAGTGCTTCACGGATGACTTCACTGGCATTGTTGTACAGGCCGCTTTCCACCCTGGCTTTGATGCGGGCTACCAGTTCGGGTGTAAGTGATACATGCATAAACAACCTCCAAGGGTAGATGCCTTTGCAAAGAATAGTAGGCAAAAATACAAAGATTGTCAATGTTTGTATTTTTCTGGCTGAGGATGCCCGGGAGTGCCTGTGGCGAAGCTTTCAAGTGACCGCTTTTTGAGAGTATTTCGAAGAATTTTCCGAACATGGTATTTGCATGGTATTTCCATTTGTCATGGAAATAAGCTATTGAAAATAAAGGCTGAAAATTCCTTATTGATAATAGAGTGGGAGTGACGGGCACAGGCAGGCAATGTCTGGCACTGGCAGGCATTTAGGCTGAGGGTTAAAGAACTTTCCGCTAAGCGATAGACTGTATATAAACACGTATCGCAAGGAAGCGGATCATGCCTCATGTGGCGGCCAGGATGGCCAGCCGGGATCGGGATGCTGGACGTTACCGGCGTCACCGGCCCGAGCAAACCCTTCTCTATCAGATCGTCGATGAGTATTACCCGGCGTTCGCAGCGTTTATGGCAGAGCAGGGCAGGGAATTGCCAGGTTATGTGCGACG
Source organism: Zetaproteobacteria bacterium (assembly GCA_021545665.1). The sequence goes on from JAJRTX010000081.1 coordinate 2,614, forward strand.
GGAATTCGAAGATTTTCTCCAATGCGGCCGGCTCGAACAGGGCTTTCTGCGGGTGCGCTGCGAGTCCTGTCACGCCGAGCATCTGGTTGCTTTCAGCTGCAAACGAAGAGGATTCTGCCCGAGCTGCGGTGCACGACGCATGGCCGAAAGCGCCGCGCTGCTGGTCGACGAAGTTCTGCCCGAACAGCCTATGCGCCAGTGGGTGCTCAGCTTTCCCTTTCCATTGCGCTATGATAGTGATGCTGTAACAGTGCTAGCGTTAAGAGTGAGCTTTCCTTCTTGCCACCCCGATTAAACCTATTAGTCCGGACCCGAATAGCCAGACGGCCGCGGGGATTGGGACGACGCTGGCTTTAACCAGAAATGATCCGGTTACGGATGTCGATATATCGAACTCACGCTTTGGCTTCGGTTCGGCGGTACTATCCCACCCCCACACACCGACTATAGCTACGCTAAGTGGGTTCATATCTATATCTGTTAACGTAGAGATGAGCGCCACGCACGACATCGGTAATTCTCCATCGCATTCACCATTCGTACCGTACATTCCACTAGTCGAAGAAAACCCACCGTAAATTAAAGTCCCTACGTCCACGGTATTGACTACACCAGATTCTGCGCCTGACCGTAGGCTGCCAAAATCATTTAAGAGTGAATTAACTTGTGCAACCACATTTGAGCTGCCTCGACTACCATCGATCCCATCATATGCAACGTAGGAATTGAATAAACTCTCAACCTCCATAGTTGATGCATATCGGTACCCGTATAAAAAACTGCTAGTATCCAAAATCTGTATTTCAACTTGATTTCGAGACATGCCCTGTGTGGCTGTTAATTCTAGCCACTCATAATCAACACCATTCAGTGTGTTCAAAACAACGGCATTCACACTGGTAGATAACACTAAAGCCGATACAGCCACTGAAAGTGACTTGCTATTAAAATAACGGGACATTGTTAAAGTTCCTATCTCTTTGGTTTCATTTATTCGACATTATGACGAGATGTGATTTTAGAATAAATACAACGCAATTATCACGCCTAAATTATAATAATGACAATTATCAATTATTTAACAATTCATCAGTATTTTATTAAAGTGTAAAGAATTCTGGACAAAGCATAGTTAGAATGCGGGGCATCAAGATGATGCCATTAAGGATTTTTTTACACTCTGGAATATGATGATAGCAAAGTTGAGCATTCATGCTCAAAGTTAAGCAGCTTAAGGAACGCCTGATTTATTCCTGCTGACAGTTCTATTCAGGTAGATTCGTGAAAACAGAATCGATAATTTCAGGAATTCATCGCAATCAGAACCCTCTGCGATCTATTTTCTCCGTTAATCCCGGTTTTCGGGGGCAACGGCGAATTTCAGGCACACGTTCCCTACGTTACTCGCAACAATCGTCGTCCTACCATGTACTGATTCACCAAAC